>JAENWR010000018.1 GCA_016649895.1 Acidimicrobiia bacterium | reverse complement strand
GCTCGTGCCGTTCGGCTCGTTCGTGCAGGTGGGCGACGGCATCGAGGGCCTCGTGCACATCTCGGAGATGTCGGCCCACCACGTCGACCTCCCCGAGCAGGTCGTCACGCCCGGTGAGGAACTGTGGGTCAAGATCATCGACCTCGACCTCCAGCGTCGCCGCATCAGCCTGTCGATCAAGCAGGCCGCCGAGGGTGGCATCGTCGCCGCCGAGTACCAGGAGCACTTCGGCGAGCACGCCTACGACAACGAGGGCAACTACATCGGTGGTTCCACCGACACGCCCTCTGACGCCGAGGCCGCCTGGGCCGAGTACTACGCCGAGCACCCCGACGAGGCTCCCCCCGGTGGGGTGCCCGACGCCGAGCTCACGACCGCCACCCCCGGGGCCGAGGCCGACGCGCCCGAGGCCGACGTGCCAGCCGAGTCGGCTGCTGAAGCCGCAGCCCCTGAGGCCGAGGCCGAGTCGCCGGCCGAGTCGGCTGCTGAAGCCGCAGCCCCTGAGGCCGAGGCCGAGGCCGAGTCGCCGGCCGAGTCGGATCCTGAACCTGCCGCCCCTGAAGCCGGTCCCGAGGTCGATCTCGAGGTCGTGGCCGACACCGACGCCGCCGACGAGGCCGACGAGGTCTGAGGCGAACACTCGCCGTCTCGGGCGAACAGCGCGATAGACGACTGCGGGGCAGATGCCGGCCTTCCGGCGCTGCCCCGCAGTCGCGCCCGACCGCCTCGTCCGCCAGGCCCGACAACCGCGCTCTACGGCAGCCGCCCGTGTCGATGTCAGATCTCTGCCGGAAACTCCTCACGAAATTAGGTCGATCGGCCGAAGGAGAGGCAGCGGCGGTGCACTGTCCGTCCGGCATGTCACGGCCCGTGGCCGTCCACGCCCACCCGTGTCACCCCCAACCCATACGAATCCAGGACGAACGAGGTCGAAGTGAGCTCTCGCAGAACGTTGATCCTCATCGCAGCGATCGCAGTCGGTGCCATCGCCGCCTTCGCGCTGTTCAACTACGTGAAGGGGATCGAAGATCGGGCCAACGAGCAGGCCGAGCGAGTCCCCGTCTACAAGGTGGCGCTCGACATCCCCAAGGGCACCCCGGGCGAGCAGGCGTCCAGCAGCGAGCTGATCGTCCGCTCCGAGATCCCTCGTGAGTTCCTGCCGGCCAACGCCACCGCCAACATCGAGACCATCGAGGGCAGGGTCGCACTGAACGACCTGTCGGCCAACCAGGTGCTGGTCGAGGGCATGTTCGTCGACCCGGCCTCGGCGCTCATCACCTTCTCCGAGCGCCTCACCGACGGCAACGTCACCATGACCATCTCGGTCGACCAGGTGCGTGGCGTCGGCGGCCTCCTGGTGCCGGGCGACGAGGTGAACATCATGATCACCAGCGCTCCCGCTGAGCTGGCCGAGGGCGAAGCTCCGCCCGAAGGTGCCGGTCCCAACGAGGACCAGGCCATCTACACCCAGCCGGCCCGCTACCTCTACCAGCAGGTGCCCATCCTGGCCATCGGGCGCAACTTCGTGCCGCAGCCCGGTGAGACGGTTGATCCCGAAGCTGTCGCCGCAGGCGCCGGCACCATCACCTTCATCGTGCCCCCCGACGCCGCCCAGCGCATCGCCTCGGTCGATCCCGGCAGCATCTACCTCTCGCTCGTGCCGCCCGACTTCGAGGCCGTGCCCATGCCGCCGCTTCCCCTCGACGAGATCCTGCCGGGTGAGGATGGCGTCCGTCTGACCCCGTTCGGGCCCGCAGGCAAGGAGTAGCATGTCCTTTGCTCCCGATCCGGGCGCACACGATCCGACCCGTCATGGGGGTGTTCCGATGATCCCGGCCGGTATCGCCGTGGCCGTCGTCGATGCCGATCAGTCGACGCGCAACCGACTCGCCATGCAACTCGGCGAGAGCGCGACGACCTTCGGCAGCGTCGGTGAGCTGCGCGCTCGTCTCCTTGGCCATCCCGTGGTGGCGGTCCTCGGGCCGTCGTGTGCCTACGGCTCGGAGCTCGCGGCCGCTGAGGAGCTGGTCCGTGCCCACCGCGAGGTCGGTGCGGTCCTGCTCAGCGAGGAGCTGTCCACGGCCCTGCTGCAGCAGGCGCTTCGGGCTGGTGTCCGCGACGTGCTCGGCGCGCCGGTCGACACCGGGCAACTCGTGGCCGCGGTGCAGCGCGTGGCCGACTCGCTGTTCGTGCCCGGGGGTTCGATGGCATCATCCGAGCCGGGTCTGCCGGCGGGCGATCTCGGCCGGGTCATGACGGTGTTCTCCACCAAGGGCGGCGCGGGCAAGTCGGTCCTCGCCGTCAACGTGGCGGTCACCCTCGCCCAGCGCAGCGATCGCCCGGTGGTGCTCGTCGACGCCAACCTCCAGTTCGGCGACGTCGCCGTCATGCTCAAGCTGGCACCGCAGCACACCATCGTCGACGCCGTCGGTTCGATCCAGAAGCTCGACGGTTCGCTCCTCCAGAGCCTCCTCGCTGTGCACGAGGGGTCGGGCCTCTACGTGCTGCCTGCGCCGCTCGAGCCGGCCTTCGCCGATCAGATCGGTGCCGAGGACATGATCCGCATCATCGACCTCCTGCGCACGTTCGCCGGCCACATCATCATCGACACGCCGGCCTACTTCAACGAGGTGGTGCTCGGTCTCATCGAGACGAGCGACGACGTCCTCCTCGTCGCCGGCATGGACATCCCCAACATCAAGAACGTCAAGATCGGCCTCCAGACCCTCAAGCTGCTCAACACGCCGATGGAGAAGCTGCACTTGGTCCTCAACCGGGCCAACTCCAAGGTCAAGCTCGAGGTCGGAGAGGTCGAGAAGACTCTCGGGATCAAGGCAGAGTCGCTCATCCCGAGCGACATCGCCGTCCCGCAGTCGGTCAACAAGGGCACTCCCGTCGTGATGGCCTCGCCCAAGTCGGGTGTCAGCCGCGCCATCGAGGACCTCGCCGGGCAGTTTCTCGCCTCCGACAAGCGCTCCCGCCGACGCTGACCACCCGCTCCGCACCCGAACCACATCTCTCCGATTTCTGAGGACTGGCCACGATGTCGTTGTACAAGAGGCTCCACGAACAGCAGGGACCGGCCGCCACCGGGCTGCCGAGTCGCCGCGACCCAGTTCTCGACGAGCTGCGCCAGCGGATCCACCACCACCTCATCGACGAGCTTGGTCCGATCCTCTACGACAAACGGCTCAGCGAGGACGATCTCCGTCGTCGCGTGCACGAGCAGCTGCAGTCGGCGCTGGCCCAGGAGCGCACGCCCCTCACCGCGGCCGACAAGGCCCAGCTCATCCAGGACGTCTCCGACGACATCTTGGGCTATGGCCCCATCGATCGGCTGCTGAAGGAGGAGGCCGTCACCGAGATCATGGTGAACGGCCCCGACAGTGTCTACGTCGAGCGGTCGGGCCGCATCGAGAAGGACACCGCCTCGTTCGTCGACGAGACGCACCTGCGTCGCATCATCGACAAGATCGTGGGCCAGGTGGGGCGCCGCATCGACGAGTCGACTCCGATGGTCGACGCCCGCCTCCCCGACGGCTCCCGCGTCAACGCCGTCATCCACCCCCTCGCCATCGGTGGCCCGTTCCTCACCATCCGCAAGTTCTCCACCGATCCGCTGCAGATCGACGACCTCATCCGCTTCGGCACCCTCAACGCCCAGTCGGCCCGGTTCCTCCAGGCCTGCGTGGTCGGACGGCTCAACATCATCGTCTCGGGCGGCACCGGCACCGGCAAGACCACCACCCTCAACGTGCTGTCGTCGTTCATCCCGTCCGACGAGCGCATCGTCACGGTGGAGGACGCCAAGGAGCTCCAGATGCACCAGGACCACGTCCTGTCGCTCGAGGCTCGCCCACCGAACATCGAGGGTCGCGGCCAGGTCACCATCCGCGACCTCGTGAAGAACTGCCTCCGGATGCGCCCCGACCGCATCGTGGTCGGCGAGTGCCGCGCCGGTGAGGCCCTCGACATGCTCCAGGCCATGAACACCGGCCACGACGGGTCGATCACCACGATCCACTCGAACAGCCCCCGTGACACGCTGTCGCGCATCGAGACCATGACGCTGATGGCAGGGTTCGATCTGCCCATCCGAGCGATCCGTGAGCAGATGGCGTCGGCCCTCGACCTCGTCGTCCACCTCAGCCGTCTCCGCGACGGCACTCGTCGCATCACCCACATCACCGAGGTGCAGGGCATGGAGGGCGACGTCATCACCCTGCAGGACATCTTCATGTTCGACTACAGCATGGGTGTCGATGACAAGGGCCGCTTCCGCGGCCACCTCAAGGCCACCGGTGTGCGGCCCAAGTTCGCCGAGAAGCTGGCCGACCTGGGCATCCGCCTCGGGGCCGAGGTCTTCCAGCCGGAGCCGATGGGCCAGAAGGCGGTCGGTCGGTGAAGAGACTCGTGGCGGTGCTCGGCGCCGTCCTGATGGCTGCGCTCGCGGTCGTCGTCCCGTCGGCATCGGCCCAGGACGGCGACGCTCTCACGCGGCTGCAGGTCCGTTCGGTCAACAGTCGTGATGCCTCGTCGGTCACCCTCATCGTCGACTACACCGGCGACCAGTCCGACCTCGAGTCGGCCACCATCGTCGAGAACGGCACCGAGGTCGACGTCGACGTCGTCGCCCCCATCCCCGGCAGCCGCATCGCCACCATCCTCGCGGTCGACACCTCGACCGCCATGGATGCCGAGGGAGCCCTCGTCCAGACCCGCGAGGCACTGGCCGAGTACATCCGGAACCGTCCTGAAGGACAAGAGGTCGGGATCGTGTCGTTTGGCGGCACCGGGCGGGTGGTGCAGCGCCTCACGAACAACACCGAGCGCCTCCTCTCGGCTGTCGACGGCCTTGCCCCCACCGGTGGAAGTGCCCTCTGGAACGGCCTCCACATCGCCGCTGGGCTCCTCCAAGAGGCCGAGGGCCAGCAGCGCAACATCATCGTCATCGCCGGCGGGCCCAACGACAGCTCGACGATCCCCGGCAGCCGGGCCCGTGGAGCGGTCGTCTCGGCCGAAGCGGCCGTCTACGCCCTCGGCCTCCAGGGTCGCGGCATCAACCCGAACGAGCTGCGCAGCGTCATCGACGCCGCGGGTGGTTCGTACCGGGGCCAGGAGAACCCGTCGGCCATCGGTGCCGCCATGGGTGACATCGTCACCGAGCTCAACAGCCAGTACCTCCTCACCTTCAGCTCCGCGAACGCCACCGGACCGGTCGACCTCACCCTCGAGGTTGGCGGCCAGTCGACCTCGGTGTCCTACGTGGCCGGTGGTGTGGCCACGGGGGCCAGCTCACTGCGGCCGGTCGAGGTCACGCCACTCGAAGGCGTCGGTTTCCTCCGCGACAACGGGTTCACCATCGGTCTCGTCCTTGCGGTGCTCGCCGCTGGCCTCGCGGTCTACGCCATCGGCTCGCTGATGGTCCCCGATGGCGGCTCGCTGAACTCGGTGCTCGAGGCCTACACCGACACGGGCACCCGCTCACCGCTCGACGACGACGACGGCTCCGGCATGGCCAAGACGGCGTTCATCCAACGTGCCGTCACCATCACCGAGGGCTTCGCCGAGCGCCAGGGCGTGCTGACGAAGATCGAGGGGATGCTCGAGCGGGCCAACCTCCCGCTGCGCGCCGCCGAGGCGCTCTTCTTCTACGCCTGCGGCGTGGTGCTCCTGTTCGTACTGATGTTCGTGGTCAGCGGCGGCAACCTGGTGACCACCCTCGTGGTGGGTGCCCTCATCGCGATCCTCCCCCCAGCGGTCGTGAACTTCCTGGCCGGTCGACGGCGCAAGAAGTTCGTCTCCCAACTGCCCGACACGCTCAGCATGCTCTCTGGCACCCTCCGTGCTGGCTACTCGTTGATGCAGGGCGTCGAAGCGATCTCACGCGAGGTCTCCGAGCCGATGGGCCAAGAGCTGCGGCGGATCGTCACCGAGTCGCGCCTCGGCCGTCCGCTCGAGGAGTCGATGGAAGCCTCGGCCGACCGCATGCAGAGCGACGACTTTGCGTGGGCGGTCATGGCCATCCGCATCCAGCGCGAGGTTGGCGGCAACCTCGGCGAGCTCCTCATGACGGTGGCCGACACCATGATCCAGCGCGAGCGCCTCCGCCGCGATATCCAAGGCCTCATCGCCGAGGGCAAGATCAGCGCCATCGTGCTCGGGCTGTTGCCCATCGGGCTCGGCGTGGCCATGTGGATGCTCAACCCCGAGTACATCGCCGTGCTGTTCGACACCACGCTCGGCAACATCCTGCTGGCGGGCTCCATCATCCTCGCCGCAGTCGGTTTCTACTGGATGAAGAAGGTGATCGAGGTCGATGTCTGAACTCCCGCTCGAACTGCTCGTCGGCGGCGTCGGCCTAGCCATCGGGCTCGTCATCTTCTTCTTCCTCTGGCAGGCCGAGGACAAGGCCGTGGTGCGCGAGTCGTTGCGGCAGCTCGACGGCTACGAGGTCGAGAACCTCCGCGACCAGGAGCTGCTCGTCCCCCTCGCCGACCGCGCCTTCAAGCCCGTGCTCGCCGGCCTCACCGGGCTCGGCCGTCGCTTCACCCCGGTCGGCTACGTCGACCAGGTGAAGCTCAAGCTCGTGCGAGCCGGCAACGCCAGTGCCGATGCCGCCGACCGCTTCCTGGCCATCCGGGTCATCACCGTGGCCCTCGTGCCCGTCTGGTTCATCGTCCACTACGGCGTCGCTCCGCTCGGCATGGAGGGCATGCTCAACCACGCCATCTTCGGAATGGTCGCCTTCGCCCTCATCGTCGGGCCCGATGCCATCCTCAACCGCAATGTCGAGGAGCGTCAGTACCGGCTGCGGATCCAGCTGCCCGACGTCATGGACCTGCTGGTCATCTCGGTCGAGGCGGGGCTCGGGTTCGAGCAGGCCATCGACCGGGTGGTGCAGTCGGTTCCGGGGCCGCTGTCCGAGGAGTTCGGTCGGATGCTGGGTGAGACAAGGGCCGGATCGACTCGCGCCGATGCCATGCGGGCCATGGAGCAGCGGACCGACGTGCCCGAGCTGCGCTCGTTCGTCATGGCCATCCTCCAAGCCGACACCTTCGGCGTCTCCATCGGCCGGGTGCTGCGGTCGCAGGCCGACGAGATGCGCATCAAGCGCCGCCAGCTTGCGCAGGAGCGGGCCATGAAGGCACCGGTCAAGATGATGGTGCCGATGGTCTTTTGCATCTTCCCCGCGTTGTTCGTCGTCGTCATCGGACCCGCCATCATCAACATCCGCGACAACTTCAGCAGCTGACCCGTGGTGGAGGCCATGGCGGGCGGGGCGGAGGGCCCACAAACCCTCCACGACCGGTTGACGCTCGGAGTCGGACTGGGATCGGTCGTCGCCCTCATCGGTGCGTTCGTGGGCGCGGGCAAGCTCTCCGACAACAGCTTCTTCACCCACCTGGCCACTGGTCGCCTGATCCTCGATCAAGGGTCGGTCCCGTCGACCGACCCGTACACGTTCACCGCTGCTGGCGAGGTGTGGACGGTGCAGTCCTGGCTCGCCTCGTTGATGTACGCGGTGCTCGAGCGCGGGTTCGGACTGGCTGGTCCGCGGCTGCTGCACATGGCGCTCGCGTCCGTGGTCGCAGTCGGCGTCTGGTGGCTGACCCGGGCCGCACGATCGTTGATCCCGCGCCTGGCGATAGCGGCGCTCAGCGTCGGCACAGGTGCGATCCTATGGGTCGAGCGGCCGCTCATGATCGGACTCGTCTGCTTCGTCGGTCTGTGGGTCCTGGCGGACCGCGGCCCCCTGTGGCCGATCGTCCCGCTCATGTGGGTGTGGGTGAACAGCCACGGCTCGTTCCCACTCGGTATCGTCCTCGTCGGTACCCTGTTCGTTGGCCGTCTGATCGATCGGGGCGATGTGGCGCGCCTCTCACGGGTCGCAGGACTGACGGCGGTCGGCACGGTCTTCGGCGGCGTCGTGTCGCCGGTGAGCGTCACGATCCTCACGTTCCCCGTCACGTTGCTCGGACGGGCCGATCAGCTCCAGGCCGTCACCGAGTGGCGTTCTCCCGACTTCGCCGGGTGGGGAGCGCGACTGTTCCTCCTCCAACTGGTGCTGGCGTTCCTCGCTGCCCGGCGGGTCGGCAGGTGGGAGCTGGTCGTGCCTGCCGCGACGTTCATCGGGGCGGCGCTCCTCGGGGCACGCAACATTCCGATCGCCGCCATCGCAGTTGCTCCACTGCTGGCCGCTGCCGCACCGAACCTTGGGCGCTTACGGTCCGACGAGCGCTCTCCGCTGGCCAAGGGTTTGCTCGGCGTCTCCGTCGCAGGGATGCTCGTGCTGCTCCTCTCCTTGTCCAGCGGTCCGCACCTCGAGCTGGAGAGCTACCCGATGGCCGAGATCGCCCGGCTGGACGATGAAGGCGTTCTCCCGCACGGCGACGAGCGGGTGGCCTACATCGACCGGGTTGGGAACTACCTCGAGTACCGGTATGGGCCCATCCAGAACGTCTTCTTCGACGACCGCTTCGACATGTACCCCGAGCGGGTGCTCGAGGGCATGATCGATCTTCACCAGGGCCGTCGCGTGCTCGAGGTGCTCGACCACTTCGACATCGACATCGTCGTCTGGCAGACCGACTCACCGGTGTCGGAACAGCTGCTGACCTCGGAGGCGTGGGTGGCCGACGCGCCGCTCGATCCGATCGACCCGGAGCGCGCCGCCGACGACGGGTCGACCGGTTGGTCGATCTTCAGGCGGAACGAGTAGACGCACTCGCTGACCACCTGCCTGCAGCGGTCGGCGTGGACGCAGACGCGACAGCGGCCCGAAGCTGGTGCTCCGGGCCGCTGTCGTGGTGCGTGATCTCAGTCGGCGACGAACATCTTGCTCGTCGATGTCGAGAGGCTGTCGCCCGTCGTCCCACCGAGGAACGACATCGCGCCCACGCAGACCACCGCGATGAGAGCGAGGAGCAGCGCGTACTCGACGAGCGACGCACCTCGGTCGGTGCTGTCCAGGGTGCTGTCCGCCGCGTTGGGCATCGAGGGGTGGATCGCCGTGAGGCACACCGGAGGTGCTGCGTCGTTCATGACTGCGTCTCCTCTCCGAACGAGCAAAGGGCCGGGCCGGAAGTATCCGACCCGGCCCTTGAACTCGCGTACGTGTGCTGGCTCAGGCGCCTTCGATGGAGGAACCGACCTTCGAGAGCTGGGTCGAAGCGCTCTCACCGAGGAAGCTGATGGCGGCGATGCAGACCACGGCGATGAGGGCGACGAGGAGGGCGTACTCCACGAGGGAGGCGCCACGGTCGCTGTCGATGTGGGCCTTGATCCAAGCGGTGAGGACGTTGAACTGGGTAAGCATGGGGTGGACTCCCTTTGGTTGGTGCCGGACCCCATGTGGGGGACCACGACTCTCTGTCTCCACAACCATCGGCAGTTTCGGCGAGAAGATGAATAGGACGTTTGGCCTATTTCGGCCACGCTCCGAGGTCAGTCCAGGCTGACGATGCCCATGCGCACCGCCTGCAGCACCGCCTGGGTGCGGTCACGGGCATCGAGCTTCTGGTAGATCGATGCCAGGTGGTTCTTCACCGTCTTCTGGCTGATGTAGAGGCGCTCGGCCACCTCGGGGGTGGAGCAGCCGTCGGCGATGAGCTGGAGGACCTCTTCCTCACGCTTCGTGACGACACGGTCCTCCTCGGGCTTGTCGGGGGCGTCGAGCTTGCGCACCTCGTTGAGCATCGAGGCCGCGAGCGCGGGGGAGAGGGTGGTCTCGCCCGACACCGCCGAGCGGATGGCATCGGCGATCTCCTCGGTGGAGCAGTCCTTCACCAGGTAGCCGCTGGCTCCGGATCGGATGGCGGCGGCCAGGACCTCCTGGTCGGCGTGCATGGTGAGCATGATGACGCGGATCGCCGGGTTGGCGACCTTCACCAGCCGCGTGGCCTCGACCCCGTCGAGCTCGGGCATGGTGACGTCCATGAGGATCACGTCGGGCTTCAGCTCCCCGGCCATGTCGACGGCCTCGGCGCCGTCAGACGCCTCGCCCACCACGTCGAAGCCATGCTCGGTCATCGAGCGTCGCAGCCCCTCGCGCAGCATCCGGTGGTCATCGGCCAGCATGAGTCGAATGCTCACACCATCTCCCATCTGGTGGTCATGTCGGGGCCAGGTAGCAGCGCACTCGTGTGCCCTTTCCCGGCTCTGAGAGTACGTCGAGAGTGGCCCCGATGCTCGCTGCACGCTCCCTCATGCCCATGATCCCGTAGGAATCGAGGCGTCCGGAGCGGCCCACCGGGAAGCCGGCGCCGTCGTCAGCGATCTCGAGGGCCGCCGCCTGGCCGTTGCAGCGCCACAGGACGCGCACCCGGCTGGCCTTGGCGTGGCGCTCCACGTTGGTGAGCGCCTCCTGGGCGATGCGCCACATCTCGCGCTCCTGCAGGATCGGCAAGCGTGGTCCCCGATCGGCGTAGAGCGTGATCTCCAGGCCGGTGCGATCCTTCACCCGTTGGATGAACTGATCCAGGGTGTCGGCCAGGTCCTGGTTGTCGGACACGTCGGTGCGCAGGTCGTACAGGGTGTCGCGCACCTCGCCGATGACGCCTCGGACGTCGTCGCGCAGCTGGTCGAGCGACGGGCCGATCTCGGCTCCCCTCGCCTGGGCCGACACGATGCGGTCGAGCTCGAACGCCAGGTAGGCGAGCGACTGGCCGATGCGGTCGTGCAGCTCCCGGGCGATCCGGGTGCGCTCCTCGTCGGCGCCGACGGTGCGCAGCCGCATGAACCAGCGAGCGTTGTCGATGGCAAGGGCGACCGGTTCGACGAAGCCGTTGATGAGCTCGACGTCACGCTGGGTGAAGTGGCGTTCGTCCTTGTGCTCGAGGCTCACCAGGCCGATGAGCGCCCCGCGAGCGGTGAGGGGTGCGTAGATCCCCGATCCCATCGAGGGGGCCAGGCCCGGGTGGGCATTGCTCAGCTCGTTGCGGACGACGAGCTCGCGGCGTTCGGCCACGGTGCGGAGCACCCCCGGCAGCTCCGACTCGCTGAGGCGGTCACCCAGCCGGAGGCCCTCGCGGCGAGCGACGTGCCAGGTGCCGTCGGTGTCGTCGGCGATGAGCACCGCCGCGGCGTCGAAGTCGAGCAGGCCCCGGAGGCGCTGAACGGTCGAGTCGAGCACCTCGTCGAAATCGAGGGATGCCGGCAGCGTCTGGGCCACCCGGTGCAGGGAGAAGAGGAGGGCGTTGGCGTCGGCGAGGCGGCCGAGCCGGTCGAGCGCAAGGGTGTGCTGCGCATCGGCTTCGCCCGAGATCCGTCGGGCGTAGCCGGCGATGACCGACACCATGAGCAGGATGACGGCGCGCTCGAGCGAGACGGCCCCGTCGATCTCCCATACGTACTCGGCGCGCGCGGCGTCGGGGATGGCGACCGCCAGCACCGCGACCACGCTGATGCGCAACGCGAACCCGAAGCCGCGGGCGAAGCCGGCCACCATGATCGCCGACACCAAGCTGACCACGAACGGAGACGACCAGTAGCCGGTGCCGGTGACGGCGAGGGTGAGGAGGCCCACCTCGCCCAGGACCGCCAGGAGGCTGCGCGTGTCGCCGACGTACCGGATGGGGCTGATGGTGCGGAACGCCGTGTAGGACACCACGGCGAAGGTCCACGCTACGACGTCGAGGTCGCGGTCGACGAACGACTGGGCCGCCAGCGCCAGACAGGCGATGGTTGCGCCCCAGCGGATGGTGAGGATGGCGGGGTTGAACGGCCTTAGTCGGTCGACCTCGCCGCCGAAGGTGCCGGCGGTGAGCGCGTCGACCTGGTCCTCGATGCCGCCGGCGTTGCGGAGGCGCGCCGGGATCAGTCGTGCGACGCGGCGGCGCCGACCGCTGTCGGTCGTGTCGCGCACCTCAGATGTGGCGGCGTCGGTGGGACGCTCGCTCGTCAGACTCATCCGGACATCCTGACCCTCTGGTCACGCTGGTCGTCCGCCTCCTTCTGGATCGGCAGGTGTCAAGCCGACTTGAACGTCTCGACGAGGTCGTCGCACCCGGCTGGTAGCTTCCCACGACATGTTGGTCGTGGGTTTGACCGGAGGGATCGGTTCGGGGAAGTCGTCGGTGGCCGAGCGCCTGGTGGCCCGCGGCGCCGTGCTCATCGATGCCGATGGCATCGTGCGAGAGCTGCAGCAGCCCGACCAGCCGGTGCTCGCGGCGATGGTCGACCGCTTCGGTCAGGGCATCCTGGCGGCCGACGGGACGCTCGACCGCGCCGCCGTGGCCCTGATGGTCTTCTCCGACAAGGGCGCTCTGGCCGACCTCAACAAGATCGTGCACCCCGCGGTGCAGGCCGAGATGGCGTCGCGGATGGCTGCCGCGGCGGGCACGGATGCGATCGTGGTGATGGACATCCCGCTGCTCACCGAGAAGCGGGCAGGGATGGGCCACGTGATCGTGGTCGACGTGCCAACCGAGATGGCCATCGCCCGGCTCGTGGAGCACCGCGGTTTCACCGAGGCCGACGCCACGGCACGCATCGCGGCGCAGATCAGCCGCGATGAGCGCCTCGTTCTGGCCGACTTCGTGGTCGACAACTCGGGCGACCTCACCCAGCTCCGGGCCGAGGTCGACCGCTGCTGGGCCTGGCTGACCTCGCTCGATCACCCGCCGCACCCCGGTTCGTAGCCGCCGCCCCATCGAGACCGTCATACCCCCTGGGTACCATCTCAGGCGTGCCGCCTTTCAAGATGGTCTCCGAGTTCCAGCCCGCCGGCGACCAGCCGAACGCCATCGCGCAGCTCAGCGAAGGCATCAACACTGGTCATCGCTTCCAGACGCTGCTCGGCATCACCGGCAGCGGCAAGAGCGCCACCATTGCCTGGGCCATCGAGCAGGTGCAGCGTCCCACGCTGGTCATCGCCCCCAACAAGGCACTGGCCGCCCAGCTCGCCAGCGAGTTCCGCGAGTTCTTCCCCGAGAACCGGGTCGAGTACTTCGTCAGCTACTACGACTACTACCAGCCCGAGGCCTACATGGCCTCGAGCGACACCTACATCGAGAAGGATTCGTCGGTCAACGACGAGATCGACCGCTTGCGGCACTCGGCCACCTCGGCGTTGCTCACCCGGCGCGACGTCATCGTCGTGGCGTCGGTGTCGTGCATCTACGGTCTGGGTTCGCCCGAGGAGTACCGCGACAAGCTGCTCGTCGTGCGGGTGGGCGAGGAGCACGACCAGCGGGCCGTGCTGCGCCAACTGGTCGACATGCAGTACGAGCGCAACGACATGAACCTCGTGCGGGGCAAGTTCCGGGTGCGGGGCGACACCATCGAGATCCACCCCGCCTATGAGGAGACGGCCGTCAGGGTCGAGCTCTTCGGCGACGAGGTCACCGCCATCACGGTGGTCGATCCGCTCACCGGCGAGCGGGTGGGCTCGCTCGACGAGCTCATCGTCTTCCCCGCTACGCACTACGTGACGGGCGAGGAGCGCATGGCCACGGCCATCGTGCGCATCGAGGTCGAGCTGCAGGAGCGGCTGGCGCAGTTCGAACGCGAGGGCAAGCTGCTCGAGGCGCAGCGGCTCCGCATGCGCACCCAGTACGACCTCGAGATGATGAACGAGGTCGGCTTCTGCAACGGAATCGAGAACTACTCGGCGCCCATCGACGGCCGCAGCCCGGGCGAACCGCCCAACACCCTGCTCGACTTCTTCCCCAAGGACTTCCTCGTCGTGCTCGACGAGAGCCACGTCAGCGTGCCGCAGCTGCACGGGCAGTACGAAGGCGACCGCAGCCGCAAGGCCAACCTCATCGACCACGGCTTCCGGCTGCCGTCCGCTGCCGACAACCGACCGCTGCGGTTCGAGGAGTTCATGGGGCGCATCGGCCAATGCGTGTTCCTCTCGGCCACACCGGGCAACTGGGAGGTCGAGAACTCCACCCAGATCGTCGAGCAGATCGTCCGCCCCACCGGCCTGGTCGACCCCGAGGTGGTGGTCAAGCCCACCAAGGGGCAGATCGACGACCTCATCGAGAACATCAACGCAGTGGTCACCACCGAGGGTCGCGTGCTCGTCACCACCCTCACCAAGAAGATGGCCGAGGACCTCACCGACTACCTGCTCGAGCTGGGCGTGCGGGTGCGCTACCTGCACAGCGAGGTCGACACCATCCAGCGCATCGAGATCCTGCGCGACCTCCGGCTCGGCGAGTTCGACGTGCTCGTCGGCATCCACCTGCTGCGAGAGGGGCTCGACCTCCCCGAGGTGCAGCTCGTCACCATCCTCGATGCCGACAAGGAGGGCTTCCTGCGCTCCGAGACGTCACTCATCCAGACCATCGGCCGCGCCGCGCGCAACGTCGACGGCCGGGTCATCATGTACGCCGACCGCATCACCAACTCGATGGAGCGGGCGATCTCCGAGACCAACCGCCGGCGCGGTGTGCAGGTGGCCTACAACCTCGAGCACGGCATCAACCCGCAGACCATCCGCAAGGCGGTCACCGACATCCTCTCCTACCTGCGGCCCAGCGAGAAGGCCCCGGTGCCCGACGGCGATCGCCGCCGACGTCGCCCGGGCGAGGCCGAGAAGATCCGGTCCGAGCTGGCCGATCTCCCGCACGAGGAGCTCGAGCGACTCATCCGCACGCTCGAGGAGGAGATGCACGAGGCCTCGGGCGACCTGCGCTTCGAGTACGCGGCCCGTCTGCGCGACGAGATCAAAGAGCTCAAGCGAGAGCTGCGCGAGGTCGTGTGACAGCACCTGTTTTCCCGGTCGAGGGCGAGTGCTTGAATCGACGCTCGAGGTGCCGACCGGGGAGGGTGGTGACGCGGCAATGAGCGCTTCGGCGCGAGGACAGGCGGACGGAGTGCCGACACCCACATCCGTCGTTCGGGTGGTGGCCGCAGCGCTTGCGCTGGGGGCGATCCTCTTCGCGGTCTCGTTCGTGATGGACGACCGCGGTTATTTGGGGACCGACACTGGCGGGAAGTCGGCCACCCTCGAGGCGATGGTGCGCAACGACAGCTGGGTCCCCGACGTCGGCTATTGGGCCGCCGCCCTCGACCCCGAGGCCGAGCTCCACCCCCTCTACAACACGGCCGAAATCGGTGGGCACTACGTCAACACCACGAGCTTGCCGATGATCCTGGCCGCTCGCCCCCTCTACGAATTGGGTGGCTACCGCCTGTCGCTCATGCTTCCCATCGCCGGTGCGGTGGTGTGCGGGTTGGCGGCACGGGCCATCGCCGACCGGATTCGGTCGGGGTCCGGCTGGCTGGCCTTCTGGCTCACCGGCCTGGCGTCGCCGGTGCTGGTCTACGCGCTCGACTTTTGGGAGCACAGCATCGGTGCCGGTCTAATGGCCTGGGCGGTGGTCACCGCCATGAAGCGAGACGACCTAGGAATGCTGCGGACAGGACTGATCGCTGGGGCGCTCGTCGGTGCCGCCTCCACGATGCGCACCGAGGCACTGGTGTTCGGCTTCGTCACCGTCGCCGCCACCGCAACGTGTGTACTGGTCGCGCGTCGGGGGATCGGGGCACCGATCCGCCTCGGCCTGGCCGCGGTCGTGGGGCTCGGTTCGGTCCTCGTGGCCAACGCCGCGCTCGAGGTGGCGCTCATGGGTGAGACCTTCCGGGGCGGCCGGGCCACCGGCACCGCGGGGGCAGCGGGGGGCGATCTCGCGCTGCGGGTCCGCGAGGCCGCCATCACAGGTTGGGGTCTCTTCCCCACCAGTCAGCCCACGATGTTGCTGTTCGGACTGGTGCTCGCCCTCGCGCTCGGCTGGCTCGGTTGGGTGCGAGTCCCCGAGCAACGCCACGTCGTTGTCGCGGTGGCTGTCATCGCAGTGCTGTACACGATGCGCATCGTCGATGGGCTCGGATTCGTCCCAGGGCTCGCCGCGGCCACACCCGTCGCAGTGCTCGGGTTGGCCGCCGGTTGGCGGAGCCCCTCGGCCCGTCTGCCGCTGGCCATCGTCGCCGTGTCGCTACCGCTGGTGTGGCTCACGCAGTACACCGGCGGAGCAACGCCGCAGTGGGGGGCGCGCTACCTGCTGCCCGCCGGGGTCATCGCCGGAGCGGTTGGTTGCGCCGCCCTGGCGTCGCTCGATCGCGTCCGTCGAGTGGTGTTCGTCGGCGGGGCCGTGGTCATCACCGTGTTCGGCGCCGCGTGGATGAGCCAGCGGACCCACGAGGTCGCCGAGGTGGGGGAGTTCCTCGCCCAGCATCGCGACGCACCGCTCATCTCCGATCAGGGGTTCTGGCTCCGTGAGGTGAGCACTTGGTTCGACGCCGACTCCCCGTGGCTGTCCACGTCCGGCTCGAGCGGCCGCGCCTCTGCGTCTGCCCTGCTCGAGGAGGCGGGGTACGACAGCTGGTTTCTTCTGGACGCTCGCGATGGACCACTTCCGACCATCGCTGGCTTCGAGGCAGGTGAGTCCACTCCGGTTCCCGGCTTCTTCGGCATGTTCAGGCTGACCGAGTACTCGGGCACAGATGACGCCGTTGGCTGAACAGCGGCCGCGCCTGCTCCGCATCCCGCTCCACCTCCTGATCGTCGCGCTGGTCCTCGGCCTCGCGCATGTGTCCATTGGCCCGCACTACTCGTACTTCAGTGACGAGGGCGCAGCTGCGTTGCAGGCGCTTGCGCTCGACGATGGTTCGTGGTTCCACCAGTATCCGCTGGCCGAACTCGATCCCGAACAGGAAGCTCGACCCTTCCTCCGTGGGGATGTCGGCACCAAGGGTGTGGCGCCGTATGCCAAGCACCCGCTGTACCCGGTGCTCCTCCAGGGGGCCCACACCCTGCTCGGCAGGGCCGGCTTCACCATGTTGTCCGTGCTGGGCACGGTGGTCGCGGCCGGGGCCGCGGCACTCATCGCCCGGCGGCGTGGTGCAGGCACCGCTGTCCTCGCCCTGTGGCTCACTGCTGTCGGCACCCCGCTGTTCTTCGACTCGTTCCTCATCGTCGCCCACACGCTCGCGGCGGCCGCGGTGGCGATCGGGGTCTGGGGTGTCCTCCGCACCTGCACGGCTCCCGAAGGGCGGGACTGGCCTGATCGCGTGGTTCCACTCATCGCGTGCGGCGGAGGAGTCGCCGTGTCGACGGCGGTCAGGACCGAGGCTCTCCTCTGGTGGGCCGCGCTCGTGGCGATGCTGCTTGTTCTCGCGCTGCGTCGCAGTATCACCTTGGTCGCGGCCACCGTCGCCTCCGGGGTGGTCCTGACCGCCGGCGTTTCGGCCTGGTTGGTCGAGCAGTGGGTGACTCGAGCCATCACCGGATCACCGATCGAGTCCGTCGCCGGCGTCTCCGCGACCTGGTCCGAGCGCATTGGCGCGGCCCAGACCACCCTCTTCCGCCCTTCCGTCGATGCCTTCTCGCACGGTGACGTGCTGCTCGTCGCCGGCGCGGCGTTCGTGGCATGCGCCGGAATCGCGGTACGTCGACGCCGACCTGATCTCGCCTCGGTCATGGTCTGGGCCGCGTTGGGTGCCTATTTGGTGGGGTGGGCGCTGCGCCCGACCGCGACGATCCCCGGGCTCTTCGTCGCCTTCCCGCTCCTCGGCTTCGTGCTCGTCGTCGGTTGGCATCCCCGCCGCGAGCGCTCCGTCGCGACCGTCCTCCTGCTCGGCTCGTGCCTCGTGTTCGGCGCGGCGGTGTTGTTGACCCAGTACTCACAGGGCGGTGGGGTGGAGTGGGGGTGGCGCTACTTCTCGCTTGCCACGCCGCTGGTGAGCGTGCTGTGCGCCCAGGTCCTCGTCGACGCAGTTCGACGCGACCTGACCGTGGGATGGCCCGTCATGGCCCCGGTCGTGGTGATCACCCTGGTGACCGCGGCGATGGGCCTCCAAGAACTCGCGCGAGGCCATGCCGATGGTCGGTGGCTGGCGGCACGCATCGAAGCCGCCGCTGCAACGCTCCACCCCCCAGGTGGTGGAGACGACCGCCCACTCGTGTTCGTCCAGGGACAACTGGTGCCGCAGATCCTGTGGCCTGATTTCGATGAGTACACATGGGTGGCCGTGGCGGAGCGCCACATCTCCCGCTACAGCAGGCGCCTGGCCGACCATGGCTACGAGTCGATGGTGTTCGTCAGCAGCCATCCGCAGAACGACGCGGCGAGACTGGTTGGCTGGAGGGTGCTGTTCGACGGCGAGCTCCCCGAAGGGGGCATCGTCGTCGCCACAGCTGTCCGCGTCGACGGGCCGTAAGGACGAAGGGGAACACACGTTCGATGAGGTTGTGCCTCGCGATAGCCTGACCCGGTGACCGATTCGATCGTCATCCGCGGTGCGCGTGAGCACAACCTCCGCAACGTCTCACTCGAGCTCCCGCGCGACAAGCTCATCGTCTTCACCGGCCTGTCGGGCTCGGGCAAGTCGTCGTTGGCGTTCGACACGATCTACGCCGAGGGCCAGCGCCGCTACGTCGAGTCGCTGTCGTCCTATGCGCGGCAGTTCCTGGGCCAGATGGACAAGCCCGACGTCGAGTTCATCGAGGGTCTGTCGCCGGCCATCTCCATCGATCAGAAGAGCGCGTCGCGTAACCCGCGTTCCACCGTCGGCACCATCACCGAGGTCTACGACTACCTGCGGTTGCTCTACGCCCGGGTCGGGGTGCCGCACTGCCCCAACGACGGCACGGTCATCACCCGCCAGACGCCCGAGCAGATCGTCGACCGCATCCTCACGCTGCCCGAGGGCACCCGGTTCCAGGTGCTCGCTCCCATAGTTCGGGGTCGCAAGGGCACCTACGACACGCTCCTCACCGACCTCGCCAGCCAGGGCTTCGCACGGGCCCGCATCGACGGCGAGGTGCACGACCTCACCGACACCGTCGATCTGGCCCGCTACGAGCAGCACACCATCGAGGTCATCGTCGACCGCCTCGTGTTGCGCGAGGGCATCGAGCGGCGCCTCACCGACTCGCTCGAGACCGCGCTGCGCCTGGCCGACGGCGTGGCCGAGGTGCAGATCGTCCCCAAGGAGGGCGAGGGCGACGAAGAGACGCTCACCTTCAGCCAGCACCTGGCGTGCTCCACGTGCGGCCTCAGCTTCGACGAGCTGGCCCCCCGTAACTTCTCGTTCAACTCGCCATACGGGGCGTGCGAGCACTGCGACGGCCTCGGCACCCGCTACGAGGTCGATCCCGAGCTGGTGGTCCCCAACCCCGACCTCACCCTCGACGAGGGTGCCGTGGCCCCCTTCGCCGGTGGCCGCACGCCCTACTTCAAGCGCCTCATCGAGTCGGTGGCCGGCGACAACTCCATCCCCATCGACGTGCCCTTCGCCAAGCTCACCAAGGCCCAGCAGAAGGTGATGCTCTACGGCACCAAGGGCAAGGTGCAGGTCAGCTACAAGAACCGCTATGGCCGCAGCCGCAGCTACCAGGCGAAGTACGAAGGGGCGGTTCCCTACCTCCAGCGGCGTCACACCGAAGCCGAGTCCGACACCCAGCGCGAGCAGATCGAGGGCTACATGCGCGAGGTGCCGTGCCCCACATGCGGTGGCGCCCGGCTCAAGCCCCTCACGCTCGGGGTCACGGTCAACGGGTTCAGCATCAACGACATCTCGCAGATGTCGATCCGCGAGGCGGCCGCGACGCTCGAGGCTCTCGAGCTCAACGAGCGCGATCGCCTCATCGCCGAGCGGATCACCAAGGAGATCAACGCCCGCATGGGGTTCCTCCTCGATGTGGGCCTCGACTACCTGTCGCTGCATCGCTCGGCGGCCACCCTCGCCGGTGGCGAGGCGCAGCGCATCCGCCTGGCGTCGCAGATCGGTAGCGGGCTCGTGGGCGTGCTCTATGTGCTCGATGAACCGTCGATCGGTCTGCACCAGCGCGACAACCACCGCCTCATCGAGACGCTGCTCCGCCTGCGCGACCTCGGCAACACGGTGCTCGTGGTCGAGCACGACGAAGACACCATGCGTGTGGCCGACCACATCGTCGACATCGGCCCGGGCGCGGGCGAGCACGGCGGCGCCATCGTCCACGCCGGCACGTTCAAATCCTTGTTGCGCAACAAGGAGTCGATCACCGGCCAGTACATCTCGGGGAAGCGATCGATCCCGGTGCCCGAGATGCGTCGGTCGACGGGCGACGCGTGGCTCAAGATCAAGGGCGCTCGCGAGCACAACCTCAAGAACCTCGACGTCGACATCCCGCTCGGCTGCTTCGTGGCGGTCACCGGCGTGTCGGGGTCGGGCAAGTCGACGGTGGTCAACGACATCCTCTACCGGGCGCTCATGCAGAAGATCTACAAGAGCAAGACCCCGCCCGGTCTGCACAAGTCGATCGCGGGCATCGAGCACCTCGACAAGGTCATCAACATCGACCAGTCGCCCATCGGACGTACACCGCGCTCGAACCCGGCCACCTACACCGGCGTGTTCGACCACGTACGCAAGCTGTTCGCCCAAACGCAAGAGGCCAAGATCCGCGGCTACCTGCCCGGGCGCTTCTCGTTCAACGTGGCGGGCGGACGCTGCGAGGCGTGTTCGGGCGACGGCACCATCAAGATCGAGATGCACTTCCTGCCCGACGTCTATGTGCCGTGCGAGGTCTGCAAGGGCAAGCGCTACAACCGCGACACCCTCGACATCACGTTCAAGGACAAGAACGTCTCCGAGGTGCTCGACCTGTCGTGCGAGGAGGCGCTCGAGTTCTTCTCGAACCAGCCGGCCATCGCCCGTCACATGCAGACCATCGTCGACGTCGGCCTCGGCTACGTGCGCCTCGGGCAACCGGCTACCACGTTGTCGGGTGGCGAGGCCCAGCGGGTGAAGCTGGCGAGCGAGCTGGCCAAGCGCTCCACCGGCCACACCATCTACATCCTCGACGAGCCCACCACCGGCCTTCACTTCGAGGACATCCGCCGGCTGCTCACCGTGCTCAGCCGCCTCGTCGACCAGGGCAACAGCGTGCTCGTCATCGAGCACAACCTCGACGTCATCAAGACCGCCGACTGGCTCATCGACCTCGGCCCCGAGGGCGGCAACGGGGGAGGCACGGTGGTGGTGGAGGGCACCCCCGAGCTGGTGGCGAAGACCCCGGAGAGCTACACCGGTCAGTTCCTGGCGCCGCTGCTCGACGGTGATCGTTGATGCTGCTCGGTTGGCCTGCGCGACGCGCTCACTGATGGGTGCGTGCGGCCGATGGAGAGCAGATGGTTCATCACGAGATGACGGTGAGGAGGGGATAGGTGGCGCATCTCACCCGCCTACTGCACGTTCTCGCCATACCCGCCGTGGTGCTCGGCCTCAGCAAGGTGCATGCGTCGGTGGTGGCGGTCGACTCATACGACTTCACCTCCTCGTCCCGGTTGACCTGGGCGGCGGCCTTCATCGTGCTGATCTGGGTGGCCGCATACGCAGTGGGCTTGCCGGCCTTGGTCCGGACCATCCGTGCCGCCTTCACCAGCGCGCTGGTCGCCGTCGTCATCGGCGTGGGGGGCGTATCCGCAGCCCAGTTGGTGCTCGGTGACGCGCTTCTTCCCCGCTTCGTCGTCTTCGGGTCCGCGCTCGTCTTGGTGCCGGTTCTGGGAGCCGTCGGAGCTCTCGGGATGCGCACCATGCAGCGCGCCGCCCAGCGCGAGCGCGTCTTCTTCGTGGGCGGGGTCGCCGAGGCGGCGCAGCTCCAAGAGGATCTCCATGAAGGGCTCGAACGGCCCGCTGTGCTCCTCGCTGCCGCAACCGTTTCCGAGCTCGTCGGTGAGGGTGGCGAGCCTTCGCTCATCGAGCGGTTGGACGCGACCCGCGCTAACTTGCTCGTCCTCGACGTGAGCGCCCAGGCCGAGCCGGGAATCGTGGCGCAGGCTGCATCTGGGCACGAGCGAGGGGTACGGGTGCGAACCCTGTCGCTGTTCTACGAGGAGTGGCTCGGCAAGCTGCCGATCTCGGAGCTCGAGCGGGTGTCCCTCCTCTTCGACGTCGGCGAGCTCCACCGGGCGCGGTACGCCCGGATGAAGCGCGTGTTCGACATCGGCGCAGGAGTGGTGGGCTGCGCTGCTCTCCTCGTTGCGGTTCCCTTCGTCCTCGTCGGGAATCTGCTCGGGAATCGTGGACCCTTGCTCTTCCGCCAGGAGCGTGTCGGGAAGGGCGGTTCAACGTTCACGATCCTCAAGTTTCGGACCATGACGGCCGGCTCGGACGACAACGAGTGGACCACCGACTCTGATCCACGCATCACTCCCTTCGGTCGGATGCTGAGGGTGGCTCACCTCGATGAGCTCCCGCAGGCGGTCAACATCGTACGGGGCGACCTGTCGCTCGTCGGTCCGCGTCCGGAACAAACGCGGTATGTCGAGGAGTTGGCTGAGAAGCTGCCCTTCTACCGACTCCGGCACTTGGTCCGTCCCGGTCTCACGGGTTGGGCCCAGGTGAAGTACGGCTACGCCGGTGACGAGCGCGATGCCCTGCAGAAGCTGCAGTACGAGTTCTTCTACCTGCGTCGACAGGGGTTCGCCTTCGATGCTCGGATCGTCGCTCGGACGTTGCGTCACCTCGGCTCGGGCGGCGGCCGATGAGCGCGCCGTCCGTCACGATCCTCATACCGGCACGCAACGAGGAAACCGACATCGCGGACGCCCTCCGAGCGGTGCTCGGGCAGTCCTACCCCCTCGACGAGATGGAAGTGGTCGTCGTGGACGGAGCCTCGGACGACCGGACGGCCGGCATCGCTCGAGAGCTGCTCAGCCTGTCAGGTATCGCGTCGTGGGCCGTGCTCGAAAACCCACTGGGGACCACGCCAACCAGCCTGAACATCGGTCTTGAAGCGGCGCGAGGTCGGATCCTCTGTCGCATCGATGCCAGGAGCCGGCCTCGCCGGGAATACGTGGAGGTGTGCGTCGACTCTCTCGAAAGCCGACCGGACGTGATCGTCGTGGGTGGCCGTCAGCTATCAGTCGCCCGCGATTCCAGTGCCAGTGCGTCGGGGATCGCCAGAGCCCTCAACAATCGCTACTCGATGGGTCTCTCGCGTTACCGCCGAGGGGCACCGAGCGGCCCGGCCGAGACCGTCTACCTCGGTGCCTTCCGCACCGATGAACTTCGTCGTGTCGGAGGGTGGAACGAGGTCTTCGACACCAACCAGGACTTCGAGCTCAATCGGCGGATGGCGGCGAGGGGCCTCGTCTGGTTCGACGAGCGCCTCGTGGTGGAGTACATCCCCCGAAAGGACATCCGTTCGCTCTTCCGCCAGTACGTCCGCTTCGGGCGCTGGAAGGTTCGGTATTGGCGTACGACCGGTGATCCGCCCCAACCGCGCCAGATGGCCTTCCTCGCGACGCTTCCCATCGGCCTCGCCGTGGCGGCCGGAGCGGCGGCGGCCGGCCGGCGCGCCGTGATTGCACTCCTATTGGCTGGTGTGACAGGAGCGGTCGTGATTGAAGGGGCGGGGTCGTCCGGCCCCGATACGAGTGCGATAGGCCGCGTGCACGCCGTCGCAGCGATGGGGGCGACCTCGGTCGGGTGGCTTTACGGCGCGTGGGCCGAGTTGCTCAAATCGCGCTGGGCGACGTGATCCCCCGTATCTGGACGGCGAGCCCCGCGCGTGACCTCCTGGTCGGTCGTTTGGCGGATCAGGGTGCGCTCGGGCTCTCCACTCTGATCCTCGCGGCGCGGTTGGACATGAGCACGTTTGGACGGGCCGGGCTTCTCTTCGTCGCCAATTCGCTGGCCATCACCCTCGCTCACTGGGGTGTCGGCCTCGCCGTGATGCGTCTCGCGCCTGAGGATCGGCTGTCGGCGCGAATGCGCCGTCAAGTCCGGTTGCTGAACCTCTTCGTCCTGACCCTCCTAGCGGTGGGAGGCGCGATCGCTGGCGGGAGTTGGGGGTGGCTCGGTCTCGCCGTGGGTGTTCTCTGGTTCGTAGCTGGGGAGGCGTTCATCGCCAAGGCTGCAGCGCTGAACGCAGGCTGGACGGCGGACCTCGCACGTGCGGAGGTGCTCGGTGCGGTGACGCTTCTCGCCATCGTGACGTTCGGGCCCGCCAGCCTCCTCGGAGTGGCCCTCGCCCTGTGTATGAAGAGCGCGGTCGAGGTCCTTTCCATCCGGCGGGTCAACGATCGGTTCAGCGAGGACGGGTCGACCGCCTGGCCGGTCGACCTCCTGATCAGCCAATCTCTGACATTCAGCACCGCCAATGTCGACTACTTGGTCGTGTGGCTCCTGATCGGGGCGGGCCCGCTTGGCGTCTACACACTCGCCTATCGGGTTGGCAGCGCTCTCCAGGCCCAGATCGCGAACGTCGCCTCGCGATTGTCGTTGGTGGACTTCGGCCGCACGTCGGGAGCTGCTCTCGGTGCGCGCTACCTCCGCTACGTGTCGGTTCTCTTCGCAGTGGGCGTCGTCGGGGCCGTGGCATCTGCTGCCGGCGCCCCGCTCCTACCCGCGGTGCTCGGCGAGCGCTGGCGCGATGTCGTTCCTGTTCTCGTCGTCGTGTCCATCGGCGCTCCGTGGCGATTCCTCCTCGGGGTCGCCGGCTCGCTGGCTGTCGGCACCGACCACGGTGGCTCGCTCGTTCGGTGGGAAGTTGTCCGACTCCTCGGGACAGCCGGTGCCGTGCTCTGCGGAGCAATCGCCGGGTTCCCGACGTTCGTCGTCGCCACATCCGTCGCAGCCATCGTCGGCGCCGCTGCCCTTCACGTTGTGGCTACCCGCCGGGCGGGTCTCGCCGTGCCGCCGTGGATGATCCCGGCGGCGATGGTAAGCATCCTGTTGTCCGTGGCTCTCACGCCGGCCATCCCGACTCTCGGAAGGTGACCGTGTGATCGACTCGGGAACGTCGGAGCTCACGCGACTAGGGGTGGTGCTGGTGAATCACCACGGTGAAGACCTGATCCGTGACCGTGTGGCGCTCCTCACTTCTTGGGGCGCCGAGGTCGTGGTGGTCGACAACAGCTCTACCTACGACGGGCCCGGCACGGTGGTGGACAGCGGGGCGAACCTAGGCTTCGGGCGTGCGTGCAACCTCGGCGTGCAGCAGCTCCCCCCCCACATCGACGCAGTGTGCTTCCATAACCCTGACGTGGAAATTGACGAGGCTGGTCTGCGAGCGCTCCACGCTCGCCTGCGCTCCCAGACCTCGCCAGGAGTCGTCGCGCCTGGCATACGGACAGGAATGTCTCACCGTCCGGCGGGCTTCCGGTACCCATCGTTCTCGAGGCAGTCTGCGATCGTGATCGTCGGTGCCGTCAGAGCCCGACGAGCGCGCCGCCGTGGGCGCGATCTCCCCCGTGAAGACCGCGCGGGTAGTTCCAACACCCGCGGGCGGCGCTTCGGCTCGGGTGCGTGCCTGATCGTCGACCGGTCGGCGTTCGAGTCGGTCGGCGGTTTCGACGAGCACTACTTCCTGTATGCAGAGGATCTCGCCATCTGGGACTCACTCCGCCGCGCCGGGTTCGATATCGGGTTTGCCCCAGATGTCACCGTCCTTCACCATCGGGGCACGGGCGGAAGGGCCTCGAATACCCGCCGTGAATTGCTGCGTTGGGCTGGAGTCGAGTACTTCCTCTCTACGCGTGTCCCCCGTCGAGCTCGCCTTCTGCGCTTCGTGCACCGGACGGCGCTCAGGACGTTCGCCTTCGGGGACCCTGTCCTTGCAACGCGTCTCGACGAACTGTGGCGTGCAGGCGCTCCACCCGCGGAGGTCCTCGACGAGATCGCTGCTCAGTTGGCCAGGACCTCGGATGATCGTCGGGACTGATCGTCCACGACGACAGCATCGAATGGATCGGCCGCCGAGAAGACCATTCGGGTGTGGAGGACGTGGGTGCGATTCAGGACGCCGACGATCACCCATCTCATCCGAGCAACGATCATCCCTGCGGCGCCCGGCGGCAGCGAGACCACTGGGCGGCCCCGGTCTTCCTGGCCGATGTAGAACCAGCGGTAGAGATGCCGGCTGGTCCATTCGAGCCGCTTCGAGGAAACGGACTTTCTGGCGAAGACCAGTCGCCGGCCGCGACGCGAGACCTTCCATTGGTGGAAGGGCTCGGGCAGCAGGGTCTCGGCCAGAGCGCTCGGCGTCTCGATGTAGCCAGAGTGCGCTACTCGTTGGAGTTCCCTACATAGCGCGACTGGGTCTTCGACGTGCTCAGCCACGTGGGATACGATCACAAGAGCGAACGCGCCATCTCGGAATGGGAGGCTCGTGGCATCCCCTACGACGAGCCGGTCGTCGATGACTGCACTTGCTCCGTGCCGATCGGTGTTGTCATCGAGGTTTCGTTCGCAGATGACCGATGCATGGGGGTGGGGAAACGCTCCGCTCCCCACGTCGAGGATGGGTCCGGGTCCGGCAGTGAGCGTGGTCTTTGACCATCCGGCCCGCAATCGCACGGACCCGCCGTGGTTCTTCAGCTGGGCGGCGCCGGTCACGTGATCGAAAGCATTCGCTCTAGAGCTACCTTCGCCCACTTCGTCGTGGCCGCGTCCACGGTGATCTGGTTCACGACTCGCCCATCGACCAACGCTTCGAGCACCCATGCCAGGTGCGGAGCATCGATCCTGAACATCGTTGAGCACGGGCACACCAGGGGATCGAGGGAGACGACTGTCTTGTCGGGAGTCTCGTCGTTCAGCCGGTTCACGAGGTGGACCTCGGTGCCGATGGCGATCGTCGATCCGACCGGTGCGGCCGCTACGGCGCGGATGATGAAGTCGGTGGAGCCGACCTGATCGGCGGCCTCGCAGACCTCGTAGGAGCACTCGGGATGGGTGATGACGATCCCGTCGGGGTGCTCAGCGCGGAATGCGTCGATGTGGTCGGTGGTGAACCGCTGGTGGACCGAGCAGTGGCCCTTCCAGAGCAGGAGGGTGGCGTCCTTGCAGTCGGCGTCGGTGAGACCGCCGAGTTCCTGGCGGGGGTTCCACACACGCATGTCCTCGTGGCCGTATCCCATGGCGAGGCCGCTGTTGCGCCCCAGGTGCTGGTCGGGGAAGAACAGCACCTTGTCGCCCTTGTCGAGTGCCCACTCGAGCACGGCCTTGGCGTTGGTCGAGGTGCACACCGCACCACCGTGCTCGCCGACGAACGCCTTCAGCGCGGCCGACGAGTTCATGTAGGTGATGGGGACGAGCCGCTCGATGTCGACGACCTCGGCGAGGGACTCCCACGCCTCGGTCACTTCGTCGATGTCGGCCATCGAGCAGCCGGCGTTGAGGTCGGGGAGGATCACCTTCTGGTGCTCGGCGGTGAGGATGTCGGCCGATTCAGCCATGAAGTGGACGCCGCAGAACACGATGTAGTCGGCGTCGGGACGCTCCTGGGCGAGGACCGAGAGGCGGAAGGAGTCACCTCGGGCATCGGCCCACTTCATGACCTCGTCGCGCTGGTAGTGGTGCCCCAGGATGAACACGCGATCGCCGAGGGTGTGCTTGGCGGTGGCGATCCACTCGTCGAGCTGCTCGCTGGACGCGTCGAGGTACCGGTCTGGTAGGCGGTTCTGGATTCTCAACATGGGCGGGATTCCTCCCCTTGGAGTTCCGCTTCTGACCGGTGGGGGCAGCCTGGTCGCCACGCCACGGGGATGTCGGTCACGGAACTGATGTGCTGGAGACCAGGCCAGCTCGATGTGGAGTGTAGGCCGATCGACTGGGCCACGCAGTGCTCGTCTTCTGGCTACCGACCACCGGAAGCGTGCGAGAAGAGCAGGCTTGGGGTGACCGCGCCGTCGAGGACGGTCTCGGTGCCGAACTGGTCTCGGGCGGCCGCCACGAGCTCCGGATGCTCATCTGGTAGCAGCACAACCGCGGCTGCACATCCGTTGACTGCTTCGCCGGGACCTAGACGCACGCCACCGGGGATGTAGGCCATGACCGCTTCGCCCGACCATCCGAGGATGCAGACGTCGCCCTCAATCGAGGCAACTGCTCTCGCCGCCTCCCGCGCAGCGAGAGGATCTGCCGTCCAGGTGGGCACCTGGGCCCAGAGTGCGACTCCTCCCGCAAGGAACGCGACGAGGGCCAGCCGCCGGTGCCGGTGGACCGCGCAAGCCGCGATGATAGCAACAGCTGGTACAACCCATACGTAGAACCGGGGATAGAGGTCCAACGGTCGGAGGATCAACCAGGGGCCCAGCAATGCCGCTACCGCGAACGCCGCTACTGGCGCATGGACCGTGGAGCGACGGTGCCACGATCCCACGCCGAGCAGTAGTCCGGTCGCCAGCACGGCGATCGTGGCTCCACCAAGTAGCTCCCACGTAAGGTTCAGCGGAAAGTAGGGGCGGAACTCCCTCCCGCGAGGCGCCTGCACCATCGTCCTTAGGACGCCGACGTAGAGCGCACTTCCCATCACGAGCCCGCCGAGGAGCGACGTGCGCCAACGCTGGGTCACTCGGTTCGTGCTGTAGAGGAATCCGACGTGTCCCGTCATGACGCCGAGCGCATACAGGTGGGTTCCGATTCCGATCCCGAGCGCCACGGCGTAGAGCCAACCCGGCCGATCCTCGATGACGAGGAAGGTCCCCGCCACGGCAACGAGGACCAGGATGGAGTAGCCGCGCACCTCCCGGCTGGTGCTGACGAACACCGGGTTAGTGGCCAGAAGCGTCATCGCGGTGGCTGAGGCCCAGTTGTCTGCGCGCCGTGCGACCGCCCAGCCGAGGACTCCCACCGCGCATCCCGCAGCGACCGCCGGCAGCGCCCGCATCGCCACCTCACTCGAGCCGAACCCCCGACTCAACGCCCAAGACAAAGCCGAGAACAGCGGGTGGTTGTTGAAGTTGTTCTGCCGAGTCAGGACCTCGGCAAGCGAGTCGACTCGCACGAAGTAGTGAACGGTCACGGCCGAGTCGTAGCCGAAAGCACGTGAGCTGCCGATCATGAACCCCAGCGTGGTGACTGCCATGCCAACGATCCCTAGGATCGCCGGAGGAGCCCCGAGACGCCAGCGCCCGAGCACCGACCACTCCGCCACTCCGCCACTCCGCACGCAGGAAGGATAGCCCCTCCTTCCGGACTCTCGGGAATGGACTGGCTCGCACCGACGGGGCAGCGAGGCAACGGACGAGCGTGGGGACTAGTCGATAGTCGATAGTCCGGGAAGGGATTCGGCCTGGACCGAACGGCCGTTCGCTACCCTCAGGGCGTGGTCCAACGTCCTCCTGCCGGCACGATCCCCGACGCACCTGGCTCCTACCAGTTCAAGGACGCCGAGGGGCGGGTCATCTACGTCGGCAAGGCCAAGTCGCTGCGCCAACGCCTGTCGAACTACTTCCAGAACCCGCGCAACCTCCAGCCGCGCACCGCCCAGATGGTGGCCACCGCCGAGACCGTCGAATGGATCCAGGTCCGCAACGACGTCGAAGCGCTCATGCTCGAGTACAACCTCATCAAGGAGCACCGACCCCGGTTCAACGTCCGCCTCGTCGACGACAAGAGCTACCCGTTCCTGGCCGTCACCATGGACGACGAGTTCCCCCGGGCGATGGTGATGCGGGGCTCGAAGCGCAAGGGCGTTCGCTACTTCGGCCCCTACGGCCACGCCTACGCCATCCGCGAGACGCTCGATCTGCTGCTGCGGACGTTCCCCATCCGCACCTGCTCCGACAACAAGTACCGCCACCACGAGCGCCTGGGCCGACCGTGCCTGCTCGGCCACATCGAGAAGTGCTCGGCGCCCTGCGTCGGCGCCATCGACAAGGAGGCCTACGACATCCTCGTCGAGGAGCTGTGCGACTTCCTCGACGGCGATACCGACGACATCGTCAAACGCCTCGAAGGCCAGATGCACGCAGCGGCCAGCGAGCTCGAGTTCGAACTGGCGGCGCGCCTGCGCGATCGGCTCGGCAGTGTGCGCAAGGCCATCGAACGCCAGCAGATGGTGGCCGATCGCGACGAGGACCTCGACGTCATCGGCATCGCCGACGACGAGCTCGAAGCGGCCGTACAGGTCTTCTTCGTCCGCGGTGGCCGCGTGGTCGGCCGCAAGGGGTTCATCATCGACAAGGTCGAGGACCTCAACGCCGAGGAGCTCGTCGGCAACGTCCTAGAGGGCCTCTACTACGACTACCCACCGCTCGGGTTCCCGAAGGTGGTGATGGTGCCGAACCGCTCAGAAGACGACGACCTCTACGAGCGCTGGCTCTGCGACGTGCGTGGCACCAAGGTCCAGATCCGCGTCCCCCAGCGCGGCGACAAGCGCACGCTGCTCGAGACCGTCACCCGCAACGCCACCGAGGAGTTCACCCGGCACCGCATGCGCCGCGCCGCCGATCACAACAGCCGGGCCCAGGCGCTCAACGAGCTGCAGGAGCAGCTGGGGTTGCCCACGGCGCCGTTGCGCATCGAGTGCTTCGACATGAGCCACATCCAGGGCACCGACTACGTGGGATCGATGGTGGTGGTGGAGGACGGCCTCGCCAAGAAGAGCGAGTACCGCCGCTTCAAGATCCGCGACGTTCCGGGCAATGACGACTTCGCCGCCATGGAGGAGGTGCTCACCCGCCGCTTCCGCAACTACCTCGAGGAGCGCCAGATCCCGGTCTCTGAGCGCGAAGGTCGGTTCAGCTACCCGCCCAACCTGCTGGTGGTCGACGGCGGTAAGGGCCAGCTGAGCGTGGCGGTGCGGGTGCTCGAGAGCCTCGGCCTCGACCAGGAGATCCCGGTGGCGTCGCTCGCCAAGCAGTTCGAGGAGGTCTACCTCCCGGGCCAAGCCGACCCCATCCGACTGCCGCGCCAGTCAGAGGCCCTCTACCTGTTGCAACGCATCCGCGACGAGAGCCATCGCTTCGCCATCACCTATCACCGCCAGCTGCGGGCGAAGCGCATGACCAAGTCGGTCCTCGACGACATCCCCGGCCTCGGCCCCACCCGCAAGAAGCGGCTCCTGAAGGAGATGGGCGGCGTCACCGCGGTGAAGAAGGCCCCGGTCGAGTCGCTCAAGGCCCTGTCGTGGCTGCCCGACGCTGTGGCCGAGGCCATCTACGAGAAGGTCCACGGGCCGCCGGAACGCGCGCTGGACCGGTAGCAGCTCAGTCGCAGACCCCGGTCGAGCGTTCGAGGCGGAGCACCAGGATCGACCCGTCGAACCGCGTGTCGTTCGCCGGGCAGAACGATCCGGCGACCGCGGGGTGATCCAGGATCTGAGGCATCCGCCCCCCGAGCGGATCGGAGTCGGGCTGGTGGCCCCAGTCGACGACCCAGAGCGCATCGGCCTCGGCCAGCTCGTCGACCAACTCGTCGAGGGGGACGTCCGGCAGGTAGCGGGGGAGTGCGCCCCACGAGTGCGGCGGCGCCAGCGGCACCACGCCGTCGGTGTCACCCGAGGCGAGCAGAGCGTGCTCGAACGGGACTCGCAGATCGGGGTCGGCGAACGCGATCACCGTCGGCTCGCGAGGATCGGCGACGTGCTCGACCACGGCGGCCCAGTCCTGCCGGGGGCTCTCCCACAAGCGTCCGACGCTGACGAGTGACAGGGCGACGAGGACGACGAGCGCCAGCGATCGGACTCGGTGGGGGAGCGCGTCGAGCGCCGCGGCCACGAGCAGGCACGCAGCGGGCAGCGACCCCAGGAGGTAGCGGGCGGCGAACGTCGGCTGCACCGCGGAGATGGCGGCCAACCCGGCGATCGGCACCCAGAACCACAGCGCCGGCACCAGCCACGCCATGCGGCGTGGCCCGGAGGCGACGCTGAACATCCGCCGGACGACGACCGCGGTGCCGATCACCCAGCCTGCGGTCATGGCCCACGTGCCGACGGCGAACGTGCCGCCGAACTGGGTCTGGAGCTGCTCGAACTGCCGGAGCCGCAGCGATGGCACCCGCTCGGGCTCGGCGCCGCTGCTCGTGACGATGAGGACGACCAGGGGGACGACGAGCACGGCGGCCAGTGCGAGTCCCGGAGCCCAACGGCGAAGGGTGGCGAACGGCGCCGACACCGCCGCGAGGCAGACGACCTGGGGAGCGATGACCAGGACACCGAGGGGATGGGCGTAGCCCACCAGGCCGCTGGCGATCCCGTAGGCCACCCACGGCCAGGTCGCTGGGCTGCGGACGATGCGAAGGAACGTCCACCACGAGATCGCCGCCAAGAGCAGGACCATCGAGTACGAGCGTGCCTCCTGCCCGTAGCGGACGAACCCCCAACTGACGACGAGCAGCGACGCGGCGTACAGGGCCACCCGTCGCCCGCCGACCTCGCGTCCGATCAGGTAGACGAACGGCACCGTCGCGGCGGCGAACACCGCTGACGGCAGCCGCACCCACCCGGGGCTGCTCGACGGCTCGGCCCACACGCTGAGCAGCGAGTAGTAGAGGCCCATGCTGCCGCCGCGGTCGCGCCACGACCTCGCCAGATCGCCGCTGCCGGCCACCGAGAACGCCTCGTCGAGCCAGAGGCTCGTCGTCCCGATCCGGTGGAGGCACAGCGCAAGACCGGCGACGGTCAGGGCAGCGACGAGCGCGATCTCTGGCCAGCGAGGGGCGCTCGTCGAGCGTGCGTCCCTTGGGCCGACGCTCGGGGCGAGAGCGTCCTCCGCCTGACGATGAACCACGGGCACAGTATGGACGCCGGCCGGGTGTCACCCGTGATCAGGCCTGGCGCAGACGTGAACCGACCGCTGGTCCCGCCGGCACGACCGACCCATTCCGCAGGCTGAAGAACAGCGGGAAGGTCGAGCCGCAGGCGAGGGCGAACGACACCAGCTCCACGGTGGTGTCCAGGTCGGATCCGATCGACAGGATCATCCCGCCGTGGAGGAGCGCGGCGAGCCCGAGGACCCACATCGCGGGCAGCCGCCGAGCCCACAACGCTCCTGCCAGGACGAGCTCACCGAGGATCGTCACCGCCGCGGCCGCGATGACCACCCACTGGGGCACCGAAGGCGGCCCGAGCAGCCACGACGTGCTCCACTCGATCCAGACCACCGAGCCGGTGAGGAAGTCGGGGTTGAGCTTCCAGATTGCCGCCCAAGCGTAGACGGTGGACACCTGGACCATTGCGAGCAGCTCGGTGACGTGGAGCCCTGGGTGGTCCGAGCGTCCAGGCATGGCGGCATACGCCGTCAGCAGCCCGAGCAGCGTGAAGTGGTGCGACTCGTAGCCGCCCGTGGTGAGTGCCGTCCAGATCAACAGCGACGCCACCGCGAACGCGAGCCGTGCCGTCCGTCCTGCGATCGCGACGAGTCCGACGATGAGGAGCGACCAACCGATGGTGGGGACCTCGTCGACCCATGACAGCGACTTGGCGACCAACGCTGCGCCGAGCAGCACATCGACGGCTCGACGGCGCCCGGGCCAGGTCGTCAGCACGTGTGCTCCTCGACCACTCGGCCCCGGACGAGGCGCTGGACCGAGTCGGCCGCCGGATGGGCGTCACACAGCTCGCGCAACGGACCCTCGGTGATGTGGTCGCCGTGAGCCCACCACCCGAGCACCGCCAGATCGAGGTCGAGGGGCTCGCCGGTATGGTCGATCGCCACGTAGGAGACGCCGACGTGATCGGCATCGGAGTACATCCCCCACTTGAACTTCACGGGCCCGACACCGAGGAGCCCGACGAGCGCAGGGCCCACCACGATCGCCGCCACGACGCAGACGGCGAGGGTCCGCAGCGGGCGGGGGAGGGGAGACAGGGCCTCGTCGAACGGGTTGTGCCCGCGGTCACTGCCCGACCTCGTCGCCATCCCCACGTCGTACCATCGGCGGCCGATGGATGCCCGTGAGTGGCTGGGTCTCGAACCCACGCACAACCCCAACCGATGGTTCCTGCCGGTGACGCCGGGCATCAGCACGCCCGGCAACTTCTTGTTCGGGGGGTGCGGTCTCGGCGCAGCCATATCGGCGCTCGAGGGCACCACTGGTCGGCCACTCATCTGGGCCACGGCGCAGTACCTCTCCTACGCCCAGCCACCGTCGATCGTCGACATCGACGTGCCGGTGGTGGTCCCCGGCAACCAGGTCAGCCAGGCCCGGGCCATCGCCAAGGTGGGCGACACCGAGATCCTCACGGTGAACGCCGCCCTGGGTGCGCGCCAGCTCGATGCCGAGGGCGAGTGGTCGCAGCGCCCCGCCGTGCTGGCGCCCGACGAGTGCCCGCCTCGGGCCAACCACCGGCACATGGAAGGCGACTGGATCATGAGCCGCCTGGAGGAGCGCGTCGCGCTGCCGGCCGATGGATCGAAGCCCGACGCCACCACCAACGGACGGTCGGCGTTGTGGGTGCGCATGCCGGCAGGCATCGACATGGGACCCGCTGCGCTGGGCGTCCTCGGCGACTTCGTTCCAGGCGGCGTTGGCGCCGCGCTCGGCCGCAACGGCGGGGGCAACAGCCTCGACAACACGATCCGCATCGCCCGCCCCGTGCCCACCGACTGGGTGCTGCTCGACATCCGCATCCACGCCATCGCCAACGGCTTCGCCCACGGCCTCGTGCACCAGTGGGCCGAGGACGGCACGCTGCTCGCCACCGCCAGCCAGTCGACCATCGTGAGGCTCCGTGACTGATCCCAGCGATACCGCCTGGCGCGACGGCCAGGCCAACCGCGTCGACGATGCCGACCTGTGGGAGACCCACGCGGGCTGGTGGCAGGACGGGTTCTCCGAGGGGGCCGATCCCGAGTACGAAGAGCAGATCCTGCCGCTGGCCGCCGAGCACATGGCGGGTGCTGTCGACGTGCTCGACATCGGCTGCGGCGAGGGACAGGTGGCCCGCCTCGCCACGAAGGTGGGCGCCCGTCGGGTGATCGGCGTCGACCCCACGTGGGCCCAGGTCGAGGTGGCGGCCCAGCGAGCCGGTGGTCCGGTCTACGCGCGATCCGGCGCCGCAGCCCTGCCCTTCGCCGACGACTCGTTCGACACCGCTGTGGCCTGCCTCGTCTTCGAGCACATCACCGACGTCGACGGTGCCATCGCCGAGGTCGCCCGCGTGTTGCAGCCGGGCGGGCGCTTCCTCTTCTTCCTCAACCACCCGCTGCTCCAGACGCCGAACAGCGGTTGGATCGACGACCAGATCCTCGACCCACCCGAGCAGTACTGGCGCATCGGTCCCTACCTCGTCGAGGACGAGACCATCGAGGAGGTGGAGAAGGGCGTGTTCATCCCGTTCATCCACCGGCCGCTCAGCCGCTACGTCAACGCCCTCGCCGACGCCGGCCTCACCGTCACCCGCATGGAGGAGCCGGCGCCACCGCCAGGCTTCCTGGCTCGGGCCAGTGAGTACGAGGCCGCCGCGTCGATCCCACGCCTGCTGCTCCTCTGCACCGAACTGACCCTGCGCTGATCTGAGCGAAGATGGCCACAAGGGCGAACGCGGCCATGGGGAGTGAGATCCTCCCGAACCCTGCCTCTTGCCACACGAGGTGACCCGACAGTGAGATGAACGCCAGGTAGGTCACGGAGATCCAGGTGAGGAGATCATCGCGACTACGTAGGAACGCGGCCAGGACGAGAGCGACGAACGTCGCCGCGAAGACCAGGTTTCCGCTCTCGGCGACGGCGGATCCGGATGCGAGGGCCTCACGTAGTCCTTGGAGCGGCCAGCCCAGGCGCCCCGAGCCTCCTCCGGCGGTTGGGAGGCTTCCGAACCGAGCGGCCAGCAACCCGAACCAGGCTGTGACCGCGACGAACGGTGCGGCCGCCGCCAGCACCGCCGGCCCCGCCGCTGCCACAGTGCAACGAGGAGGAGGACTCCGAACGCGATGAGCATGGTCTCGCGTGTCATCGCGGCGAGGGTCATGAGGACTCCCGCGAGGAGGAATCTGTTGCGCTCCCACGCGTAGATCCCCCATGACGCCAGGCCCAGGGCGAGAGGCTCTGGCAGGAGGAACAGCGTGGAGAAGTAGAAGCCTGGAAGCGGAACGATAGCGAGGGCATACCAGGGGGGAGACGTCCGCCGAACCAGGAGGGCTCCGACGCCCGAGACTGCGAGTCCAGCACCTGCGACCGCCAGGAGCGCAAGTGCCGAGGGCACCAGGTGTGGCTGACCGAACGACATGGCCCAAGCTGCGTATGCCGCCAGAGGTCGTTGCGCCCGGTATGCGGCCTCCTCCGGTGAGTGGAAGTCGCTGGCGGCTCGGCGGAGGAGCGGGTCGCGTGCGATGTTGGCATACGCCTGTCCATCGCTGCGCACGAGCAGCAGTTCGAGGGGATCGTCGAGGTGCCGCATGTAGTAGGGAGCAGTGAACGATTCAACCGCCATGGGCACCTGGCGCCGAGCACCCTCCCCAATGATCAGAGCCGCTACGATCGCGCCAGCCGCTGCAAGCACGACGATGCTCCGCCGCTGTCGTTGGCTCACGTCGCTCCATTGGTAGCCGGACCCACGGCACCAGCTTCGCGCGCCGGACCTGCGCACCGAGCTGCGGGCCTGAACCATGGCTCGGGCCGGTGGCGGGTCCGGCTAGCCTCGGCCGTGTGAGCCGGTCCGCTGTGCCCCCACATCACCAGTGAGCGAGTTCATCGTCATCGCCGGGCTGTCGGGGGCCGGACGTTCGCTGGCGTCAGATCACCTCGAGGACCTCGGCTGGTTCGTCATCGACAACCTGCCGCCCCAGCTCATCCCCAAGGTGGCCGAGTTGGCCTCGGCGCCCGGCGCGGCGTTCAGCCAGGTGGTCCTCGTGGTGGGTACCGGTCCCGGCTTCGACGACGTGCTCCCGGCGCTGCGCCAGGTGCGAGCGGGCGACACCCCCGTGCGGATCCTCTACCTCGAGGCCGCCACCGACGTGTTGGTGCGGCGCTACGAGAGCACCCGGCGGCGTCACCCGTTCGGTGACGAGTACAGCCTCGCCGACGCCATCGAGCGCGAGCGCACGCTGCTCGAACCGGTGAAGGCCGAGGCCGACGTGGTGGTCGACACCTCCGAGCTCAACGTCCACCAACTGCGCGAGCGTCTGGTCAACCTGTTCGCGGGCGACGTCGACCCGGCGTCGCTGATGCGCACCGGCGTGATGTCGTTCGGCTACAAGAACGGCCTGCCGCTCGATGTCGACCTCGTCATCGACTGCCGGTTCCTGCCAAACCCGCACTGGGTCGACGAGCTGCGTCCGTTGTCGGGCCTCGATGCTCCGGTGCGCGACTACGTGTTGTCGCAGCCCGAGACCGGTGAGTTCCTCGACCGGCTCGACGACCTCTTCGAGCTGGTGCTGCCGGCGTTCGTACGCGAAGGCAAGTCGTACCTCACCGTGGCGTTCGGCTGCACCGGCGGTCGTCATCGCTCGGTCGCCCTGGCCGAGGCCATCGCCGAACGCCTCGCCGCCCACGGCCACCAGCCCACCGTCACCCACCGCGACATCGACAGGTAGCCCCCGTCGTGTCCATTGGCACACCGTCATCCGACGTGGTCGGATAGGACCACTGACCCCCTAGGAGGACTTTCCCCATGAGCGTTCGTGTCGGCATCAACGGCTTCGGTCGGATCGGTCGCAACTTCTTCCGGGCGGCGAAGCAGCAGGGCGCCGACATCGACTTCGTGGCCGTCAACGACCTCGGGTCGAAGGACGTGATGGCGCACCTCCTCCAGTACGACTCGGTGATGGGTCGCCTCGGCTCGACGGTCGAGGTGAACGACGACGGTCTCGTCGTCGACGGCGACCAGCTCAAGGTGCTGGCCGAGCGCAACCCCGCCGACCTCCCGTGGGGCGATCTCGGTGTCGACGTCGTCATCGAGTCCACCGGCTTCTTCACCAGTCGCGATGCGGCCGCCGCCCACCTCACCGCCGGCGCCCCCTACGTCATCGTGTCGGCCCCCGCCTCCGGGGCCGATGCCACGTTCGTCGTCGGGGTCAACGACGACACCTTCGACGCCGAGAGCCACAAGGTCATCTCCAACGCGTCGTGCACCACCAACTGCTTCGTGCCGATGATCAAGGTGCTCGACGATGCGTTCGGCGTCGAGAAGGGCCTCATGACCACGGTGCACGCCTACACGGGCGACCAGAGCCTCGTCGACGGTCCTCACAGCGACCTTCGCCGGGCCCGGGCTGCGGCCATCAACATCATCCCCACCTCCACGGGTGCCGCCCGCGCCACCGGCCTGGTGCTCCAGTCGATGCAGGGCAAGCTCGACGGCACATCGCTGCGTGTCCCGGTGCCCACCGGTTCGATCACCGACTTCGTCGGCGTCCTCTCCAAGGACGTCACCGTCGACGAGGTCAACGAGGCGTACCGCGCTGCGGCCACCTCGGGCCCGCTCGCCAACGTGCTCGAGTACTCCGAGGCACCCATCGTGTCGTCCGACATCGTCGGCTCGCCCGCCTCGTGCACCTTCGACGCCCCGCTCACCATGGCGATGGGCAACCTGGTGAAGGTCCTCGGCTGGTACGACAACGAGTGGGGCTACTCGAACCGCCTCGTCGACCTCACCGTCACGGTCGGCGCGGCGAACAAGGGCTGATCGGACCCCACGTGACCGTCCCTCAACTCGGCGACCTCGGCGAGCTCGACGGCCGCCGGGTGCTCCTCCGCGCCGACTTCAACGTGCCGCTGCGCGACGGCGAGATCGCCGACGACCTGCGCATCCGGGCCGCCTTGCCCACGATCCAGTACCTCCAGGGCAAGGGCGCGCACGTCACCGCGTGCAGCCACCTCGGCCGGCCGAAGGGCGCGCCCGACCCGCAGTACTCGCTCGACCCGGTGCGGGCCCGCCTCGCCGAGCTTGCCCCTGGGGTCGAGCTGCTCGAGAACCTGCGCTTCGATGCCGGCGAGACCGCCAACGACCCGGCGTTCGTCCAGCGGCTCATCGAGGGCCAGGACCTCTACGTCAACGACGCGTTCGGCGCGTCGCACCGGGCGCACGCGTCGATCGTCGGGCCGCCGAAGTTCCTCCCGAGCGCCGCGGGACGGCTGCTCGCCAAGGAGGTCGAGGTGCTCGGCCGTCTGCGCGAGCGTCCCGCCCGCCCGTTCGTCGCCGTGCTCGGCGGCTCCAAGGTGTCCGACAAGCTCGGGGTCATCGAGGCGCTCATGTCGGTGGTCGACACGCTCGTCATCGGTGGCGGCATGTGCTTCACGTTCCTCGCCGCCCAGGGCAAGTCGGTCGGCTCCTCGCTCCTCGAACCCGACCAGATCGCCACCTGCCGGCGCCTGCTCGAGTCGGACAAGATCCATCTGCCGCACGACCTCACCGCGCTCGGCCCCGGCGGCAAGATCGGCGATCCCGCCGCCGGGGGAGAGGTGCGCCAGGCCGGCACCAACCTGCCCGACGGGTGGATGGGCCTCGACATCGGCCCCGGCACCGCGGCCGAGTTCACCGACGTGATCGGCGAGGCGCGCACCGTGTTCTGGAACGGACCCATGGGCGTGTTCGAGGACCCCCGCTTCGCCGCCGGCACCCGCACCATCGCCCAGGCCGTGGCCGACTGCCGTGGCTTCACCGTCGTCGGCGGTGGTGACTCTGCTGCTGCGGTCGCCGAGTTCGGCCTCGCCGCCGACATCGACCACATCTCCACCGGGGGTGGCGCATCGCTCGAACTGCTCGAGCAGGGCGACCTCCCCGGCCTCGAAGCTCTGAGAGGGGCACCCAATGCCTAGCCCACGCCGACCGCTCATCAGCGGCAACTGGAAGATGCACCACAACCACTTCGAGGCGATCCAGACGGTGCAGAAGCTGTCGTACCGCCTCACCAACGACGACTACGAGGCGGTCGACGTGTCGGTGCACCCACCGTTCACCGACATCCGCTCCATCCAGACGCTGCTCCAGAGCGAGAACATCCCCATCGCCCTCGGTGCCCAGCACTGCCACTTCGAGGAGAAGGGCGCGTTCACCGGCGAGGTGGCCCCGTCGATGCTGGCCAAGCTCGATGTCACCTACGTGATCGCCGGCCACTCCGAGCGGCGCGAGGTGTTCGGCGAGGACGACGAGATGGTGAACAAGAAGGTGAGGGCCATCCTCAAGGCCGAGATGACGCCGATCCTGTGCGTGGGCGAGACGCTCGACGAGCGCGACGCCGGGGGCACCGACGACAAGGTGTCGGGCCAGGTGCGGGCCGGGCTCGCCGGGGTGAAGAAGGAGCAGGTGGCGGGCCTCGTCATCGCCTACGAGCCCATCTGGGCCATCGGCACAGGCCGCACCGCCACGCCCGATGATGCCCAGACCACCTGTGCGGTGGTGCGGGCCACCGTCGCCGATGCCTTCGGTGCCGACGCTGCTGCGGCGGTGCGCATCCAGTACGGCGGGTCGGTGAAGCCCGGGAACGCCGGCGACCTGATGGCCCAGCCCGACATCGACGGCGCCCTGGTCGGCGGGGCGAGTCTCGACGCCGACGAGTTCGCCCGCATCGTGCAGTGGCGGATGGGCGACTGATACCCTCTCACGGCCCCCTCGGGGGCCGATCCGATCTGCCCTGGAGCCTGCGTGTCCATCGTCACCGCCATCATCACCGTCGTCCACCTGCTGGTCAGCTTCACGCTGATCGTCCTCGTGCTGCTGCACAGCGGCAAGGGTGGCGGCCTGTCCGACATGTTCGGTGGTGGTCTCGGGGCGACGGCGGCGGGTTCGACGGTCGTCGAGAAGAACCTCGACCGCCTCACCGTGTTCGCGGCCGTCATCTTCGCGATGAGCACCTTCGGACTGGCGCTCACCATCGACTGAGCTCGCTCGATCGCACAGGACGCTCCTCCGGGGGCGCCTCTGTCGCGTCTGGGCTCGTGTCTTCCGGTCGGGCCGACGGCCGGTGCATCGGGGTGGCGCTCGCGCTAGACCGGCGTCATGGCTGATCTTCCGCTGCGCCCCCTTGGCTCGTCCGGCATCGATGTGTCGGTGCTCTCGCTCGGCTCGTGGCGCACGTTCGAGCCCATCGGGCTCGAGCGGTCGATCGAGGTGATGGGCGCGGCGCGCCGCGCCGGCATCAACTTCCTCGACGACGCCCGCTACAACGACGAGACAGGCACGGCGCCGGTCCCCACCGGCTACTCCGAGGTGCTGTTCGGCGAGATCTTCCGGGCCGTCGGGTGGGTTCGCGACGAGGTCGTGGTAGCCAACAAGCTCTGGTGGGAGTTCTGGCCCGACCAGGACGCCGCTGCCGAGCTCGACGCGTCGCTCGATCGGATGGGGCTCGACCACGTCGATCTCATCTACTCGATGCCCCCGCCCGAAGGTTTGCCGGTCACCGACCTCATCACACAGGTCGCCGGGCTGGTCACGACCGGACGGGCCCGGGCATGGGGCGTCGGCAACTGGCCGGCCGACCTCATCGCCGTGGCGCTCACGTGGTGCACGACCAACCACCTGCCCATGCCGTGTGCCGCGCAGCTGCCGTACTCGATCGCCCGGCCGGGTTGGGTCGAGGGGCACGACATGGCCGAGGTGCTCTCGGCCGACGGGGTGAGCCTGGTGGCGTCGTCGGTGCTGGCCTCGGGGGTGCTGTCGGGCAAGTACCTACGGGGCGAGACCGGCCGGGTGTCCGGATCGGGCGACGATCCCACGGTGGGCACCGTGGCGAACGTGGCGCGTGGTGCGGCCGAGCTGGCCGAGGAGTGGGGCATCTCACCCGCGCATGTGGCGTTCTGCTTCGCCCTGGCCCATCCCGCGTTGGCCAGCGTGCTCTTCGGTGCGACCTCGCCCGAGCAGGTGCGGGAGAACGTGGCGGCGGTCGACGTGTTCGCCGGTCTCAGTGCTGCGGAGGTGGCGCGCGTGCGGGCGCTCGCCGGTGGAGCTTCGACATAGCGCCGCTGGTTTCTGCGAGGTCGCAGGAGGCGCTAGAGTGCACTCTCTCGCCGGGCAACCGGAGAGGCCACGTCGGAGTGGCGGAATAGGCAGACGCGCTAGCTTGAGGGGCTAGTGTCCGAAAGGACGTGGGGGTTCAAGTCCCCCCTCCGACACCAAACAAGTGCAGCTCAGGGCAGGTGCGGCCGGGCGGATCAGGCGATATGTCGGCGATTCGTCATCACGAGCGGCGATTCTGAACGGGAGGCTGGTGGAATGGCTCGTCTGGAGGACCTGGAGAGCACGTTGCGGCAGGAATGCCTTGTTCGTCCCATTTGGCAGGAGTCCGCCTGACCGTGTCCTACCCGACTCAGGAGGACCTGCTTGCCGCCGAACCGCTCGATGAGTGGATCGACGAGCAGTCGTGGCCCTACCAGCAGATGGGCCGTCGGTGACGTTCCACATCTGCCCGCGCGGACGACTGTGAACGCCGCGCCGCTCTCCGACGCTCTGGCCGAGCTGGAGGAACGCTGGCGGCTCCACGCCGCCAGTACGAAAGCGGGGCTCGCGCCTGGCAGCGACTCAGCCGCCATCGCCGCTCCGCTCGAAGCCGTCGGGTTCGTTCCCTCCGACGAGCTGGAGGTGTGGTTCGCGTGGCAGGCCGGTCAGGCCGTCCCCGGAACAACGGTTGGTCCGGCGCTGATTCCGCTCTCGGTTGACCAGGCAGTCGACGCACGAGCCCAGTCACTGGAGCTTGCGGAGTCGTTCAAGGTCGACCTCGACCCCGGCCTCGAACCTCCTGACCTGTGGGACCCGTCGTGGCTTCCGCTCACCCAGTTCGCGCACGGCGGCTACTTCGCCGCCGAATGCCGACCGGTCCGGGAGCAGACGTCTGCGGTGTGGCGCTACGAAACCTCACACATGCCGGGGCGGCGTATCGCCGGATCGATCGCGGAGCTCGTCGCCACATGGATCCGTCTCATCGACGACGGCTACTGGCGTTGGGACGCAGAACGCGGCATGTGGAGACTGTCCGGTGGTCTGCCACCCGCAGACCTCCAGCCGTTCCAGGTCTAGCTAGATGAGTAGTTCCAAGGGATTCGCGCGCTCCGCGTGATCATCCACCAAGTCGGTTGCGAGGGTGTCCAAAATCAGGGGGCTACCACAGCCCCTGATCCCGAAGGACGCAGCGCATGACCCCTGATTTGGACCCCCTCGCAACCCGACTGTACGTCACCATCGACGACCTTCTCGTCGAACACCCAGAGTGGGCACCCGAGCGGCCTGCGGTGGGGATCGCTCCG
>JAENWR010000014.1 GCA_016649895.1 Acidimicrobiia bacterium | reverse complement strand
GGCCAGCTGCTCGCCGTGTCCGGACCGGCCGCCGCCGCCCCGCTCACCGACCTGCTCACCGTCACCGACGTCGACGGGTTGGCCGGCGAGATCACCAAGGCCCTCCAGCAGGTGCTCGCCACCATCTCGGTCGACGCCAGGCAGCTCGACGGGCTGGGCGCCACCGTCGTCACCACCAGCGGCGAGTTCCGCATCGGCGCGCTGCGAGGCCACCACCACAAGGCAGCGGCCGAGCACATCGGCCTCTCGGCCCGCCAGGCCGTGCTCGAGCGCCAACGCGCCGAGGCCGACGACGAGCTCGCGCTGGCCCAGTCCCAGCTCGACGTGATCGGGCAGCGCCGCACCGGGGCGGCCGGGCACGTCAGCGATGCCACGACACTCCGCACCGATCTGCCGCCGATCCGCGACATCGTCGCGGCCGTCGGTCGCAGCGAACTGGCCGAGGAGGCACTCGGGGCTGCCCGCGTGCGCCACGACGAGCGCCAGCGCGCCCGCCTCACCGCCGAGCAGGCCCACGCCGACGCCTCCGACGAGCTCCAGCGCATCGCAGCCACCGTCGGCCTGCCCGTCGACGCCGATGCCCTCGACGACATCCGCCGCACCCTCGACCGGCTGCCCAACCTGGCCGACGCCGCCAGCCGAGCCGCCACCAGCCTCACCAAGGCGGTCGGCCGGTGGATCGACCGAGGCCACGACGTGCAGCGCGCCCGCCACGACCTCGAGACGAGCGAGACGCACCTGGCATCGGTGCGCGACGAGCACCGCCAGCTCCAGAGCCGCCTCGCCACCCTCGAGGACAGCCTCGGCGCCGACTACGACCAGATCGTCGCCGACATCGAGACGAGCCGGGTCGATCTGGCCGATGCCCGCCGCCGCCTGGCGCTCGCCCACGATGGCGTGGGCGACGCGCGCGAGGCCCATGCCCGTGCGTCCGAGCAGCACGCCGCGGCCGTTGCCGCACGCGAGACGGCCGACGCACAGTGCATCGCCGCCCTGCCCCACCTGCACGCGGTCGTCGAGGTGCCGGGGCTGCTCGTCGCCTCCCACTACACCGCCGAGCACGCCGACGCACCACCTCCGCTTCCCGCCGTCGAACAGAGTGCCGACGGACTGCGCCACCTGGCCCGCGCCCTCCTCGACGCGGTGCCCGCTCCAACGCCACCCGGCACCACCGCCGACGGCGTCCGCCAGTCGCTCCGCCGCCGACGCGACACCCTCGGCGCCGGCTGGGACGTCGAGGACCAACAGCCCGACGCCGAGGTCCCGCTGCGCATCGAGGTCACCGGCCCCAGCGGACGCAGCCCGCTCCCCCAAGCCACCGAGCAGGTCGACGCCCGGCTCCGGCAGATGACCAGTCTGCTGTCGGCCAAGCAGGACCAGGCGCTCCGCAACCTGCTCCAGGGACTGGTGGCGCGCGAGGTGGCCGAGAAGCTCCACGCCGCCACCGAGCTCATCGCCCGCATGAACCGGCGTCTCACCACCATCACCACCTCCCACGGCATCGGCGTGTCGCTCAGGTGGCGTCGGCGCGACGACCTCGACCCCCACCTCGCCGGCACCATCGACCTGCTCGCCAAGGCGCCCGACCTGCGCACCCCCGACGAGGACGCCACGCTCATCGCCGCCCTGTCCGAGCGCATCGCCACCGCCCGCCTCGACGACCCCGAGCAGCCCTACCGCGAGCTCATCGCCGGTGTCCTCGACTACCGCATGTGGCACGAGATGTCGCTCGTGCTGCGCCGTCCGGGCCGCAACGACGAGAAGCTCACCCGTCGCACTGCCCTCTCCGAGGGCGAGAAGAAGATGGTCTCCTACCTCCCCCTGTTCGCCGCGGTGGCCGCCTCGTGCGACGCCCTGGCCGAACGCACGCCATCCGCACCCCGGTTCCTGCTCCTCGACGACGCCTTCGCCAAGGTCTCCGAGGACAACCACGCCAAGCTGTTCGGCCTGCTCGTCGACCTCGACCTCGACTTCATCGCCACCAGCGAACGCCTGTGGGGCACCCACTCGACCGTGCCGGAATTGGCCATCACCGAGGTCATCCGCGATGCCGACCTCGGCGCCATCGTCCTCGAGCACTCCCACTGGGACGGGCAGGTGACGGTCAGCGCATGACCGACGCACCGGCACCCGAGGCAGGCTCACCCGAGACACCGGTCGCCGACGGAGCAGGACGCAGCCTGTTCCGCTACGTGGTCGGCGACGAGTGGCGCGACTACCGCGCCATCATGGGCGTCGTCGCCGGCACCTTCTTCTCGGAGTTCTCGCCCGACGAGGTCGCCGCCCGTCTGGCCGCTGCGGGAAACCCCCTCGACGTGGGCACCGTGGCCGACCGGCTCGAGAGCCTGCGCCGGTGGGGCAACCTCACCGTGTCGGCATCGGTCGGCAACCCGTCGAGCCTCGCCGACTACTACGCCCGACGGAACCGCTACCTCATCACCCCCGCCGGCCAACAGGTGCACGAGGTGGTCGAAGGTGTGCTCGCCCACGTCGACGAGGTCCGCGACGTCTCCACCGGCCGGCTCCGCGCCATGCTCGCCGGGCTCGATGCCCTCCACCGCGCCGATCCCGCCAAGGCCGACCCCGGCGCGCTCGCCGACATGGTCGGTGCGGTCTTCGACCCACACATCGGCTTCACCAGCGAGATCACCCAGTTCTTCGCCGCCATCAACCAGTGGCAGAGCCGCTACGACCTCACCCCCGACGAACTGCGGTTCTTCGCCGAGGTGCTCGTGGGCTACGTCGCCGAACGACTCGACGAGATCGAGCGCGTGGCCCGCCCCATCGCCCACCGGCTCGAGACGCTCGAGGCGCTCGTCCCCACCATCGTCGAGCGTGCCAGCCGCGGCCTGGCCGACCGCGTCGAGCAGGCCGACCTCCAACGCAGCGTCCGGGTGTCGGGACGGGCCGGCTCCACCATCGACGACTGGACCCACCTCCGGCAGTGGTTCGTCAGCGAACCCGGGCGACGCTCGCGCATCGAGCACCTCACCCGCGACGCCATCGCCGCGGTGCGCACGCTCACCCTCAACCTGACCCGACTGTCCCGCGTGGGAGCCGGCGCCGCGTCGCGCCGGGCCGACCTCGTCCGCCTCGCCCAGCACTTCGCCACCTCGTCGCCGAGCGACGCACCCCGCCTCGCCGTCGCCGCCTTCGGTCTGCACGCGTCCAACCACTTCGGCGTCCCGGCCGACGACAGCGCCGACCCGGTCAGCAGCTCCACCTCGTGGTGGGATGCGCCACGGGCGCCCGTGGCGATCTCGATCCGCCAGCGGGGCGACACCACCAACCGGGGCCGGCCCAGCCCCATCCCCGATCGCACCGACGCTCGCCGGCTCATCGAGGTGCGCAGGGCCCAAGCCCGCAGTGCACGCGACCGGGTCGACCGCGAGCTGCTCGACCTCAGCACCGTCGATGGCTCCCACCTCAGTCCCGCAGCATTCATCCGCTTCCAGGAGCTGGTGGGACGCACCCTCCAGGGTCTGGGCATCCATTCGTCACGCCACGAGCAGAGCGACGGCCTCGTTCGCTGCACCCTCGAACGCGCCCCGGGCCAGGCCACCAGAGCATCGTCGCCCGAGGGCACCCTCACCCTCCACGACCTCAAGGTCGACCTGTCGCCCCCCACCGATCTGGCCCCCCGATGAGCGACCACCCCCAGGCCGATCACGAACGACGCCACGCCGCCCGCCACCTGCTCCAACGCCCGCTCACCTGCAAGGAGCACGACCCCGACATCTTCCGTCTCATCCGCCGACACGGAGCCGACCTCGACCGTTGGTTCACCCAACGCCTGGGCTATCGGCTCCACGTCGACGCCGACTCCGCCCGCCTCTACAAGGCCGGTGCCCTGCCCGGCCACCGTCCCCTCCGCACCGCGTCCGGTCGAGCTTTCCACCACATGGAGTACGTCCTCCTCGCGCTCGTGCTGGCCTCGACCGCTGCTGGTCCCGCCGTCATCAGCCTGCGCGACCTCGTCGAACAGGTGCGATTGGCCGCCGTCGAGGCCGACATCGAGCTCAGCGACACCAGCAGCGAACGGCGCGCCCTGGTCGCCGTGCTCCAGTGGATGATCGCCGCGGGGTTGGCCGAGGAGCTCCACGCCCGCGTCGAGCTCTACTCCACCGACGACACGGCCGACGCCGTCATCCGGGTCCGCCCCGACCGCATCGCGCTCCTGCCCCTCCCCGCGTTGCTCGGTGCCACATCGGCGACCGAGCTCCTCTCGCGGGCCGACCGCCGCGATGCCAGCCGCCAGTGGATGCGCAGCCGCCTGGTCGAGGAGCCGGTGCTCTACCGCGACGACCTCACCGACGCCGAGTGGACCGAGCTGCGCCGCCGCACCTCTCAGGAGGAGGCGTACCTCGACGAGATGTTCGGCCTGCTCCTCGAGGTGCGGTCCGAAGGGATCGCAGCGATCGACCCCACCGGAAGCCTCGCCTCGCGCCGGTTCCCCACCGGCGGCACGGTCGGCCATGCCGCGCTGCTGCTCCTCGACCGCCTCGGCCACGGCAGCGACGATGGCGGCGACGGCGACACCGACCGCCGGTTCGCCATGGACGACGTCGCCGCGGTCGTCGCCGAGCTGGCTGGCGCGCACGCTCGGCGGTGGGCCAACGACCTGGTCGAGACCCCCGATCGTCTCACCCGCCAGGTGCTCGACCTGCTCGTCGAGCTCCGACTCGTTGCCATCAGCGCCGACGATGGCGGTTCGTGGGTCACCATCCTCCCCGCTGCCGCACGGTTCCTCCCGACCGACCCGACCGAGGCGGAGGCCACCGTCGCTCAGGGGTCGATGTGGTGACCGCACCCGGGTCGCTCACCAACGGGAACCTCGATCCGCTCTGGGCGGCGGCCAAGGACCGACTCGAGCGCCACGGGCTCGACAACCGAGGGCGGCTGCGGCTGATACCGCTCGTCCCTGCCGGGCGGCACGCGCTCGACTCCCTGCTGGGGCGTCGCGCCGGCACCACCGTCGACCTCGCCGCTCTCGAATCGGCACTCGTCACGCTCGGCATCGGCCGCAACCTCGCCGATGCGCTGGGCGAGCTGGGCCATCCCGTGTCGCTCGACCCGCAGCGACGGCGCGAGGGGGTGGCCGCGGGCCACCGAACCCGCGCCGCCGCCCGTGCCGAGGCCGCCCAGTGGCGCGAGCCTTGGGCCTCGGAGTGGATCGAACACGCCGTCAACACCGGCACGTTCGCCGGGCTCGACGAGGACGAGGCGCGCGGCCTCGTGCGCTCCGTCCGCGTCGTGCTCGACCACCTCGACGGGGATCGAGGGGCGCCGCTCAGCCGCGTCGACCTGGCCGCGCAGGTCCTCGGCTCGGCGCATGCCCTCGACTCGGGTACCCGCCTGGAAGCGGCGATCACCCGAGCGCTGGCCCATCGGCACGGCCCCGCCGAGGCGCGGGAGCTGTGGGAGATGGCTGGCGCCCACCTCGACCTCACCTCGGGGCCCGCCCTCTGCTGGCGCCTTCCACTCGATCCCCACTGCGGGCTCGCCCCGCTGGCCGAGCAGGCCGCCGCACTCGGGATCCCGCTGCACCTGTCACAACTCGCGCTGCGGCGCCACCCGGTGCGGGCTCGGCCCGGCGCCGAGATCCTCGTGGTCGAGAACCCCAGGATCGTAGAAGCCGCAGCCCAGACCGGACTCGAGGGCTCCTTCATCGCCGCCAACGGGAACCCGTCCGGAGCGGTACGCCTCCTCCTGGGCCAGCTCCTCGACTCCGGCGCGGCTCTGCGCTACCACGGCGACTTCGACGAACCGGGCATCGCCATGTGCCGCCGGATGGTCGAGCTCGGACTCACACCGTGGCGGATGGACGCCACCGACTACCTCGCCGCTCTCCGCGATGCCGCACGGTCGGCGATCGAGCTACCACGTGATCCCCGGCCGGCCGGGCCGACACCGTGGGATCGTCGGTTGGAGGAGGAGTTCGACCGACACCGCCTGGTCGTCCACGAGGAACGCCTACTGCCCCACCTGCTCGGCGAGGCGGGCTGGACGCCGTCGAGCTGAATGAGCCCCGGGGTGCCGTTTGCCGCGAGCACCCCGGAGCCACGCTCACCCTACGCCGCTTCCGAGTGTCACAGACCCTGGGCATCATCGTCATGACGCTTCTCGGAGCCCCCGCTCCCTCGCTGACACCGACGACGGAGACCCCGTACCATGGCAATCACCGATTCGCAGCGCTACCAGCTGCACCGCAGCCTCGAGGAGAAGCTCGGGCCCGACGAAGCGAACACGCTGATGGAACACCTGCCACCAGTCGGATGGGCCGACGTCGCGACCAAGGACGACGTGCACCAGGCCGACCTGCGCCTCACCGGCAAGATCGAATCGCTCGACGTACGACTGAGCGCCCGCATCGACAATGTAGAAACGCGCCTCAGCGCCCGCATCGACGTCCTCGACCACCGACTCACCGGCCAGATCGAATCGCTCGACCACCGACTCACCGGCCAGATCGCCGGCCTCTCCACCGAGATGCACCGCACGCTGCGGACCAATGCCTACCTCACCATCGGGGGGACGGCGGCGCTCGTCACTCTGGTCAGCGCGATCGCGGGCCTCACCGGCTGACCGCTGCGGTGGTCAGCCGGTGCCGGGCTCGCTGAGCTTGGCGTGGACGGCAGCGAGGGCCTGTTCGGGGGTCACTGCCGACGCGGCTACCTGCACCCTGTTCATGGTCGACCCGGCCACCACGTGGTCGACTCCGGCGAACATCGCCTCAAGGCCTTCGCGTGCCACGCCGGCGGGATCGTCGCGCCTCATGTGCGCCATCCGCGTGTCCCCCTCCATGCGGGTGTCGGTACCCATCTTGGGGCCTTCTGACAGACCCGCCACCCCGAAAGTGTCACACCCCCTGGGGATGATGGAGGCATGTCCCAGCCCGCCCCCGCCTCCGCCACCGGCGCCGCCCACGCCGAGCTGTTGGCCGCCGCCCAGGAGGCCGCCGCCCAGGTCACCGCGTGGCAGGCCCAGCTGGTGGAGGCCACGCGGGCGCTCATGGCCACGCAGTGCAACGACCCGTGGCGGGCCTATCTGGCATGGGCCCTCGGCATGACGAGCCCCGAAGCGGGCGGGCTCACCGAGCTGGCCGAGCGCCTCGAGGAGCTACCACTCACCCGAGAGATGATGGCGAGGGGCGAGCGGTCGATGCGCGTGGTGCTCGCCATCGCCCGCCGGGCCACTCCCGACACCGAAGCGGTCATCTTGTCCACCACCGAGGCCTTCACCGGCAACCAACTCGATCGGGCGCTGAAGGCCTACGCCAGGGTGATCCGTCCGAGCGAGCGCGACCTCCATCCCGGCGACGATCTGCCCGACGACGACCCCGACCCGTCGAGCGCCCGCTGGAGTTGGCGCGGCGGCCGCTTCCGGCTCACCGCCGATCTCGACGCCATCGACGGCGCCGCGCTCGAGGGGTGGCTCGATGCCGAGCGCACCCGGGTGAGCGACGACGCCCCCGAGGTGCCGCGCGAGCGCACCAACGCCGAAGCGTTGATGTCGCTGGGCGAACGAGCGGTGGGCAACCGGGCCAACGACGTCGGGTTCATGCCCGAGGTGGCCGCGGTGAACGTCGTGGTGCACGCACGTGAGACCGACGACGGCCTCGTCATCGATCAGGCGTTCATCCCCGGGGCCGGCACGGTCCCGTCGTGGTGGCTGCCGATGCTCGCCGAGCAGGGCACCGTCACCACCACCGTGATGATCAACGGCCTACCGCAGTTCGCCACATCACCCACGCGGTTCGCCACCGCCGATCAGCGCCGCAGCATGCTGGCCCGCGACGGCGGGTGCGTGTACCCGAGCTGCTCGGCCACCGCGCGGCTCATCGCCCACCACATCCGTCACTACGACGAAGGCGGCCCCACCGAGCTCGCCAACATGGTGCTGCTCTGCAAGCGCCACCACCGCCTGGTGCACCGCAACAACCTGCGGATCACACCCGATCCCGAAGCACCGCCCGGCACGTTCCGGTGGCGGGTCCTCGACGAGCTCGGCCGCCCGGTGGTCCCGCACATGACGGGCACACCCCGGCGATACCTTGCAGCAGGGCCGCCGAGGCGGGGCGATCACGACACGCTCACCTTCTGGGCGCTCGACGTCACCGTCACCAACTGGTTGGTGGCCCACGAGAGATCGCGCGCGGCGGCGTGACGCCCCAGGGTCAGCCTGCGGGATAGCCCTGCGCGTTGAGCAGGCGCGCCAGGTGCACGGCATTGCGCACCGCACCCTCGGTCGCGCTCTGGGTCTTCTCCGGGCGCGGGTGCTTGTCCTTGTAGTCGATGCCCTGCATCGCCTCACCCACCCAATAGGTCACCGCGCTCGCTGGCAGGGTGAAGCCCACGTCGTTGAGCGCCTGGTACAGCTCGGCCGACACGTGGTGCGCTCCGTCCTCGTTGCCCACCACGGCGACGAGCGCCACCTTGTCGTAACTGATCATCCGGCCTTGATCGTCGGTCTCGCCGAGGAAGGCGTCCATCCGCTCGAGCACCCGCTTCACGACCGACGACGGCTGCCCCAGCCAGATCGGGGTGCCGAGGACCACGATGTCGGCATCGAGGATCTGGCGGCGAAGGTCGGGCCATGCGTCGCCGTCGCCCTCGTCGGAGGCCACCCCCGGCTTGATGTCGAGATCGACCACCCGCACCGAGGTGGTGCCCACGTCGTGAGACCGCAGCGCGTCGGCGACCTCATCGAGGAGCACCTGGGTGGACCCGCCGGCCGACTTGAGCGAACAGTTGAGCGCGATTGCATCCATCCACCCCCCATACCCAGGTCAGCGGTCGTCCAGCGCCAACCGGGCGAGCACAGCCTCGGCCGCCCCCCCGATGGTGGCGAGTTGCTCGGCGGTCAGCACGTCGATGAACAGGTCGCGCACCGCCGCCACGTGGCTCGGTGCCGCGGCCTCGATCTCGCGCCGGCCCTGATCTGTCACGACAACCTCGGTCCCGCGCCCGTCGGAGTCGCAACGTTCCTTGGCCACCAGGCCACGCGCCACCATGCGGTTGATGTGGTGGGAGACCCGGCTCTTCTCCCAACCGAGGCTGGTGCCGAGCTCGTGGGGGCGCTGTCGACCACATGGGTCGGCGGTGAGGGCCACCAGCACCGTGTAGTCCTGGTACGACAGGCCCGAGTGGGCGGCCAGGTCGCTGGCCAGGCGTCCGGTGAGGCGGAGCTGCATCTTCTGGAGGGCGACCCAGGCCCGTTGCTGCTCGGAGGTCAGCCAGTCGGTCATGAGATCCAGCCTAGGTGGGAATAGTTGATACATCACCCAGGTTAGTGGTAGATGTATCAACCAATTCGTCCCAGGAGATCCACCATGAGCACCAGCACCATCCCCGCCACCCTGTCCGGCGACTACACCCTCGACCCCAGCCACAGCCGGATCGGCTTCACCGCCCGTCACGCCATGGTCACCAAGGTGCGCGGTTCGTTCAAGGAGGTGGAGGGCTCTGGAGTCCTCGACGCCGAGAACCCCGCCAACTCGACGGCGCAGCTCACCATCCAGGCCGCCAGCATCGACTCCGGCAACGCCGACCGCGACGGCCACCTGCGCAGCAACGACTTCTTCGACATGGAGACGTACCCCACCATCACCTTCACGTCGACCGCCGTCGAGCCCGTGGGCGACGACAACTTCCGCGTCACCGGCGACCTCACCATCAAGGACGTCACCAAGCCGGTCGACGTCGAGCTCGAGTTCACCGGCACCGCCGTCGACCCGTTCGGCAACACCCGCATCGGGTTCGAGGGCACGACCACCATCAACCGCAAGGACTGGGGTGTCAACTGGAACGCTGCGCTCGAGGCCGGCGGCGTGCTCGTCAGCGAGAAGGTCACCCTCGAGTTCGACCTCTCGGCCATCAAGAGCTCCGACGAGGGCTGACCGATGATCTCCCCGAGACGGCTGAACCACGCTGTCCTCTTCGTGGCCGATGTGGATCGCTCCGTGCGGTTCTACACCGAGACCTTCGCCATGGAGGTCGTCACGAGTGAGCCCGGTAGAGCCGCGTTCCTGCGGCTACCGAAATCGGGGAACCACCACGACCTGGGCCTGTTCGGCGTCGGCGGCGCCGGCGGGCCCCGGGTGCGCGGCACCGTCGGGCTGTACCACCTCGCCTGGCAGGTCGACACCGTCGACGAGCTCGTCGATGCCCGCCGCACGCTGCACGACGCCGGCGCCTACGTCGGTGAGTCGAGCCACGGCGCCACCAAGAGCATCTACGGCGCCGACCCCGACGGCAACGAGTTCGAGATCATGTGGATGCTGCCGCGCGAGCAGTGGGGCGACTTCGAGCACACGGCGACCGTCGAGCCGCTCGACCTCGAGAGCGAGATCGCCCGGTGGTCGGGCGTGCCGACCCGCTAGTGCTCGTGGCCGGCGCAACCCCCGCCGTGTGAGCCCTCGATGCCCGCGAACGGGCCGCACTCGTGGTCGGTCACCCACACGTGGAGCATCGGCTGGGTGGCCCGCAGCGCACCGCGCTCGCACTTGCCCGTCGCCCGGGTCGTGCCCACCACCCGGGCCCCCTCCCAGCACAGGTTCTGGTGGTCGTGCCATGCCGTGAGCTCGCCGGCGATGTCGGGCACGTCGTCCATGGTGGTGCCGAAGCCCAGCAGGTACATGGCCGACGCCACCTCCTTGGTGCCGTCGTCGTTCACCTTCAGCACCACCGACTCGATGGCCGACGGGTCGAGAACGCGGTCGTCGGCGATGCGCCCGACGTGGATGTAGTGCTCCCACCCGGTGGAGCCATCACCGATCGACGTGTAGCCGTCGGCCACGAGTGACGCCTCGTCGGGGTACCGCTCCATGCCGGCGTTGGTGGCGATGACCAGCCGCTGGGCCCGCGCCCGTGCCGCCGGCGACTCGGCCGTGTCGAGCCACCCGACGAAGCTGGCCGGGTAGCCCAGGTCCGCGTCGGTGACGAGGGCGACCTCGGTCGGTGCGTCGCTGGCCGGCTCGTCGTGATGCCCCCCGTCGCCGTGAGCGACGTCGTCGTGGCCCGCATCCTCGTGGCCCGCATCCTCATGGTGCTCGCCGGAGTGGGCGTGCGGCGTTGCCATCGCCGGCACCGCGGCCACCAGGACCAGCGCGGCGAACACCGGCGCCACCGGCGCCCACCGACGCGGCGAGCCGTGCCGCACCAACGCCACGGAGCCCGCCACGACCACCAACACCTCGAGCCCGACCGCCATCCCGTCCTGCAGCCCCATGGCCTGACCCGACGCCAGACCCTCGATGGCCGAGATCCCCACCAGCCGGTTGGCGAGCCACGCCGCCGCGGCCACGCCGTTGATGGCGATGCCCACCGCCAGCGCCCAGCGCGACTCCCGCACCACCGCCACCACGCCCCACCCGATCTGCAGCACCGCAGCGATGGCGAACAGCGTCGGGAGGAGCCGGAGCTCGGAATGTGAGCCGGCGGCGGCCGCATGGATGGAGCCAGCTCCCAGAGATCCCGCGACCACGAGCACGGCGCTGGGGTGCCGGTGAATGAAATGTGACATGCGGCACACTACCTCTGGCATCCTGTGGCCCATGATCCCGACGACGATCGACGACATCACCGCCGAGTGGCTGACCGATTCCGCCGGCCTCCCGTGCCACACCGCCGAGGTGACCCAGATCGGCGTGGGGATCGGCGTCAGCAGCGCCCTCTACCGGGTGCGCCTCACCGGCGACGGCTGCCCCGACAGCGTGGTGGTGAAGCTGCCCGCTCTCGACGAAGCCGCCGTGTTCACCTCCACCATCCTGCGGATGTACATCCGCGAGGTCCACTTCTTCGAGCAGCTCGGCTGCGAGGTGCCGGTGCGGATCCCCACCTTCCACCACGCTGAGGTCGACGAGGAGACCAGCCGGTTCGTCGTGGTGATGGAAGACCTCGGCCAGCTGCGCTGCGTCGACCAGCTGGAGGGGATGGACCTCGCCGACGCCGAGCAGGCGGTCGATGCGTTGGCCCGCTGGCACGCCCAGTGGTGGGGTCGGGCCGAGGCCATGGCCACCGCGGGCCTCACCGTCCACCTCGGCGACCCCATCTACCCGGCGGTGTTGCCGTCGGTGTTCGCCGAGGGCTGGGCGAAGCTCACCGCCGAGCACGACCTGCCCGCTTCCATCCGCGACATCGGCCCACACTTCGCTGACTCCATCGCCCACCTCCTCGCCGACCTCGCCCAGGAGCCCACCACCCTCTGCCACGGCGACTACCGCGCCGACAACATGCTCTTCGACGACACCGGCCAGCCGGCGTTGCTCGACTTCCAGCTCATCGGCACCGGCAGCGGCGTGTACGACCTGGCGTACTTCGCTACCCAGAGCCTCCGCAGTGAGGACGCCGCAGCCCACGAGCGCCGCCTCTTCGACCGATGGTGCGACGGGCTCGAAGCCGGCGGGGTCGCCGACCTCGACCGCGAAGCCGAGTGGCTGCGCTACCGCAAGGCAGCGCTCTTCTGCCTGGTCTACCCCGTGGTGGCCTGCCGGGGCATGGACCTCAGCGACCCGCGCCAGCGGGCGCTCATCGAGTGCATGGACACGCGCTTCTCCCGCGCCGTCGAGCAGCTCGACCTGGTCGAGCTGTTGTAGCGATCAGGCGGTTCCCGCTCAGGCGGCGCGCAGCTCGTCAGCGAGGCGGTCGAGGTCGTCGGGGCCGAACGCCCCCGGCTGGGCCACCAGCTTCAGGACGGCGTTCGGCGAGGCGACGACCACACCGCACATCTGGAAGGGCTTGGCGAACCAGCTCCACTCGGCCTCGGGAAGGCAGAGCACGGGAAGGACCGGTACGGCGCAGTCGTCGTCGCAGATCGCCGAGCGCAGTGCTCGGGCCGTGCGCGACGCGGCCCCGAGCAAGCGCGTCACGTCGCGGCGACCGACGTAGAGGCGCCAGTCCATCGAGAAGAACGTTCCGACGTCACGCTTCTGCACCTGCCCGTCGAAGTGCTTCGTCGTGATCACCCAGATGCCCGACGGAGCGACCACCACACGCTCGGCCCGGGCCGCCGAGCCAGGCACTGATTGGTCGTGCAGCACGATCGCGCCCGTGCCCTCGAGGGCATCCAGGTGGACCTGCTCCTGGCGGGGGGCGAATCGAACGGCCATCCCTATCTGGATCGGCGCCCCACCGCCGGTCATGAGGGCAACGTCCACAACCGTTCGAGGTGGTCCGGCGTGACGAACGCGTCGACGACCGCGTAGCGCCCGAACGAGTCGGTGGCACGGGTCGCCGGCCTGCACGCGCGGCTCGGGCAAGTGGGACCTCAACCTCGTCGGCCCCGACGCCATCGCCGCCTACGGCGCGGCGGCCGGCCGGGCACGGGCTGCGCCCCGTCGACCGCGACGTGCTCGCGATGACCGAGGCGGCGGGGCTGTCGCTCGGCGTGGCGTGCCTGGCGCTGGTACCCGATCTGCCTGTCCTCGCCGACGGCCTCCAGCCGATGATCTCGATGTGGAGGGAGTGCCCGTCACCACTGCTGCGCGCCCTCGCCCGCCTCCACGCCCCGAGCCGCGGCGACGTCACCTTCGACGACGGCACGTCGGCCCTGCTCCTCACCCAGAGCCGGCCGACCCCGAGCGGCGTCTGCGTGCGCGACGTGGTCGCCACCCCCACCGACGCGGCTGGCGCGGCGACGACCCTCGCGGTGCCGCCGCCATCGAGTGGGCGATGGAGGTCACCGGAGTCACCGACATGGCCGACCGCGGCGTCGACGCCCTGTCGGGTGGCGAGCGCCAACGGGTGTGGCTCGCCACCTGCCTCTGCCAGCAGACCTCGGTGCTGCTCCTCGACGAGCCCACCACCTACCTCGCGGCGAGCGTCGGCCAGCCGGGCAGCGGTCCGCGTGAGGCTCGTGCTCGACAGCGGGGCGCTCGTCGCGCTGGAGCGGAACGAGCGACCGATGTGGGTTCGGCTCAAGGCCGCTCAGATGGAGGGCGCTCCACCGCTCACCCACGCTGGAGTTCTCGGGCAGGTGTGGCGTGGGGGGCCGCACCAAGCCCGCCTGTCTCAAGCGCTCAGCGGAATCGATGTCCGTGCTCTCGACGAAGCCCTGGCGCGAGCCGCCGGGCAGCTCCTCGCTGCAGCAGGCCTATCCGATGTGATCGATGCGGCGGTCGTGCTGCTGGCGGCAGATGGACACGAGATCGTGACCGTCGACCTCGAGGACATCGAGCAGCTCGCCGCAGCATCCGGCTGTCACGTCGAGCTGGTACATCCCTGACCGTCAACCGGCTGCGAGGAGGTCGCCCAGGATCTGATGGCTGGCGCTCGTGAACAGAGCGCCGGAGTAGCGGCTGTAGACGTTGGCGAAGACGGCGATGCCGATGTCTCGGCCGGGGGCGAAGCGGATGTCGGCTTGCGCTCCGTACATGCCGCCCGTGAAGTAGCCGATGTGTTCGCCGAACGCCTCTCGCGATTCGAAGACCCTGATGCCGTCGCGATGGCCGAGCAGCCCCGGAAGCCCGTCGTGTGACATGAGGGCGCGCACGTAGGTGGCGAGGTCTTCGATGGTGGTGACCACGCTGCCCCCGCCGCGGGTGGCGTCGCGGGTCGCGGGAGCCGTGGCAACGACACCGCAGCGCACATCGAGTCCTCTGTAGCAGTCAGCGGTTCTCGGCTCGTCCTCACAACCAGTGTCATGCATACCCAAGGGTTCGAAAACGTTGCCGATCAGGTGGTCCTCGAACCTCTCGCCGGTGACGTCCTCGACCAAGAGCGCGAGCAGCCCATAGCCGTCGTTGGAGTACTCCCGTTGGCCTGGGGGCCGCACCGAGGCGAACTCCGGCCCGTAGAACTCGCCGAGCGGCGGCAGTGGTTGGTCTGACGGGACCGCGATGTCGAACCCCTCGCGGTTGCGCGGGAGTCCCGCGGTGTGGGTCAGGAGATGGCGAACGGTCACGGGGGCGGCTCCCGGGACCTCACAGGTGATGCGCGTCTGGTTCAACAGCGAGTTGGCGGGGGCGTCGAGATCGATGACACCGCGCTCGACGAGACGCATCACTGCAATGGCCGTGATGGTCTTGGTGATCGATCCGATCCGCAGCCCGCAACGTCTATGTGCCGCGGCCAGAGGGAACACGTCAGCGGCACCGACACAGCTCACATGTGCCAGCTCCCCCTTGTAGACGACGGCCGCGGCGACGGCTGGAGACCGCATCGCCAGCCTCGCCGATGCCAGACGGCGATCGATGCTGGCGGCGAGGTCGGCGGGAAGCGTCGACGAGCGCTCGACCGACGCCTGACCCGCCAGTTCGGCCCATGTCACGGTGGGGCCAAGGTCGGCGTCGGCCAGCGGCCAGTCTGGACGCTGAGCGTCCACCGAGATGACGCGGTGGGGATCGACGGCTTCGACAACACACGCGACATGCCGCCGGCGGTCGCGCCAGCGCAAGTCGGCCATCACCGCATTGGGCTGAGCTCCTCCACGTGGGCGATCTCGCTCCCGCCGATCGACGCCAGCAGAGCGACGAGGCCGCCTGCTCCCAGCCGTTCCACGAGTTGCGGTGCAGCCCAAGAGGTGATGCCGTCGCCCGACAGACCGTCGGGATCGCTCGACAACCGCAACAACTGGACGAGCGCTCGGCGGGCCGGGTGACCCCCAACGGTCGTCACCGTCGCCGACGCCCCCTACGTACCGAAACGCTCATGTCCAAGGGTAAGTCGCTGTGATCGACTGGCCGACGGACAGGCTGAGCCGCGCCATGGTCGGCGGGAGCGGCAGGTGGGCGAAGAGCTCGAGCGGGCCGAGCGCCCCAGCGCGGGGAGGGCCGGCGGCGAGGGCGAGCGCGCCTTCGGCCATGGTGATGGCGGTGAGGTCGTAGGGGTTGGGGCCCGTCACGGTGGCCCGGCCGATCTCGCGCCTGTCTGCGTCCGACGCGACGGCAGTGACGCTGGTGGTCGACCGCGACCGCTCCTCGGCGGAGGGGCCCCCTCGGGTGGCGCCCCGCACGGCCCGGTCGCGCAGCCACGACAAGCGCATCAGCGTCGGCGCCACGAACGACGCCACCTGAGCGATGCGCGCCGTGCGGCCCAGCTCGAGCCACACCGACACGTCCGACACCCGGGGCCACTGGCGCCCCGCCGTAAGCGGCTCGGTGCCGCCGGTGAGGATGGCACCATCGACCACGTCGCGCCCGGTCGGCCGCTCGACGATCTGGCTGGCCTCGCGCCGGTGCACGCGGTCGGCGATCATCAGCGCCGCGCTCGCCCGAGTGCCGGTGCTGATGGCCACACCGAGGCCCGAGTAGACGATGCGCAGCTGGCGGGCCTGCGGCCCGGCCGCGTCGAGGGCGAGCTGGCCGGCGATGTGGCCGGGCACGTAGTCGTAACCGAACCCGGTGAGCAGCGCCGAGCCGCTCGCCTCGGCGCGCGGACCGCCGTCGAGCACCACGTGGCGGATGAAGCCGGCCTCACCGGTGGAGTCGACGTAGTGGGCGCCCGCGTCGACGGCCGCGTCGAGGGCCGCCCGGCCGTGCAGCGAAAACGGTCCGACGGTGGTGACGAGCACGTCACCGGCGCGGACCAGGGCCTGCACCGAGGCGGGATCGGTCACGTCGGCCACCGCAGTGGGCAGCCCGCCGTGGTGGCGGGACAGAGTGCCGAGCGCGTCGGCATGCCGTCCGGCGAGGGTAGGTCGAGCGCCGCGCTCGACGAGCGCAGCGGTGACGAGCCGGCCCGTGTAGCCCGTGGCCCCGAACACGACGATCATTTGGTCGAGACCACCTCAGCGAAGGAAGTCGACCAGCAGGCCGTTCACGACCTCCGGCTGTTCGAGCTGTATCCAGTGGCCGGCACCCTCGATGCGCTCGTAGCGGAACCCGCCGGCGCAGTAGGCCTCGGACCCCGTCATCTGCTCCTCGGTGAGGGCCATGTCGCCCGTCGACCACATCGCCATCACCGGCGCTTCGATGGGCGGAAGCTGGGGCGGGTCCTCGAGCATCGACTCGGGCGCTCCGTTGGCGCGGTACCAGTTGAGGCCTGGCGTGAGCGACCCGTTCGCCTCGATGTCGGCGATCACCGCGTCGGCATCGGGGTGGCTGCTCCACTCGCGGAAGCGCGACCACCCGTCGTCGCTCAGCCAACGCTCGGCCACGCCGGGGAACTGGAACAGCAGCAGGTACCAGGACTTCTCCTTCTGGGCGAAGCCGGCACCGCGGAAGCTGGTGGGGTGCCCGACCGACATGGCGACGAGGCGCTCGACCCGTGGTGCGGCCATCGCACCGAGCGCCCACGCAACCGGTGCGCCCCAGTCGTGGCCGACCACGGCCGCCCGCTCGACGCCGGCGTCGTCGAGCACTGCAAGCGCATCGCCTGCGAGCACGAGGAGGTTGTAGGCATCGACATCGGCCGGCTTGTCGGATGCACCGAACCCGCGCTGGTCGGGCACGATCACCCGGTGGCCCGCATCGACGAGCGCGCCGACCTGGTGACGCCACAGGCGGCCAGTGTCGGGGAAGCCGTGGAGCAGCAGCACCGGGCGGCCGTCGTCGGGCCCGTGCACCGCATAGGCGATGGAGACGCCGCTGCTGTCGACCCGGTTCGTGTTCGTGCCCATGGCGGTCAGCCTGCCACGGCCGTCAGCTCTCGGCCGCGATGTCGAACTCGTTGCCCTCGGGATCGGTGAGGGTGGTCCACCGGATGCCGTGCTCGTCGAAGTCGGCGACGCGCGTGGCGCCCAGACCGACGAGCCGCTCGACCTCGGCCTCGCGATCGTCGGCGGTGAAGTCGACGTGCATCCGGCTCTTGGCCCTCTTGCCCTCGGGCACCTGGATGAACATCCACCGACGGGCACCCGGCGACTCGTCGGTCAGGTTGATGCTCGCGAAGAACGGGCTGGCGTCCGGGTCGACCGGCTGGCCGAGCGCCGTGGACCAGAAGCCGGCGAGCGCCGCGGCGTCGGTGGCGTCGAGGGTGATGGCATGCACGTGGATCGTCATGAGACGAGTGGACGCCGGACCGAGGACACCTGCTGTCCTCAATGCCGAACTTGTCCAGCGGTGGCTACGATTCACCACCACGTCATCCTGTGGCGCTCGGAGCTTCTGCTCCCTCGACGAGACATCGACGATGGAGCTCCACCATGGCGATCACCGAGCAGGCCCGACATGAGCTGCACCAGATCCTCGAGGAGATCCTCGGGGCCGACAAAGCGAGCACACTGATGGAGCACCTTCCACCAGTCGGTTGGGCGCAGGTCGCCACCAAGGACGACCTCGACCGACGGGGCGCACTCACCGACGCCACGCTCACGGGACGGATGGACGCACTCGACGCCACGCTCACGGGACGGATGGACGCGCTCGACGCCACGCTCACGGGACGGATGGACGCGCTCGACCACCGCCTCACCGGCCAGATCGAGGCACTCGACCACCGCGTCGGTGGCCAGATCGAGGCACTCGACCACCGCGTCGGTGGCCAGATCGAGGCACTCGACCACCGCCTCACCGGCCAGATCAACACGGTCGAGGCTCGTCTCCTCACCGAGATCGCAGGCGTACGGGTCGATCTGCACCGCACCCTTCGCTCCAACGCCTTCCTCACCATGGGTGCCATGGCGGCGCTGGTGACGACTGTGAGCGCCATCCAATCCTTGACCTGACCGGCGCGGGAACCAATCGATGACGTCGAGCGTCTGAGGTGGGAACCTGACGTGGGAGGGCGAACACATGCATGCAAGCCGTGGGCGGGTGGTGGCCGTGCTGGTCGCCGTCGTGGTGGTCGTGGCGCTGGTGGCCACGCAGTGCACCGGCGACGGAGGCGACGATGACAACAGCGGGCCAGGCGACGACTTCGCCCGACGGGTCAGCAGTGGGGCGTTCGACGTGCGGCTGAGCACCGGCCAACCCACCGCGGCCGAACCCGATCCCGTCAGGGTCGTCGGCGGCGACCCGCTCGACGAGTCGCGCATCGACGAGATCACCTCGAGGTTGCCCGAGCTGCCCGACGACTCGGCCGATCGCCAGGAGTTCAACCGCCCGACCGAGACCCGCCCGCCGCCGATCGTCGGCCGCACCATCGACCAGCCCATCGGCGCCACCGGCGACGCACCTCCGCCCGACGTACCCAGCGGCCCGCTCGAGGTGCTGCGGTTCCAGCCGGAGGGCGACGTCGACATCGCACCGTTCGTCAGCGTCACCTTCAACCAGCCCATGGTCCCGCTCGGCACCCTCGACCAGCTCGACGCCGCCGACGTGCCCGTCTCCGTCACCCCCGAGCTGCCCGGTCGCTGGCGCTGGATCGGTACCCGCACCCTCCGCTTCGAGCACGAGTCGGGCGTCATCGATCGCCTGCCCATGGCCACGAGCTACCGGGTAGAGATCCCGGCGGGCACGACATCGCAGAGCGGCGGCGAGCTCGCCGCCGCCGTCAGCTGGGAGTTCCAGACGCCTCCGGTGAAGGTCCTCTCGGTCGACCCCCTCGGCGACCAGATGCCGCTGGTACCGGTCCTCGTCGCCACCTTCGACCAGATCGTCGACGCTGCAGCGGTGCTCGACGCGCTCACCGTCACCGTCGACGGCGACCCCGTCGACATGCGGGTGGCCACGCCCGACGAGATCGATGCCGACGACGAAGCCCGCCAGGCATCCGAGCAGGTGCTCGACGGCCGCTGGGTGGCCATCCGTCCCACCGAACCGCTCCCGCCCGACACCCGGGTCGAGCTGACCTTCGCCGAGGGCATGGCCTCTTCCGAGGGCCCGAGCACCACCGAAGCGGCCCAGTCGTTCGACGGCCGCACCTACCCGGCGTTCGAGGTCGCTGGCACCGAGTGCGGTTGGGGCAGCACCTGCCAGCCCGGGCTCGACCTCATCATCGAGATGAGCACGAGGATCGACCCAGACACCTTCGATCCCGCCGCCATCGAGATCTCGCCCGAGCTGCCCGGCGCGGCGATCCGCGCCGACGGTACCCGCATCGTCGTCCGCGGCATCACCACGGCCCAGACCACCTACGAGGTCACCCTCCCGGCCGACCTGCGCGACATCTTCGGCCAGCCGCTCGGCGACGACCAGACCGCCACGTTCGAGGTGGGCGATGCCCGCCCGGCCCTCCGCTGGATCGAGTACCAGCTGGTCACGGTGGACCCGTTCAGCGCCTCGCCGTCGCTGCTCGTCTCGTCGATCAACCACGACCAGCTGCGAGTTCGCACGTTCGCGGTGGGGCCCGACGACTTCGACGACTACGTCGAGCTCCTCGACCGCTGGGACCGTGAGAGCGTCGACGACCTCCCATGGGAGGCGCAGCGCGACGACCACATCGACACCGAACCCGACGCCGGCGTGCTCGGCGAGACCGCCATCGCGCTGCCCGAGATCGACGGCGGCGGCCACGTGCTGGTGGCCGTCGAGCCGCCCGACGGGTTCCGCCGCACCGACGACAACCGGTGGGAGAACCAGCCGATCCTGGTGTGGGTGCAGAGCACCACCATCGGGCTCGACGCCATCTACGACCAGAGCGAGCTCGTGGTGTGGGCCACCGACCTCACCGACGGCTCGCCCATCGGCGGTGTCGACGTGCAGGTCGGAGGCGACACCGTCACCACCGACGGCGACGGTCTCGCCACCGCCACCACCGCGGGACAGCTCACCCACCTCCTTGCCACCCATGACGGACAGAACTCGATCCTCGGCGGCGGCGAGCTGCGCTACATGCAGGGCGGCCCACGTACCGACATCGCCCGCTGGCACGTCAGCGACGACCGCGGCCTCTACCAGCCCGGCGAGACCGCCCACCTGAAGGGATGGGTGCGCCGCCTCACCCTCTCGGGCGACGCCCAGCTCACGCGCATCGGCGACGGCGCCACCGTGGCGTGGACGGCGATGGACGCCTTCGGCAACGCGATGGCCACCGGAGAGGCACCGCTGAACGCCGCCGGAGGTTTCGACCTCGCCGTCGAGATCCCGGCCGACGCCAGCCTGGGTGCGGGCGGGGTCGACATGCAGGTCGTCGGCGTCAGCGGCCTCGACCACACCTCGATGCACCACCAGCTGACCCTGGCCGAGTTCCGTCGACCCGAGTTCGAGGTGCGCACCCGCGCCGAGAGCTCCGGGCCCTACCTCGTCACCGATCCAGCGACCATGGCGGTGACGGCCGAGTACTTCGCCGGCGGGGCACTGCCCGACGCGCCGGTCACCTGGACGGTCACCACCCGCCCCGGCACCTACTCCCCTCCCGGATGGGATCGCTTCGACTTCGGCATCTGGACGCCGTGGTGGTTCGAGTCGGTGGGCCACGGCATGTTCGACAGCGACATCGGCCCGTGCTGCTTCCCCCCGGCCGAGGAGGACGTGAAGACCTTCGAGGGCCGCACCGACGCGGCGGGTGAGCACTTCCTGCGGATGGACTTCGACGGATCTCCCGACGGCGAACCGGTGGTCGTCTCGGCCAACGCCGCGATCACCGACGTGAACCGCCAGCAGCTGGCCGACACCACCGAGATCCTCGTGCACGCCGGGACCAACTACGTGGGGCTGCGCAGCGAGGACACGTTCGTCGACTCCGGCCAGCCGCTCACCGTCGAAGCCATCGTCACCGACATCGACGGGGAGGTCGTCCCCGGCCAGGCCATCGAGGTCACCATGGAGCGCCTCGAGTGGCGCGAAGTGAACGGCGAGTGGGTCGAGGAGGGTGTCGACATCCTGACGTGCGAGATCACCTCGGCCGTCGAGCCGGTTGAGTGCGCGCTCACGCCGCCCACCGGCGGCCGCTACCGCGTCACCGCCCTCGTCGCGGATGAGGCTGGCGGTTCCAACCGCACCGAGATCACCCGCTGGGTGTCGGGCGCCCGCAACGACGTGCCAAACCGCGGCGTCGCCCAGGAGGAGCTCACGCTGGTGCCCGACGCCGAGACCTACGCCGGTGGCGACACCGCCCGCGTGCTCGTGCAGGCACCGTTCAGCGAGGGCTCGGGCCTGCTCACCGTGAACCGCAACGGCATCGCGTCGACCCAGGTGTTCGAGGTGAGGGACGGCAGCGCCGTGGTCGAGGTGGCCATCACCGACGCCATGGTCCCCGGCCTCGACCTCCTCGTCGAGGTCGTGGGCACCACACCGCGCGACGACAGCGACTCGCCCCGACCGGCGTTCGCCGTCGGCACGCTCCCCCTCGACATCCCGCCCGCCGGCCGCACCCTCGACGTCGACGTGACGCCCCGCGATCCCGAGCTGACGCCGGGCGACGACACCGCAGTCGACGTCGTCGTCACCGACGCCAGCGGAGCCCCCGTCAGCGGTGCCGAGCTGTCGGTGGTGGTGGTCGACGAAGCCGTCCTGTCGCTCACCGGCTACGAGCTGGCCGACCCTCTTGCGTCGATGTACGAGCCGTTCCCGAGCTACCTCACCCCGATGTGGAGCCGCAGCTCGATCCTGATCTCGCGGCCCGCCGATCCCTCGGCCACGGAAGGCGACGAGGCTGCGTTCGCCAGCCCCGACGACAGCGGTGGGGGCTTCGCCACCGACTCGTTGGAGGCCGCCACGGCCGAAATGGCCGACATGGACGGCACCGCCCGCAACGCCGTACCGCAGGCCACCGCCCAACCGGTCATCGAGGTGCGCTCGAACTTCGACGCCGTCGCGGTGTTCGCCCCCGAGGTGACCACCGACGCCCAGGGCCGCGCCAGCGTCGACGTGCCGCTGCCCGACAACCTCACGCGCTACCGGGTGATGGTCACCGCCGCCGCGGGCGATGCCCAGTTCGGCACCGGCGAGTCGAACATCACCGCCCGCCTCCCGGTGCAGGCCCGGCCGTCGGCGCCCCGCTTCCTCAACTTCGGCGACACGTTCGAGCTGCCGATCGTGGTGCAGAACCAGACCGACGAGGCCATCGTCGCCGACGTCGTGGTCGAGGCCACCAACCTCACCCTCACCGGCGCCGCCGGCGTGCAGGTGGAGGTGCCCGCCAACGATCGCGTCGAGGTGCGGTTCCCCGCTGCCGCCGACGATGTCGGTACCGCCCGCCTGCGCGCCACCGTGGTGGCCGGCGACCACACCGACGCCACCACCATCTCGCTGCCGGTCTACACGCCGACCACGGCCGAAGCGTTCGCCACCTACGGCGTCATCGACGACGGCGGCATCGCCCAGACCGTGCTCACCCCCGAAGGCGTCATCGCCCAGTTCGGCAGCCTCGACGTCACCACATCGTCGACGTCGCTGCAGACCCTGACCGACGCCGTCATCGACCTCACCGAGTACCGGTTCGACCACGTCGACGCCCGAGCGTCGCGTGTGCTGGCGGTGGTGGCGCTGCGCGATGTGCTCGGCGCGTTCGCCGTCGAGGGAGCGCCCGACCGGGCCACGCTCGACGCCGCCGTGGCCGACGACATCGCCGGCATCGAGCGCCTCCAGAGCGGCGACGGCGGGTTCGGCACGTGGCGCGCCGGCATCGAGTCGGACCCCTACCGCACCATCCAGGCCACCCATGCCCTCGTCGCCGCCCGCGACGCTGGCTACGCGGTCGACGAGGGCGTGCTCAGCCTGGCGATGGCCTACCTGATGGACATCGACGCGAAGATCCCATCCGTCTGGCCCGACGAGGTGAAGGCCACCCTCGGCGCCTACGCCCTCCACGTACGGTTCGTGTCGGGCGATCGAGACACCGCCGGGGCCGACGCCCTCTACGAACGCCACGCCGACATCCTCCGCGTCGACGCGCTGGCGTGGCTGTGGCCGGTGGTGAGCGAGGGACCTGCCGCCGCTATCGGGACCGAGATCGACAACCGGGTCACCGAGACCCCAGCCGCCGCCACCTTCACCACCGACTACGGCGAGGACGCCCACCTCGTCCTCGCCTCCGACCGCCGCACCGACGGCATCGTGCTCGACGCCCTCATCCGCATGCGCCCGCAGTCCGACCTCATCCCCAAGGTGGTCACCGGCCTCATCGGCAACCAGCGCAAGGGTTCGTGGGGCAACGTGCAGGAGAACTCGTTCATCCTGCTGGCACTCAAGTCGTACTTCGACGCCTACGAGAGCACGACCCCCGACTTCGTCGCCCGGGTGTGGCTCGGCGACCTCTACGCCGCCGAGTCGCCCCATCGGGGCCGCTCGATCGACTCGACCAACACCCGGGTGCCGATGGCCGAGCTGCTCGGTCGAGTCGACCCAACGCTGGTCCTCGCCAAGGACGGGCCCGGACGCCTCTACTACCGGTTCGGCCTGCGCTACGCACCCGACGACCTCACCGTCGACGCACGCGACGCGGGGTTCGTCGTCGACCGCACCTACGAGGCGGTCGACGATCCCGACGACGTGCAGCAGCGCGACGACGGCACGTGGGTGGTGCGCGCCGGCGCCAACGTGCGGGTGAACCTCACGATGGTGGCCGACTCGCGGCGCACCAACATGGCGCTCATCGACCCCACCCCGGCCGGCTTCGAGATCCTCAACCCCACCCTGGCCACCGCCATCGACGAGCCGCCGGCCGAGGGCGACGATGGTGGCGACGGCCCGCCGGTGCCGCTGCGCACCTGGGGGTGGGGCACGTGGTTCGACCACCAGAACCAGCGCGACGACCGGGCCGAGGCGTTCGCCGCCTACCTGCCGGCCGGCACCTACGAGTACTCCTACGTGGCGCGGGCCACCACCCCCGGCACGTTCGTCACTCCCCCGGCCCGGGCCGAGGAGCTCTACAGCCCCGAGGTGTTCGGACGTTCGGCCAGCGCAACCGTGGTGGTCAGCGACGACGGATAGCCGATGGCCGTTGCATCGCTCGCCACCAGAAGCGACACATGGCGCTCTCGCTCTATGACCCAGTGGTGATAGAGATGTGAACACAACATGGCAGAGTTATCGTCTCCTGACGTGATAGAACTTTGAACACGACATAACACGGGTAGCACTTTGGAGACCTGATGAGCCTGGACGATCTGTCCAACGTGGAGCCGAAGTCCAACCCCTTCCGGCCGACGTTCGGAATGCCGCCGCCGGTCCTCGCAGGGCGAGCCCCTGTGGTGGGGGAGGTGGTCGAAGCGCTCGACGCGGGACCCGGAGCACCTGGCCGAGCCACATTCCTCACGGGTGCCCGGGGCGCGGGCAAGACCGTGCTGATCAACGAGATCGAAGACGCCGCACGGCACCGAGGGTGGTTGGTCATCGCAGAGACGGCCAACCCCGGCTTGATCGATCGGATCATCGACGACATCCCCTATCTCGCCCGAGACCTCGAGATCACCGAACCAAAGCGCCGTTTCACCGGGGCGGCGGTCGGGCCGGTGGCGCTGGCCTGGGAGAACGAGACCGGTTCAGTGCGCCGACCCGGTCTTCGTCGAGCGCTCACCGATCTCACCGAGCTCCTCAACGAGCATGGGACTGGAGTGCTACTCACCGTTGATGAGCTGCACGCCGGCGACATCAACGAACTGCGTGTGCTCGGCACCACGATCCAGCACTGCTTTCGTGAGGAGCGCAACGTCGCCTTCCTCGGCGCAGGCCTTCCCACCGCGGTCTCCTCGCTTCTGTCGGACAACGTGCTGACCTTCCTGCGGCGGGCCGAGCGCCATCACTTGGGACCGCTCGAGCGTGATGACGTCGAATACGCACTGGTCCAGCCCATCAAGGCTGCTGGCCGGTCCGTCGAGCCCGCCGCGCTCGAGCAAGCCATAGAAGCCAGCGCCGGTTACCCGTTCCTGGTCCAGGCAATCGGCTACCACAGCTGGCGCCAGCGACCGACCGAACAGGTGATCTCGCTCGGTGATGTCGGTGTCGGCATCGCTGCTGCGCACGAGAGGATCGGCCGCCTTGTGATTGAGCCGGCGCTGCAGGAACTATCCGACCTCGACAGGGCGTTCCTCGCGGCGATGGTCGTCGACGACGGACCCTCTCGAATGAGCGACATACGCGACCGGATGGGAGCCGGCAGCGCCCTCGCTGGCAGGTACCGAGGCCGGCTCCTCGCGGCCGACATCATCGTGAGCGTGGATCGAGGCATCGTCGACATCGCCGCCCCCTGGATGCGTGAACACGTACGCCGGCAGCTTGATGTCGCACTCGAGGAGCTTCTGAGCGATGAACATCAGGCCATCGCCCGACTCTCGCGCGCCGATCGGGCGTTCCTCGCGGCCATGGCCGTCGATGACGGACCATCGCGGATCCGCGACATCCGGGATCGGCTCGGCGGGGCGACAGCAGACCACGCATCTCAGTACCGCAGGAGACTGCTCGCGGGAGCGTTCATCGTCGCCCCTGAGCGAGGAGTGGTGGACTTCGCTTCCGAGGTCGTTCGAGAAGCAGTTCGTGACCACATCCCCAGGCCAGCCCCGATCGAACCACGGCTGCCGGGCCAAGAAATCGACTTCGGCTAGCCCGCTGCTGGTTCCGCCGCAGGTCGAGCTACTCCCAAGGTCGACCGGGGCTGACGCCAGTCGAGCTGACCTATCGCTGCCGACCCTCTGCTCGGTCGCTCACTTGGCTGGGCCGTCGACGGGTTCGTCGCCACCTACGAACGATCGCGCAGCTGAGGCAACGAGCCCTCGACATTGACCTCGGGTCAAGGTAGGTTGACCTGAGGTCAAGGTGACGACGGGAGGGGGTGTCCGATGGCGACGACCGCATCCGAGCGCGTCCTCACCCGTCAGGGGCGCGACCGCCGCGCCGAGCTGCTCGAACACGCCGAACGCCTCCTGCTCGAGCGTGGCGTCGGCGGCACCCGCATGGTCGACATCGCCGATGCGGCGGGGGTGGCCAAGGGCCTCGTCTACTGGTACTTCGAGAGCAAGGACGCCCTGCTCCTGGCCATCGTCCTCGACGTGCGCGAGCGCCTGCGGGCCACCCAGGTGGCGGCGACCGAATCGATCGACGAGCCGCTCGACCGCCTGTACGTCGGCACCGAGGTGTCGGTTCGCTTCATCGACGAGCACTGGAACCTCTACCACCTGATCCAGACCCAGATCGCCGACGCCCGGTATGGCGACCTCCTCGGCGAGTCGTCGCACGTCCATGCCCTCGACACCGTCGAGGTGGTCGGGGCCGGCCAGGCGCACGGCTCGATCCGCGCCGACGAGGACCCCCTCGTCATCGCCCACACCAACCAGGGCGTGGTCAACCACTTCTCGCTCGCGCTGCGGCGCGGGCACCTCCCCGATGTCGAGACGGCCGCCCACGCGGCCGCCCGTGTCGTCGTGCGCGCGGCTGCGGCCACGCCGCGCCACGCCGACGCCACGCTCGACCGTCGCTCTCCGAACCGACGCACCGAGACGGACTGACAAGCAGGGGCAATCGACATGGGGGAAGAACAGGGCATCAAGCCGAGGCTGGTGCGCTACTGGCCCGCGCTCGCGGTGCTGGTGGTCATCGCGCTCATCGTGGCGGTCGGCGCGATCACCAGCGGCGACGACGGCGACGCCGAGGCCGAGGTCGAGACCGGCACGACCGCGGCGCCCGGCACCGACGGCGAGGCCGGCGACGCCATCGCCGCGTGGGAAGCAGCCGACCCCATGGACGCACCCGACTGCGACCCCGACACCGGACGCATCATGGTGCCGAGCGTCTACGCACCCGACTGCGTGCCCCTGTGGCCCGATGGCGCCGACAACGGGGGCGCCACCCACCGAGGCGTCACCGCCGACGAGATCGTGGTGGCCGTGTACGAGGAGGAGGACGCCACCGGCGCCGGCAACGACGAGGTGGCCGCCCGCGCCGATGCCATCCGCATCGCCGAGGAGATCGGCGCCTTCGCCGTCATCGGCGACCCCGGCGGCACCAATGCGTTCGCCGACGAGATGGCGGCACGCGGGGTCATCTGCTTCTGCACCGACAACCAGCCCCAGGACCAGTACGACGAGTGGGCTCCCTACGTGTGGTCGGGCACCATGGCCTCCACCCAGGGCTACGAGATCATCGCCCAGTACCTCGACGAGCGCCTGGGCGATCGGCCGGCCGAGTTCGCCGGCGATCCCGAGCTGGCCACCAGGGAGCGCTCCTTCGGCCTCATCTGGTACGAGACGGCAGACGGCGCCTACAAGCAGGGCACCGACCACTTCCTCTCCAAGGTCGACGAGCTCGACATCGACCTGGCCACGAACATCTCCTACATCTTCGGCACCGGGGCCACCCTCGAAGAGGACGCGGTGGTCATCATCGGCCGCCTGAAGGAGGCCGGGGTCACCAGCGTGGTGTTCGGCGGCGACCCCTACATGCCGATCTACCTCACCCAGCAGGCCACCGCCCAGGACTACTACCCGGAGTGGGTGATGACCGGCTTCTCCTTCCTCGACTTTCCCGCCTTCGCTCGGCAGTACGACCCGGTCCAGTGGGAGAACGCCTTCGGCCTGTCGCTGCTGCTGCCGCCGGTCGACCCCGACATCACCCAGCGCGAGGGCAACTTGGTCAGTTGGCACCTCGGCGAGGAGCTCACCCCCGAGACCTTCCGCGACGGCCTGTTCTCGTTCGAGCCGGTGTCGGGCTTCCAGACCCAGTTCGCCGTGTCATACGGCGAGGGGCTGTGGCCGTGGCCCGACTACCAAGCCGCCGACGACGTCACCGAGATCTGGTGGGACCCGACGCTCGCGATCCTCGGGCCGAGAACGAGGAGGTGTACGGCATGTACCGCTACACGAACGGCGCCCGCCGCTACCTGCCGGGCGAGCTCGACTCGATCGAGGGGGAGCTGTTCGACGAGGCCGGCACCATCGTCATGTTCGACGAACGGCCCGAGGGCGACCGTCCTCCGAGCTATCCGCCCGTTCGGGTCGCGAGGGTTGACACGAGAGCACTGCTCACACATACTGTGAGCAGTGCTCTCGGTTGAGAGCGTCGATCCCAGGAGATGCCACGGCCCTCGCCGCCACCCCTCGCAACATCCGTCCGACCCGCGCCGATCGGCTGTTCCAGCCGGTCATGGGCTGGCTCGTCCGCCGTGGTGTGAGCCTCGCCGGGGCTCGCACGCTGGCCGTGCGGGGCCGCACCTCCGGCGAGTGGCGCACCACCGTGGTCAACCCACTCGACCTGGGAGACCAGCGGTTCCTCGTCGCACCTCGCGGGCACACGCAGTGGGTACGCAACCTGCGGGTGGCGCTTCAGGGCGAGCTCCGCATCGGCCGGCGCACCGAGCAGTTCACCGCGATCGAGGTGGCCGACAGCGAGAAGGTCCCCGTGCTGCGCGAGTACCTCGTGCGCTGGTGGTGGGAGGTGGGGCGGTTCTTCGACGGCCTCGACAAGCACTCGACCGACGCCGAGCTGCTGGCCGTCGCCCCCGACTTCCCGGTGTTCCGCATCACCTCTCGAGGTTGAGCAGCCACCTCTTGCGCTCGACACCCCATCCGTAACCGGTGAGCGTGCCGTTGCTGCCGATCACCCGGTGGCACGGCACCACGATCGAGATCGGGTTGCGCCCGTTGGCGCTGCCCACCGCGCGCACCGCGGTCGGTCGGCCGACCGCCACCGCGATGTCGCCGTAGCTCGCCACCTCGCCGTACGACACGTCGCAGAGTGCCGCCCACACCTGGCGCTGGAACTCCGTGCCGTGCGCGTCGAGCGGCAGGTCGAAGGTGCGCCGGTCGCCGGCGAAGTACTCGGCCAGCTGGGACGTGGCGTCGTCGAGCAGGGCCGACCCGCGGGTCCAGCCCGGCGCCGGCAACGGCGCCCGCTCGTGATCGGCAACGTAGATCCCGCACACGGAGTCGTCGGTGGCGACCACCAGGATCGATCCGATCGGCGACGGCAGGACGTCGAAGTGGCGGGCGTGGGGCGGAGCGGTTGCGGTGGACATCACGATCATGATCCTGCCCTCATCGGCCGGTGGTCGCTCGCCGGATCCGGACACACTCCCACCCGTGTCCGGATGTGTCTGATGATACGCGATCTCTCGGGCCACACTCGTGTGGTGCCATCCGTCTCCGCCGTCGTCACCACCGGCATCTACTGCCACCCCCACTGCTCGGCGCGGCCCCACCCACGCAACGTGCGCACCTACGACTCCTCGGCGGCAGCCGAAGCGGCCGGGTTCCGGGCGTGCATGCGGTGTCGCCCCTACCGGGCCGTCGATCCACCCGGCTGGGCCGGTCCCGAGCTCGTCTGCCGGGCGGTCCAGCTCATCGTCGACGGCCTCCTCGACGACGCCGCCGAGGCCGACCTCGGGCGCAGGGTGGCCGTGTCGCCCCGCCACCTGCGCCGCCTCTTCGTCGAGCACCTCGGGGTCACCCCCGACGAACTGGCACGGTCGCGGCGCGCCCACTTCGCCCGGCGCCTCCTCGACGACACCGACCTGTCGGTCACCGACGTGGCCTTCGCGTCGGGGTTCGGCAGCGTCCGCCAGTTCAACCGCGCCATGGCGTCGACGTTCCGCTCGACGCCGAACGAACTGCGCAGCCGGAGGCGGTCGTCCGACCGCCTGGTGGCCGACGGCGGGCTCGTCCTGCGGCTCCCCCACCGATCTCCGTACGACTGGCCGAGCGTGGTCGGCTACCTCCGCAACCGCGCCATCGCCGGGGTGGAGCACGTCGACGACGGCATCTACCGACGCACCATCGTCGTCGACGGGCTGCCGGCCGTCATCGAGGTCGGACCCGGAGGGCCCGACCACCTCCTGCTCACCGCCCACCTCCCGCGTTGGGAGGGCCTCATCCACCTGGTGCAACGCATCCGGCGGGTGGTGGCGCTCGACTCCCCCATCGACGACGCCCACGCGCGGCTCAGCACCGACCCGCTCGTCGGTCCGCTGGTGACCGCCCGTCCCGGTGCTCGGCTTCCCGGGGCGTGGGACCCGTTCGAGGTGGGCGTGCGGGCCATCATCGGCCAGCAGGTCAGCGTCGCCGGGGCCAACACCATCACGGCCCGCCTGGTCACCCGGCACGGCCAGCCAGTGCCCGGGCTCGCCGCCATGGGCCTCACGCACCTGTTCCCCGACGCCGAGGTGCTCGCCGACGACGACACCGATCTCGCCGGCCTCGGTCTCACCACCGCACGCGCCGGGGCGATCCGCTCGTTCGCCGCCGCCGTCGCCGCGGACGAGATCCGCTTCGATCGCAGCGAGGCGCTCGAAGCGCTTGTCGCTGCCGTCACCTCGGTTCCTGGGCTCGGCCCGTGGACCGCCCACTACCTGGCGCTGCGACTGGGCGAGCCCGATGCGTTCCCCGCCACCGACCTGGCTCTTCGTCGTAGCGCAGCCCGCCTCTCCGGGTCACCGCTCACCCACCGGCAGCTCGAGCAACTGTCGGAGGCCTGGCGCCCGCATCGGGCAACCGCCGCCCTCCACCTCTGGCTCGCCGACCGCGACTGATCCTCGCTCAGGCCTCGGCCACCACCACGCGGTCGCGCCCGCCGCTCTTCGCCGCGTACATCGCCTCGTCGGCGGCGCGCAGCAGACCGTCGCCCATGGACGCGTGCAGCGGGGCGACCGCGATCCCCACCGACACGGTGAGGTGCGCGTGTCCCGGGGCCGCGGGCGAGTCGAGCGACGCGACGGCGCGCCGCCAGCGGTCGGCTCGCCGTGCCGCCTCGTCCGCCGTCGTGGCCGGCATCAGCACGACGAACTCCTCGCCGCCGTAGCGGCACACCACGTCGGTCTCGCGCACCTGCGATGCGAGGAGCTGGGCGACGTCGGCGAGCACCTGGTCGCCGATGGCGTGGCCGTAGGTGTCGTTGACGGCCTTGAAGTGGTCGACGTCGATGAGCGCCACCGACAGGTGCGAGCCCTCCGCTGCGGATGCGATCACCTCCCGCTCGAGGCACTGCATCAGGTGACGGCGATTGTGGAGCCCGGTGAGCGGGTCGCGCGTCGCCTGCTCGCGCAGCCCCTCTTGGAGCGCCTCGACCTCGGCCATGCGCGACCGCAACGCGTCGAACGAGCGGGCGTTGCCCAGGGCCACCGCGGCCTGTGAGGCGAAGGCCAGCGCCATGCGGGCGTGCTCGTCGGTGTAGAAGTCGGGCGTGTAGGAGTCGAGCGTGAGCATGCCCGTGCACTCACCGCCGAGGAGCAGCGGCACCCCCATCCAGCACCGCACCCCCGAGTCGAGGTGGGCCGGGTGCGGGAAGTTCCAGTACGGGTGCTCGGCGAGGATGTCGGACACGATCACCGGCCGTGCCCCCTTGAGCACATCGCCGTTCGGGGTGCCGCCGTCGAGCACGTCGAACCCGTGCCCTTCGAAGACGTCGAGGTCGATCCCCTCACCGCCGACGATGACCACCTCGTCACCGCGCCGCTCCTGCACCGACGCGGTGTCGTACGACACCACGTGGCGCAGCTCGCGGAGGATGACGGGGAGCACGTCGTCGAGGTCGAGAGCCGCCGACAGCACCTGGCCCGAGCGGATCAACGCCTGCTCTTGGCGACGGGCCTCGCGCTCGGCGGCGAGCTCGCGCGCCTGCGCCGAGGCGAGGGCCAGCACGTGGACCAGCAGCTCCTCGGCGGTCGTGCCCATCAGCCAGCGGTGGCTCGATGTCGGCGCCAGCCCTGGTATCCGAGGACAGCGAAGGTCATCAGCACCAGCGGCGCGACGAGGAGCACCGCCGGGCCCACGACGTCGGCGGCAGCGCTGTCGCTGGCGTCGAGCACCAGGTACGCCACGTATGCGATGTAGAACGCGATGAGCACGACACCTTCGAGCCGGGAGATCTTGAAGCCGTTCCAGAAGATGGGAACGAGCACGACGGTGGCAGCCAGCATCACGGGGAAGTCGAGCCGCAGCGACGCATCGGACACACCGATGCCGTCGGAGGCGATGACGCCGCTGGCACCGAGCACGCACAGCAGGTTGAACAGGCTCGAGCCGACGATGTTGCCCACGGCGATGTCGCGCTGGCCGCGGAATGCCGCCATGAGCGACGTGGCGAGCTCGGGCAGCGAGGTGCCGAGGGCGACCACGGTGAGGCCGATGACGAGGTCGCTCACCCCGAGCTCCTCGGCGATGTCGGTGGCCGCGTTGACGAGCAGCTGCGAGCCGACGACGAGGATCACCAAGCCGGCAACGACGAGACCGACCTGGACCAGGAGGGGGCGGTCTTCAACCAGGTCGTCGAGCTCGTTGACCGACTCTGCGTACTCGGCGGCAACGGCTGCGGTCTCGTTGCGCGAGCTGCGGATGAGCCACCCGGTGTAGACGAGCACCCCGGCGAAGAGGAGCGCCCCGTCGAGCCGACCGATCGAGTTGTCGAGCGCCATGACGAGCGCGGCGATCGACGCCACGATAAGCAGCGGCACGTCGATGCGCACGATCCGCTGCGACACCGCCAGCCCGCCGACGACCGCCGACGCTCCCAGGATGAGCAGGATGTTGGCGATGTTGCTGCCGACGACGTTGCCGAACGCCACATCGGTGTTGGCATCGAGGGCTGCCCCCAGGCTGACGGCCAGCTCAGGTGCGCTCGTGCCGAAGGCCACCACCGTGAGGCCGATGACGACCGGTTGGATGCCCAGGCGGGTGGCGATGGCAGCGGCGCCCCTCACCAGCAACTCGGCCCCGGCGACGAGCGCAACGACTCCGACGACGAGGGCAGCGATGGTCCAGGTGGTCACGGGGCGCCACTCTGCCATGTCGGCCGCACGCGCACCCCAGCGACGGTGTGCTTGCGGACCGCCAGCACCTCGAAGGTCCATCCACCGATCGTCACCACGTCGCCGGGCGCGTCGGGGATCCGGTTGAGCTGATCGATGACCAGTCCGGCGACCGTGGTGTACTGACCCGCTGGCACGCCCTCGATCCCGAGGTCGACCAGGTCGTGCACCGGATACGACCCCTCGAGCACGATCGCTCCGTCGTCCTCGCGCCGTGCAGCCAGCACGTCAGGGTCGGACTCGTCGTAGATCTCCCCCACGATCTCCTCCATGAGGTCCTCCATGGTGACGATGCCCTCGACCGCGCCGTGCTCGTTCACCACCACCGCCATCTGGGTGTGGCGCGTCTGCATCCGGTGCATGGCGTCGAGCACGCCCAAGGTCTCGGGGAACTCGGTCAGGTCGGTCGCGAGCTCACCCACCGGTCGGGCGCCTCCCCCCACCAGGTCGCGGATGTGGACGAAGCCCGTCACCTCGTCGAGGTCGCCGTTCGCCGCCACTGGGGCCCGCGTGTGGCTCGACGCCACCAGGCGATCGATCGCCTCGTCACACGTCGCATCGGCGGCGACCACCACCACATCGGGGCGGGGGCGCACCACCTCGCGGAGCCGACGCTCGCTGATCTCGAACGCACCCACGATGATCATCCGTTGGTGGTCGGTGAACGAGGTCTGGGCCGCCACCATGTCGCGCAGGTCACCCTCGGTGACCTGCGCGCGCTGCCGTTCAGGGTCGGCGCCCATCATCCGCACGGCCAGGTCGGTCGAGTGCGACAGCAGCCACACCACGGGGCGGGTGAGCACCGACATGAACGCCAGCGGTCGAGCGGCCAGCAACCCCCATCGTTCAGCTCGCTGCATCGCCACCCGCTTGGGTGCGAGCTCGCCGAACACCAAGGTGAGGTACGCGAGCAGCAGGGTCACCACCACGATCGACACCGGCCCGGCCGCGCCGCCGAGGAACCCGAGCGGCTCCACCAGGGGCTCGGCCAGCGACACGGCGGCGGCGGCCGACGCGAGGAAGCCGGCCAGGGTGATGCCGATCTGGATCGTGGCGAGGAAGCGGTTCGGCTCGCGCGCCAGCGAGGCGAGCACGGCCCCCGCCCCCGATGCGCGCTCGAGGCGCTGCAACTGGCCCTCTCGCAACGACACGAGCGCCATCTCGGTACCGGCGAAGGCAGCGTTGAGCACCACGAGGAACGCCACCAGCGCCAGCTGAGGAAGAAGGTCCATGCGCCGAGGCTACGGCTGCCGGGCGAGCCCCTCTATCTCGTCCCAGGTGGAGGGGCGCAGCGACGTGGCGAGGGCGTAGAGGTCCTCGACCGACGGACCAGAACCGCTGATGTTCACCACGCGATCGCCGTCGACCCACGACAAGGAGTTGGAGACGCCATCCGGCGTCGACGTCATCGCCAGCACCGTCGGGTTACCCCCGACCCGAGCACACCCACCGTCGTCGACGTCGGTGCACGTCTCGACACGCGCGTTGAAGAGCCTGAGGTGGCCCAGGTCGTCCTCGTTCCCCCTGGCCCACCCGACCGACATCACGTTGACGTGCTGCGCCGCGTCCGTCGGGCCGCGGTAGAGGAGGCTGCCCGCCGATGCAGGGTCGCCGTCGAGCCACGGGTCGTCCACCTCTACGGCGCGCCATCCCGGCGGCAGCGCGTCAGGGTCGACGTGCGGTGACCCGTCCTCACCGACCACCACCCCAGCGTGGGCGACACGGGCCGCGTCCAGGGACAACCCTCGCGCCATGAGGTGGTGGCTGTGGGAAGCCGTGCCCCCCACCAGAACCATGAAGTCGCCGTCTTCGACCACGTATGTCTCCACCGGTTCGACTGAAGCGGCAGCGGCCGATTCCGGCCAAGGAGTGGCGATGACGGTGATCATCGGCCCGTCGTATGGACCGGCGCTCCCCGCCGGGACGTAGACCGTGCGACGCCCCCCACCCTCGCGGTCGACGGGTCGGCCGCTCACGAGGGTGAACCCCTCGGGCGCGGGATCGGCGACGAGCGGGGCGAGCGGGGCGCCGGTGTCGGTGGCAACTCCGTCGTCGCGCACGGAGAGGCCCCACGCGACGATGCCGACCACGAGCACCACCACGGCAGCCAGCGCCACAGCCCCGTGCCGGGGACGACGCGGCGAGTCGGTCAGCGCGAGCACGACCTCGCCGTCGGGCCGCTCGCCCGCCTCCCCTGGCGGAGGGGCCGTCACCACGGCCGTCTGCGCCTGGATGGAGGCGACGAGGCGGCCCATGGACGCGGTGTCGGGCTCGACGAGGTCGTGCCGGAAGTCGCGGAGCAGGTCCATCTCGTCAGCCACGATCGTCTCCTCCATCCAACTGGCCCCTGCCGTCCCTCAGGCCCTCGCGAAGGCGACCCCGGGCTCGTGCGATCCGCGAGCGCACCGTGCCCACCGGCACGTCGAGGGCCGCCACCACCTCGGCGTAGGACAGATCGGCCCAGGCGTAGAGCATCAACGCCTCGCGATCGACCTCTGGCAGGGTGGCCAGCACCCCCGCCACGATGCGGGTCTCGTCCGACTCGGTGGCCTGTGACTCGGGCGACGGCGACTGGGTCGCTCGGAGCGGATCGACGCCGAGCCGCTGCACCGCCTCGAGCTGGCGTTGCTCGGTGCGCCAGTGGCGAGTCAACGCATTGCTGGCGATGCCCATCAGCCACGCGATCGGCGTGCCACGCATGGCGTCGTAGGTGTGCGCGCCCGAGAAGGCGGCAGCGAAGACCTCGGCGGTAACGTCCTCGGCCGGCCCTGGCCCGATCCGCCGCGCCAGGTAGCGATACACGGCGGGCGCGTGATCCTCGACCACCCGGTCGAAGTCCGATCCGCTCATGTCGATGTCGGGCACCCCGCTGGCTCGCACATCCCCCTCTAGTTCGATCGCCGTCGATCGGTTCGCGAGGATGCCACGGTGGCGGTCGCCGGTAGGATCCGGCGATGGCTCGGGCGATGTGGCGACAGGCGACGGGGTTCGCGCTCGCTGGCATCGTCGCCCTGGCCGGGTGCTCGTCCGAGCCGGCCGACGGCGCCGCCGCGTCCACCACGGCCACCACCAGCGCCGACGAGCCGGTCGCCATCGCCACGACCACGTCGACCACCACGGCGCCCCCGGCCACCATCGATCCCGCCGTCTACACGCCCCCGCGGGCCGACCCCGAGGCCCCTGGCTGGCGACCCGGTCCCGACGACCTCGACGTGCCCAACCCGCTCGTGGTGCGCAACGGCGACGGCTACGTGATGTTCTCGACCCAGACGAACTTCTTCGGCGGCATGCTCAACATCCCGTGGCGAGCCACCATGGACCTCGTCACCTGGGACTACATCGGCGACGCTCTGTCGACCTACCACCTTGGGTCGCACTCGACGCCACCTGGGCCCCCGACGTGATGGAGACCGACGACGGCTGGGTGCTCTACTTCACCGCCCGGCTCGAGGGCACCGAGCTGCAGTGCATCGGCCACGCCGTCGCCGACGAGCTCATCGGCCCCTACGTGCCGTTCGACGAGCCGATCGTGTGCCCCACCGAGCGCGGCGGGGCCATCGACCCCCGCACCTTCATCGACGACGACGGATCGCGCTGGCTGCTCTGGAAGTCGGACGACAACTGGGACACCGACCGCGAGGACCCGTCGTCGATCTACGTGCAGCGCCTCAGCGACGACGGGCTGAGCCTCGCCAGCGAGCCGGAGATCCTGCTCGACGCCGGTGGCGGCTGGGAGGGCCACATCGTCGAGGCCCCCGACATGGCGCGCGGCCCCGACGGGCGGCTGTGGATGTTCTACTCCGGCGGCTGGTTCAACCAACCGACCTACGGCCTCGGCGTGGCCCTGTGCGAGACGGTGACCGGACCGTGCACGCGCCACGGCGACAAGCGCTTCCTCGGCTCGAACTCACAGGGGCAGGGGCCCGGCGAGGCCTCGGTGCTCATCGACCACGACGGCTCGGTGTGGCTGGCCTATGCGCCCTGGGCCCAGCAGTACCGCAGCTACACGCCACGCCCCATGTCGCTCGCCCGCATCGGGTTCGACACCGCCGGCCCGTACCTCGCCGATCCGGCGCGCTGAGTCAGCCGAACCGGGCCGCGAACTCTCCCGGGGTCATGCCCGTGACCGATCGGAAGTCGCGGGTGAGGTGCGACTGGTCGGCGTAGCCCAGGTTGGCGGCGATGTCGGCCAGGTCGGCGTAGCCATCGCGGAACCGCTCGGCCGCCTCGTGCAGGCGACGGCGCTGGATGAGCCACTTGGGGCTCAGCCCGAGCCGCCGGCGGGTGAGTCGCTGCAGCGAACGCTCGGCGAGGTCGAACGCCCCGCAGACCTGCGCCACCCGCGTGATGTCGGGGTCCTGCTCCACGAAGCGGACGATCGAGTTCACGAGCAGCCCTTCGTGATCCACCGGCAGGTGGCGGCGCATCAGCTCGTTCACCACCGCCATCGCGACGTCGTGCGCGTCGGGGTCGTGGGGGTCTGCCCCCATGGCCGCGCGCACGCGGTCGGCCAGCTCGACGCCCGCATCGCCGAACACCTCGGAGAGCTCGGCGTGGCGACCAGTCCACGCCGACATCGGCCCACCGGCCAGCAACAGACCGGCGGCCGGCTGGAAGGACACGCCGACGCCCCACCCGTTGCCGGCGAGCGTGGTGACCGACAGCCCCGGGCTCACCCCGTAGAAGCGGGCGTAGTCATCGGTCACGACGATGAGCGCCACCGGGTACTGCAGGACCTTCTGCGGTGCCTCCTGGCCGGGCGGAACCGACCACACGGGGATCCAGAACCTCCTGGCGAGGTCGGTGAGATCGCCGGGCACCTCGTAGCGGTAGATGCGGTGCGAGACGTCGGTGGGGTCGCGGAGGTGGGCACGTTCGACCTCGTCGAGGGCGATCGGCGGGGGTCTGTCGGGTTTCATCAAGCCACAGCCTGCCGTGCCGTCGTAGTTTCCGGACATGAGCCCCACGACACCGACCCCCACCACCGCTGAGCGCTACGCCACCGCCAACGGTCCGCTCACCGACCTGATCGACAACCTCCCCGCCGACGACTGGGAGCGCGACTCTCCGTGCGACGGTTGGACCGCCCGCGACGTGCTCCGCCACATGATCGAGACGCAACGTCAGTTCCTCGCCGACCACGACGTCGAGCTGCCTGGTGCCCCCGACATCGACGCGGACCCCGCGGCTGCCTGGCGCGGCCACAGCGAGGCGGTGCTCGCTGCCATCTCCGACGAGCGAGCCACCGCAACTGGCTACGAGGGCCACTTCGGACCCACCACCGTGGGCGCGACCCTCGAGCAGTTCCACGTGTTCGACATGGTCGCCCACCGTTGGGACCTCTCCCAGGCCGCTGGGCGCGTCGAGCGCTTCACCGATGCCGAGCTCGACCAGCTCGAGGCGGGCATCACCACCTTCGGTGACTCCATCTACATGCAGGGTGTCTGCGTGCCGGGCGTCGAGGTGGCGACCGACGCCGACCGCCAGGATCGCGTCCTCGCCACGCTCGGAAGGCAGGCGCGCTAGACGTTGCAGCACGTCGTATGGTGGCTCCGATGGAGGCCGTCGACGCGTGACCGATCCGCCCGACCTCTCTGGGCGCTCGCCCCTGCAGCGCGAGTTCATCCACGACCTGGTCCAGGGCGTCACCGACTACGCGATCTTCGTGCTCGATCCCGACGGCCACGTCATGACATGGAACGCCGGTGCCGAGCGGCTCAAGGGCTACCGGGCCGAGGACATCATCGGCCGCCACTTCTCATGCTTCTACCTACCCGAGGACGTCGAGGCCGAGCTGCCCGACCAGGAGCTCGCCATCGCGATGTCCGACGGGCACTTCGAGGACGAGGGCTGGCGGCTTCGCTCCGACGGCAGCACGTTCTGGGCCAACGTGGTCATCACCGTGATCCGCGGCGCCGACGGCCGCCTCACCGGGTTCGGGAAGGTCACCCGCGACCTCTCCGAGCGCCGCCGCGGCGAGGCGGCCCTGCGCGACAGTGAGGAGCGCTTCCGGCTCCTCGTCACCGGCGTCAGCGACTATGCCATCTTCCTGTTGCGCGCCGACGGCACCATCGACACCTGGAACCTGGGCGCCGAACGACTGAAGGGCTACCCGGCAGCCGAGATCGTCGGCCAGCACTTCTCCGTCTTCTACACCGAGGAGGACCGACGCCAGGGGGTACCCGACCAAGGCCTCCGTGAGGCTTTGGAACACGGTCGTTGGGAGAGCGAGGGTTGGCGCGTGCGCCGCGACGGCTCCCGGTTCTGGGCCAACGTCATCATCACGGCGCTGCGCAACGCCCACGGGGAGCACTGCGGGTTCGCCAAGGTGACCCGCGACCTCACCGACCGCAAGCGCGGCGAGGACGCCCTGCGCGGGGTGCTCGAGCGCGAGCGCGAGGCCTCGGCCCGCCTGGCCGAGCTCGACGGAATGAAGACCGAGCTGGTGGCGGTCATCGCCCACGACCTCCGCGGCCCGGTCAACGTCGTCCAGCACCTCCTCCAGATGATGCTCACCGACTGGGCGGGGATCACCGACGACAAGAAGCTGGAGCTGCTGGAGCGAGCGGCGAAACGAGCCGTCGCCGTCAGCGAGTTCGTCGATGACGCCTTCGACGTCGTCCAGATCGAGGCCGGCGAGCTGCGCGTGGTCTCGACGCCGTTCGACATCGCCGATGCGGTCCATGCCGTGACCGACGACGCAGCCGTCACCAACCCGGATCGACGTCTCGTCATCGATGTCGGCGCGGGCACCAAGGTCGTGGGAGACGAACGTCGCACCTGGCAGGTGCTCGCCAACCTCGTGTCGAACGCCATCAAGTTCTCGCCCCCCGACTCACCGATCGAGCTCGATGTCCGACGCGACGGCGCCGAGGTCACCGTCACGGTCACCGACCACGGGCCCGGCATCCCCGAGCTCCAGCAGCCGCTGCTCTTCCGCCGGTTCGTGCGCCTACCCCAGAGCGCCCACGTGCCGGGTAGCGGCATCGGCCTGTTCATCGCCAGGTCGCTCGTCGAAGCCCAGGCCGGCCGGATGTGGCTCCGATCCGCCGACGGCGAGGGTGCCACCTTCGGCTTCGCTCTGCCTGCGGCCACGAGCGCGGCGTGAGCGAGGGCCGCCCGGCGTCGCCACTCACGGTGCTCATCGCCGACGACGACGCCGACCAGCGCCTCATCCTGCGCATGGCTCTCACCGCGGCCGGTGCCTCCACCGTGGTCGAGGCAAGCAACGCCAACGACGCCATCAGGGCAGCCCGGTTCCAGAGGTTCGACCTCGTCGTGCTCGACGTGACCATGCCGGGCCGCACCGGCATCGACGCTCTGCCCGAAATGCAGGATGCGCTCGCCGGTGCCCCCATCGTGATGTTCTCGAGCCACCCCCGCTCCAGCCTCGCCGACACCGCGCTGCGCGCCGGCGCCGTCGGCTACATCGAGAAGCGGGTGCCACCCTCGCAGCTCGCTCACGAGATCTTCCTGGCAGCTGCCCTGGTCGACCACGCCGCCGGCGAGGTCTCGAAGAGCCTCCCGGCCGATCTCCACGCCGCCGGAGCCGCTCGTCGATTCATCCGCGAGCACCTCAGCGACCGCGACGACGAGGTCGTGGCAGCAGTCGAGCTGCTGGTGAGCGAGCTGGTCACCAACGCGGTCGTCCACGCATCGAGCGCACCGCGGGTCGACATCCGCATCGCACCCGATGCAGCCCGGGTCGAGGTGCACGACGACGACCCGACGCTTCCCGAGATGCGCACCCCTTCGCCCGAGGCGACCGGGGGCCGGGGCCTCCTCCTGCTCGACCGCATCGCCACCAGGTGGGGAAGCGAGATCCGCCACAGCGGAAAGATCGTGTGGTTCGAGCTGGCCCGTACCCCCTGACTCGCCGTCAAAGGCTCAGGTGGGCCCTCGCGAGGCCGATGAGGGGAACATGGACCAGGCGGTGTCGACCCGAGATGAGCTGGTGGGGCTGGTGAGAGGCAGCCGCGTGATGATGCGCGGCGCCGATGCCGGTGACCTCCCGGTGCCGGCGTAGCTCGCCGAGCACGCCGACGAGGTCAGCTCGAACGACTCGGCGAAGAGCCTCGAGCTCACCCACCCCGACGACCGGGGCCTCCTCATCGACACCTTCCTCCGGGCCCTCGCATCACCGGGCGAGTCGTGCGACTGCCAGATCCGAATCGACATCGACGATCGCTGGCAACGGCGCGACATCAGTTGGCTCAACCTGATCGATCATCCCGACGTCGGCAGCATCTTGTGCACCACCGTCGAGGTGGATGGGGACCCTGTCGAGGGGCCGACAGAGCCCGGCATCGAAGGCGACCACTCGGCGACGAGTTGGATGATCATGACCCTCAGTGACTTAGGGGGCGTGGTCACAGCGTTGCGCGGCTCTGTGTCCGAGGTGCTCGGCTACGAACCATCCGAGGTGCTCGGCCGGCGGGTCACCGACTTCGTCCATCCGAGCTCGATGGCGGCGGCCGTCGAGAACTGGACACAGCTCGTGCAGAACCCCGGCCACACGCGCACCTCGCGCCGACTGTGGGTGCGCAAGGACGGATCCAACGTGTGGCTCGAGTCGAACTACCTGGTCCACGACGATTCCACCATCGAGGTGCTCGTCGTCGACATCAGCGCCCGCATGGCCGACGAGCAGGCGCTCGCCGCCAGCCGGGCCGAGGTGGAGGCCCTGGCCGAGGACTTCCGCCTGGTCGCCGACGAGGTGCCGATGCCGGTGTTCCGCTGCGACCTCGAGGGCCGCCTGGAGTTCCGCAACGCGCAGTGGAGCGAGACCTTCCCCGACCAGCCCGAGGGGGACCGGCTCCACGATGTCCTCCACCTCGACGACCACGGCGCGCTCGACACGCACATCGCCGAGTTGATCGAGGGCCTCGGAGCTCCTCGGGTGTTCGAGGGGCGGGCCGCCGACGGCGCGCGGGTCCTGAGCATCCGCTGCCGGGCCGTCGGCGGCGAGTCCACCCCCACGCGGATCGTCGGGTCGTTCAGCGACATCACCGCCACCGTCGAGCTACGTCACCTGGCCACACACGACTCCCTCACCGGGCTGGCGAACCGCCAGATGATCGAGACCCAACTTGCCGATGCCTTGGCCACCGACCCAGCGGGCACGCTCGTCGTGTTCATCGACCTCGACGGTTTCAAGAACGTCAACGACGACCATGGCCACGACGCCGGCGACGTCGTGTTGCGTCAGATCGCCGATCGGCTCGACGAGGCCGTGCGACCGGGCGACCACGTCGGGAGGTACGGCGGCGACGAGTTCGTGTTGGTGTGCCACGGTGTCTCCGATGCGGGCGCCGATGTGATCGCAGAGCGACTGGTTGGCGAGGCGTTCACCGAACCCGTGGAGTTCGACGGTGGAACGTGGGCACCGCTCGCGAGCATCGGCTGGGCCCGACCGGCCGCCGACGCCGACGTCGCGGCGGTTCTCCGCCGAGCCGATCAGGCGATGTTCGAGGTCAAGCGCCAGCGGCGAGCTGCCGCAGCTTCCCACCGGGCGCCGTCACCATCATCGTGACGATCTGCTCGGCGATGCGCGGCTCGAGCCGTTCGGAGGGCTCCTTGTCGAGGCGACAGCCCCCAGCTGGCCGCCCGACAGGCTGAGCCAGCCGTCGACCCGCTCGGCGAAGTGGTCGGTGCGGGTGAGCCGGTTCGAGGTCATCCCGCGAGATTAGGGTTCGCGCGTGCCCATCGCCTTCACGGAGCTCGACCGGCGGCCCACGCCGATGGGCGACATCAGCCTCCGGCGTCGCCGCGAGCTCACCCTCGACGTCGACGTGTTCGAGGTGAAGCTCGGCGACGAGTTCCTCATGTCGAGCCTGTTCACGGTGGCCGAGCGGGCCCTGGCCACGCTCGGCCTCGGCGCCGTCGAGGGCGCCCAGCTCGATGTCGTGGTGGGCGGCCTCGGCCTCGGCTACACCGCACGTGCGGTGCTCGCCGACCCACGGGTGCGCTCGGTGCACGTGGTCGATGCACTCGAGGCCGTCATCGACTGGCACCGCCAGCTCCTGCTCCCGCTGTCCGACGAGCTCACGGCCGACGGCCGCTGCCACCTCGTGCACGGCGACTTCTTCGCGATGGTCGCCAGCGCTGGCCCGCTCGTCGGGCGAGAGCACCTCGACGCGATCCTCGTCGACATCGACCACACGCCGCGCCATGTGCTGCACCGCACCCACACCGAGTTCTACACGCGCGCCGGACTGAAGGGGCTGGCCGCCCGGCTCCGCATCGGTGGCGTGTTCGGCTTGTGGTCCGACGACCCGCCCGACGACGACTTCATGGCGATCCTCGCCGATGTGTTCCCCCACCACGAGGCGCACGTCGTGGCGTTCGCCAACCCGTACACCTCAGCCCAGTCGGCCAACACCGTCTACCTGGCCACCACCTGAGGCGTCAGGACTCGGCGAGGAGGAGGTACAGCTTCTTGCGGGCGTCGGTCACGATGGCCGTGGCCCGGTCGATCGATTCGGACGACCCGGTGAGACCGACCTGCTTGGCCGCCATGTGGAGGTCCTTCACCGCGGTGCGCAGCCCCCCGTGGTCGCCACCTCGGCTCATCGGCTCCCACGGGTAGCCCTGGGTGGTGATGCGTTCCTCCGCCTGCGAGCGGCCCGCCTCGGTCAGGTCGAAGATGCGCCTGCCGTCGCGTTCGGACTCGCTGACGAGCCCCTCGTCGGCCAGGAGCTGCAGGTGGGGGTAGACCGACCCCGGACTCGGCCGCCAGCGGCCCTCGGTCTTGGTCTCGAGCCGCTGGATCAGCTCGTAGCCGTGGGCGGGACCGTCGAGCAGCGAGACGAGCAGCGCCGCACGGACGTCGCCTCGGCGCATCCGGCTGCGGCCTGAGCGGCCTCGACCCGGTCCCTGTCGGTCGGTGGGGCGAGCACGGCCACGCCGTCCGCCCTCGTTGCTGTGCGAGTGATCCATGTTTGGGTTGTTCATGACGTTGACGATATATCGTGATCGATCACATAGTGTGTGACATCCATCACGCCAGGTAGAGAGGCGCCTCGATCCGCAGCACCAGTAGCGCGACGTCGTCACGTCGTGACGCATCGGGGACGCGGACGGCGACCGACTCCATGATGTGATCTGCCACCCTCTCGGCCGAATCGTTGGATCCCGACCTGGCGACGAGGCGCTCGACATCCTGGCCGGTGATCCCGTATGGCGCGGGTAGGTCGGTGACGCCGTCGGTGTAGAACACGACCAGGTCGCCAACGCCCAGGCGGGTCGTGACGGTGGTGGTCACGATGGCGTCGAAGGTTCCGAGCAGCGTGCCGGCGACCCCGATCGATCCGGTGGTGCCGTCGGAGCGACGGACGACCGGGTGGGGATGACCCGCCAAGGTCGTCCGCAGCCGCCACTCGCCGCCGGTCGCGATCAGGGTGTTGTAGCCGACGGTGCAGAACAGGTGGCGGTCGGACGACCGCACCGCATCGTTGGTCCAGGCGAGGACCTCGGCGGCGTCGGCACCGTGGCGCGCCGCACGTCGCCGATGACGATGGCCCAGGTGAAGCTCGTCGAGGGTGAACACGTCGTAGAAGTCGCCGCCGACCTCGGATGTGGTGCCGGCGGGCGAGTAGCGATGGGCGATGTCCACCCCGGCGATCGATGGCAGCTCGGGCGGCAGCAGAGCCCGCTGCAGTGTGGTGGCGATCCGCCGTTGCTCGTCGCTCATCCACGTGGCGTGCAACGCGTCGGCCACCCGACCGGCGACGGCATCAGCCAACGCAAGGTCGTCCTCGTCGTAGCGGTGGCCGGCCTCGGAGGTGATGAACTGCATCGCTCCCACCAACCCGTCCTTGGTGCGCAGCGGCACGGTGACCGCGCTGGACGGTTCGAACTTGTCGGCGATCATGCGGGCGTCGGGTTCGCCATGCTCCCCCTGGGACGACATCTGGTCGAAGAGCGCCTCATCGATGTGGTGCAACAGCTCCGGCGTTCCCGTGCGGGCCACAGCGGCCAGGCCTCCCCGCGCGTGCGGGTCGAACGGGAATCGCCGGCGCATCTCCTGGGCCCACTCGGCCATCGCCGGGTCGACGTTGGCGATGGCGGTCTCGGCCGTGCTGGCACCCTCTGGCGTGAGGTAGATGACGCACCAGTCGCCCAGGCGGGGGACGGCTGCGGCGGTGACGCGACGCATGAGATCGTGGTGATCGTGCGCGGCGATGGCCGCTCGCGTCACCTCACCGACGAACTCCACCTGTTCACGGCGGCGGCGCTCCTGCCTTGCCGCCTCGACCGCTTCGCGCGCACGATCCTCCAGAGCGTTCGACAGCCGCGCCGGGCGAGCGCCTGGGCCAGGTGTCCGGCCGCGGCCTCGGCGAACTGCACGTCGATCTCGGGGAGCAGTTCCCCGTCATAGCCGACGACCACGACCCCCAGCGACTCGTCTCCCACGCACAGAGGCACCGCAAGGAACCCCGAGGTCGACCGCTCGACACCTGCCATGTGTGGGGGTACCGGGCCACGTCGTCGACGCCCTGGGAGCGAACGGTGTGCCGGGTGCGGTAGGCGTCGGCCACAGGGAGCGGTGCGCTGGTAGCCATGGTGCCGAACGCTTCGGCGACGCTGGACGGCAGACCGGTGCCTCGCAGCATGGTGAGAAACGCACCGGCCTCGTCGACGAGCCACAGCCCTCGGGTCGCCGACGTGTTCGGCGTGGCGAAGAGCGCCACCACGGTTGCGCCCACCTGCTCGAGCGTCGACGCGCCGGCGAGCTCGCCGCCGATCTGCTGCAGGCGATCGAGGCGGTCGGCGAGCTCTCGGGACCGGTCGAGCGCGTCGCGGAGGAGGACCGGATCGTGCTGCTCCGAACCCGCGGCCCCCTCTTCCACGCTCACAGTCTGCATGAGATGGGTTCGCTCACGCGTCGGGAAGGTCGGATGTCTCCGGCCCGGCGAACCGAGCGGTCAGGGCGGCGCCGATCTCGTGGTGACGCAACAGGAATGCTCGCTCGTCGAGGCGCTTGCGCCGAAGCCACCCCGTGACCTCGTCGTTGCACTTGCTGGCGTTGCACGAACCGCAGGCGGGCACGATGTTGTCGAGCGTGTAGCGGCCCCCCCGGGAGAGCGCGAGGACGCAGTCGCGCTGCAGCGGCCGATCGGTGGCCCCGCAATAGGCACAGCCTCCCCACGCGTCGGTGAGGGCATCCCATTGCTCGGGGCTCAGGTCGTGCGCGACGCTCGCCATGCGGCGCTTCCGCCGGCGGGCCGCTCTGGCCTTGCGACTTCGGTCGACCGCCATCGTCCGAGAGTACCTCCGGGTCGATCCCATACCGTGGTGCCCATGCGCTTGATCCTGGTTCGACACGGTGACGCCCACGCCGGCTTCCACGGTGTGATCGGCGGTGAGCGCGGCTGTAGCGGGCTGACGCCGCTCGGCCGCCACCAGGCCGAAGCACTGCGCGACCACCTCGCCCGCACCGAGCGGGTGCGCGCCGACGCACTGATCGCGAGCACCCTGCCCCGGGCGATCGAGACGGCAGAGATCATCGCGCCCGGACTCGGGCTCGAGATCGGCGGACGGCACCGCGACCTGTGCGAGGTCCACACCGGCGAGGCCGACGGGATGACCTGGGCCGAGTACGCCAGCCGCTACGGGTCGTTCGACATGGAGACCGAACCCGATCGGGTCTTCGCTCCCGAGGGCGACAGCTGGAACAGCTTCCACGAGCGCGTCCGGGGCATGCTCGAACGGGTGGCGCGCGAGCACGCCGAGCAGACCGTCGTCGCGGTGTGCCACGCCGGGGTGATCACGGCTTCGCTGCGAATCATCCTCGGCATCCCGCATCCTGGCACCGGAGCCCAGGTGCGGCCCACGAACACCGGCCTCACCGAGTGGGAGCACGACGACGCGCTCGACCGGTGGACGCTCCACTCGTTCAACGAGGCCGGCCACCTACTCGGCATGGGCGCCATCCCTCCGGGGGAGGACATCCCCCATGACCGATGAAGACGAGTACTCGGTGGACTCCGCCCGCGAGGCATCCCGGCGCGACCAGCTCGGGGCCTGGGTCGAGCGCTTCCTGGCCAGCCCCGGCAGCGACAACGCAGAACTTGGGGCTCTACTGACCGGATCTCCTCGTTGGTGGTCGGGCCCGCTCAAGCTGCCGATCGACCAGCTGAACCGCCTGGCCGGTCCACCGGGGGAGCCCGTGTTGACCCCGGTCGCCGACGACGACTGGCGCGACGACGTCGACCAGATGGCCGAACAGATCGAGAGGGGTTGGGAGCCTCCCCCGGTGATCGTCAGCTACCGCGAGGGCCAGCTCGTGCTCGAGGACGGCAACCACCGGGTGGAGAGCATCCGGCGCGCCGATCGCGACCACGCGTGGGCGATCATCGGCTTCGACGACCCGGAGTCACGCGAACGCTTCATCGCCCCGCCGGCCGGCTGACGCGTCCGGTGGCGATCGCCACCGCTGATGCGACGATCCAGAGGTCGGTCGCCGTGAGCCCCATGCGTTGGAACAGACCGGTCGGTAGGTCGAGCACCGTGAGCGCGAGCGAGACCGCCGACACCACACCGGCGCCGATGGCCAGGCGGCCGAGGACGATGTGCCCACGGGCGAGCAGGGGCCGGGCGGCGAGGAGCGGGGTGGCAGCCAGGGCGAGGTAGCCGGCCGCTGCGGCGACGCCGTGCCACGAGTCGACCGCGTCCGACCGATCGAGCGGCGTCGCGGCCACGCCCAGGGTGGCGAGACCGCTGAGCGCTGCGGCGGCCCAGGCCGGGCCCTCGACCGCCCTCCGCAACGAGGACGCGTGGACCAGCATCGCCACCCCGAAGACCACGAGACCCGCGGTCATCAGGCCCCGCGTGTCGACCCCGACTGCGGCGAGACGACCGATCGGATCGACGAGGGGCGAGTGGTCCCGCGACGTGATGGCGGCACCGGCCACCCACGCGCCGACGAAGGCCACCGGTCCGACGATCCCGGCCAGCGCCGCCGTCCGCTCTGGGTGTCGCATCCTGGTGCTCCCCCTCGGTCACCCGCTGAGTCCCACCCTATGGCCGCTGCCGTCCGGTCAGCCTGCCGCTTTGGAGCGGGGATGGTCGGGCGTGGGATACTCGGCGCACCGGGGGGAGCACGGTCCGCCGTCACCGGCGGCTCGCGCTGCGCTGCCCCCGTGCCGACGCCGAGGGGGGCCACGCCGAGCGTGGACCGACGATGAGGAGCAGCAGATGACCGATACGACGACCCGACCGAGCACTGGCCTGGTGGACGAGCTGACCACCTGGCTCGAGGAGAACTGGGACCCGGACCTCACCGTCGGGCAGTGGTGGGAGCGCCTCGGCATGGCCGGCTGGGCCGCGCCGATGCTGCCCGAGAACGCCTACGGCCGCGGCCTCACCCGCGGCGACGCCCTGCTCGTGTCGAGCACCATCGCCCGCTTCGGCGCCTTGGGTGGCCCTACCGGCATGTCCACCAGCATGGCCTCGCCCACCATCGCCACCCACGGCACCCAGGAGCAGATCGACCTGCTGATCCCGCCGGCCGTCACCGGCAAGGTCCACTACTGCCAGCTCTTCAGCGAGCCAGGCGCGGGCTCCGACCTGGCCGGCCTCACCTGCCGCGCCGTCCGCGACGGCGACGTGTGGCACGTCAACGGCCAGAAGGTGTGGACCTCCGGCGGCCAGTACGCCGACATGGGGATGCTGATCGCCCGCACGAACCCCGACGCCCCGAAGCACCAGGGCATCACCTGGTTCGCCATCGACATGCACCAGCCCGGCGTCGAGATCCGGCCGCTCAAGGAGATGACCGGCCACGCCATGTTCAACGAGGTGTTCCTCACCGACGCCGAGGTGCCCGACGCCAACCGCATCGGCGACGTGAACAACGGCTGGGCCGCCACCAACACCACGCTGCTCCACGAGCGCTCCGGCATGGGAGCACGTGGAGGCGGCGGTGGCGCGCCGGTCGGCCGGATGGCCATGGCCGGCACCGTCGCCGGCGACCTCGACAAGCGGGCCGGCGACCTCGCGCCGCAGCGCCGCTCGATCACCG
>JAENWR010000148.1 GCA_016649895.1 Acidimicrobiia bacterium | reverse complement strand
CGCCCGCCACCGTCGCCGGCCCTCGCCCTGGTCATAGCCCGGACAGCGTTTCCCGCAACGACCGCAGCGGCGTTTGGACGCCTTGCGCGGGCGGACCGACACCACGATGCACTCGTCGTCCTCGTCGAAGGTGACATCCTCGACGACAGCCTTTTCCACCCCGAGCAGCCGAGCCCATAGCGTTGTCGATCGCACCCCGTTCTCCTCCTGTGTTCCGGAACCTCAGAAACCCGGAAACATAGGAAGAGAACGGGGTGCACCCGCGGATGGGGCTACTCAGCCACCCACGGATCGGTCACAAGAGCCGCAAAAGCAGCGTCCACGCGGCTGATACATCACAGCAGCGACCTATGAACCCGCGATCTGCGAGCCGTCGGCGAAGGACAGGCGCACCGCCCAACCGTCCGGATCAGACGGGGCGCCGCAGCTCCATGCGGTCGGCGGGCGACTGACCCGAGTCGGTCCCGTCGAAGGTCCAGTCGGGCTGCTTGTCGGCCTGGCGCACGTCGAGCATCGCCTCGCCGTCGACGATGTCGACGATTGGGGCGATGAGCGCCGGGCCCTCGTCGTCGTCGTCCACCTCGTCGCCGTCGCCCTCGTCGCCGAGGCGGACGTCGACCCCGACCTGTGCGACACGTTCGGCGATGGCGTCGGGGAAGAGCGACAACAGGCTGCCCACCACCGCCTGGTGCTGGGTGGCCAGGTAGCAGCGGGCGCCCTTGGTGATGGTGCGGACCCGGTCGGCGAGCTGACGGCCACCCCTGGCATCGAGGTTGCCGCGGCGAGCCCGGTCGAGCAGATCGGTGATGACCAGGCCGTCGTACTTGCACGGGTAGCACTGACCGCAGGACTCGACCGACAAGAAGCGCGACACGCCCTCGACGACACCGATGAGGTCGGTGCCGTCGTCGAAGACGATGAAGCCTGCGGCACCGAGACCGCTACCGGCCGCAGCCATGTCCTCGAAGGTGAGCGGGGTGTCGAAGAGCTCGGCCGGCAGGAGTGGCGCCGCCACCCCCGACAGGGCCGCGACGAACCGCCGAGCCGTTCGCACCCCTCCGCCGATGGTGCTGATGGCCTCCGACAGCGGGGTGCCCATGGCGAACTCGGCCACGCCGCTGTGGTTCACGTCGCCGCTCACGGTGCACAGGATCGTGCCCGGCGACTCCGGGGTGCCGAGCTCACGGAACCAGTTCGGGCCGTTGGCCATGATCATGGCGACGTGGGCCATCGTCTCGACGTTGTTGATGAGGACGGGCTGGCCGGCGCCGGGGCTGTCGGGGCCGGTCAGGAGTGCCTCGGCGCTGTGGCCCTCGACGCCGACCGTGTCGAGGCCGCGGCGGTAGGGGGGCGCGATGCGCGGGAACGGGCCCCGGCCCTCGAGCACCTCGAGCATCGCGGTCTCCTCGCCGAACAGGTACTCGTCGGGACCGGTGACGACATCGAAGGCGATGCCCTCGCACAGCCCGGCGGCGATCACCTCGGCGATGGCCCGCTCGAGGCGGTCGCGCTCGGGGCGGAACGACTCCTTGGTGGCGATGTGCACCCGGTCGGCACCCACGGTGCGGGCCGCGATGAGCGCGCCCTCGACGACCCGGTAGGGGTTGCGGCGGACGAGCGTGCGGTCCTTGAACGAGCCCGGTTCGCCCTCGGCTGCGTTCACCACCACGGTGAGCGGCTCGGAATCGTCGCGGTTCTCGACCACGGTGCGCCACTTGATGCCGGTGGGGAAGCCGCCCCCTCCGCGGCCGCGGAGGCCCGACGCCGTGATCTCCTCGAGCACCGCGTCGCCGCCCATCCGTACCGCTGCTTCCACACCGGTGCCGCCACCGGCGGCGATGTAGTCGTCGAGCGACCGGACGGGTGAAGGGTCGAGGACGCGAGAGACGGAAGTCATGCCCCCTCACCTACCGCGAGGTGCCGCCACGTAACCTCATGGCGGTGAGGTGGATCGTCGCTCTCGTCGCTCGGTTCGCCGCCGCGCTGCTCCTCGGTCGCATGGAGGTCGCGGGACGCGATCGACTGCCCATGGGCCGGCCGGTGCTGCTCGTGGCCAACCACTTCAACGGCTTCGTCGACCCGTTGGTGCTCACCGCGGCCCTCGGGCGCCTGCCGAGGTTCGTGGCCAAGGACGATCTGCGCCGCATCCCCGTCGTCGGGGTGGTCCTCCGACTGGTGGGCGTGGTGTTCGTGCGCCGGCGCCGCGACGACACGGGAGCCGCGTCCGGCCTCACCGTGGGTGCGGCCAACGACGGTGCGTTCGTCGAGTGCCACCGAGCGCTCGTCGACGGCGACACGGTGGCGATCTTCCCCGAGGGCACAACGCACGATCGCCCGCGCATCGATCCGCTACGAACCGGTGCCGCCCGCATCGCGCTCGGCGCCCGGGCCGCCGGCCTCACCGTCGTGCCCGTCGGGCTCACCTTCACCGACAAGATCGCGCTGCGCTCCTCCGCCCTCGTGCTGGTGGGCGAGCCCATCGCGGTCGACGGAGCCATCGAGCGGGGCGCAGGACCCGACGACGCCGCGTCGGTCCGCGCCCTCACCGATGCCATCGACGCGGGCCTCCGCGCGGTGAGCCTCGACTTCCCCGACGTCGAGACCGCATTGGCGTTGGAGCAGGCCGCCCACATCGCGCTCAGCGACGACGACCTGCCCGAGCCATCGCTCGACGCCCGCTACCGCCTGGCCCGCCAGCTCGGCCGGGCCGCGGAGCCGGCGCAGCGGGTGGTGCGCAACGAACTGGGCCGCTACGCCAGCCTCCTCAATGGCCTGCACCTCACCGATGCCGACGTCATCCACCCCACCAGCCCCAGCCGGCTCCTGCGATCGGCCCTCGGCACCGCCGTGCTGGTGGCGGTGCTCGGGTCGCTGGTGGCCGCCACCGTGCTCGTGAACATCTGGCCAACCCTTCTCGTCGCCGCCGCCAGCCTCACCGTCACCACGCCGGTGACGAAGGGGACGGTGCGCGTGCTCGTGGGCCTGGTCTCGTTCCCCACCGCGTGGTTCACCGCCGGCGCCCTCACCGCGGATGGTCTCAGCCGCATCTCGCTCGTGGCTCTCACCGCGGCTGTCGGTGCGCTCGCTGCCATCTGGCTCGTCGAGCGTGCGATGGCCCTCACCCACCTGCTCCTGCGCTGGCGCGCCCAGCGAGAGCGGATCAGCACGGTCGATCTGGCGCTCGAGGTGCGGGCCAACGTGGTCGCCGCCGCCCGCTCGGCGGTCCGTACGGTGGAGGCGTGAGCTCGATCCACGTCGCGGCCTCGGACTGCGAACGCATCCGACCCGGACTGATCGCCCAGCCCGCCAACACCGCGTCGAGCCTGGCATTCGTGTTGGCGGCACGCCCCATGCATCGACGCGCCGAGGGGCGATGGGCCTGGCGGGTGGTGGCGGTGGCCACCGCAGCGGTGGGGATCGGCAGCGTGGCCTACCACGGGCCGGGCGGACGGTTCTCCAAGCTGGTGCACGACGGCGCCATCGTGGCCCTGGTCGCCAGCCTCGGGGTCGCCGAAGCGACGGCGACGAGGCGCCGGCCACCATCGCCGCGCACCGCCCTGCTGGCCAGCTCTGCCCTGGTGCTGCACACGCTCAGCCGCACGGGCGGACCGCTCTGCTCGTGCAACAGCCCCCTACAGGGTCACGCACTCTTCCACGGTCTTGCCGCTGCGGCGCTGTGGTCCTCCGCCGAGGACAGCCGCGCTCAGTTGCGGCTGTCGACGACCTCGACGCCGACTCCCGTGCCGAAGGCGTCGCGCCCGGGAGGTGGCGACACCGGCGGCGGCGGATCGAACGGCGGGTAGGGCCGCACGAGCGGCTCGCCAGCGGTGAGGGTGACGATCTCGCCGTGCTCGACGATGTCGAGCGGGGCGCCGCTTCTCAGCTCGTACGCCGCAGCGTCAGGCCGCAGCTCGACGCGGAGCTGGCGGCCCCGGTAGCCGAGGCGGAACGTGAGCCGGTCCATGGCCGCCGGCAACCGCGGGGCGAAGCACAGCTGGTCACCCTGGTCACGCATGCCGCCGAAGCCGTTCACCGCCACCATCCAGCTGCCGGCAAGCGACGCCAGGTGCAGCCCGTCGGCGGTGTTGCCCGCCCGGTTGCGCAGGTCGACGAACGCCGTCTCGCGGAAGTACTCGTAGGCGAGGTCCATGTGCCCGACCTCGACGGCGACGATCGCCTGGATGGCAGCCGACAGCGAGGAGTCGCGCACCGTGATCGCCTCGTAGTACGCGAAGTCGCGCTGCTTCTGTTCGGCGGTGAACCCATCGCCGCAGGCGTAGAGGGCCATCACCAGGTCGGCCTGTTTCGCCACCTGGCTCGAGTAGAGCCGGTAGTAGGGAACGTTCATGAGCAGGGGGTAGTCGGCGGGGTCGGTACCCGCGAAGTCCCACTTGCGATAGCGGGTGAACCCCTCGGCCTGCGCGGTGACACCCAGTTCGGCGTCGAAGGGGATCACCATGGCGCCGGCCGCGGCGCGCCACGACGACAACGTGTCGTCGTCGACCCCGAGCTCGACGGCGCGGTCGGGGTAGCGCTCGACGCAATCGGCGGCGCACCGGAGGTTCCGGGCTGCCATCAGGTTGGTGAACGTGTTGTTGTCGACGACGGCCGAGTACTCGTCGGGGCCGGTGACGCCGTCGATGCGGAAGTTGCCCTCGGTGTCGTGGTGCCCGAGTGACCGCCACATGCGTGCGGTCTCCACCAGCAGCTCGATGCCGGGCCCGCTCTCGAAGTCGACGTCGTCGGTGGCGGTCACGTAGCGACGCACTGCGTCGGCCACCGCGGCGTTGATGTGGAACGCGGCGGTGCCCGCGGGCCAGTAGCTCGAGCACTCCTGCCCGCGGATCGTGCGCCACGGGAAGGCCGCGCCTTTCAACCCCAGCACGGCGGCCCGGTCGCGTGCCAGATCGAGGGTGTCGTGGCGCCAGTGCAGCGCGTCCCGGGCGGCCTCGGGCACCGTGTAGGAGAGCACCGGCAGGACGAACATCTCGGTGTCCCAGAAGGTGTGGCCCTCGTAGCCGGGGCCGGTCAGTCCCTTCGCTGGTATCGCCCGCTGCTCCGCGCGCGCGGCGGCCTGCAGGCAGTGGAACATCGAGAAGCGGACCGCCACCTGCAGCTCGGTG
>JAENWR010000009.1 GCA_016649895.1 Acidimicrobiia bacterium | reverse complement strand
AGTGGGCGAGCGAGCCGCCGATGGTGCCGCGGTGGCGCACCTGCGGGTCGCCCACGTGCGAGGCGGCGTGGGCGAGAATGGGGGCATCGGCCCGTAGCACGCTTGAGATCTCGATGTCGCGGTGACGGGTGAGGGCACCGATGGCGACGTGGTCGCCTGCGTCGCGGATGTAGGAGAGGTCACCGACGCGGCCCACGTCGACGAGCACCGACGGCACCGCCAGGCGGAGGCGCATCATGGGGATGAGCGAGTGGCCCCCGGCAAGGATCTTGGCCTCGTCGCCGTGTTCGCCGAGCAGCGAGATGGCGTGCTCGGTCGACTCGGCCCGCACGTAGTCGAAGGCGGCGGGGATCATCGCTGACCTCCGGCGGTGACGTCGACCGGCGTGAGCGCCGGCTCCGAGGCCGGATCGCCCGACGCTGCGGCGAGCACCGCCTTGACGATGTTGTGGTAGCCGGTGCAGCGGCAGAGGTTGCCCTCGAGGCCCTCGCGCACCTCGCGCTCGGTGGGCGACGGGTTCTCGGTGAGCAACGACGTGGCCGCCATCACCATGCCCGGGGTGCAGTAGCCGCACTGCAGGCCGTGCTGCTGGCGGAACGCCTCCTGCATTGGGTGCAGGGTGCCATCGGCGGCGGCGAGGCCTTCGATGGTGGTGATCGACGCGCCGTCGGCTTGGACGGCGAGGATCGTGCACGACTTCACGGCCTCGCCGTCGATGTGCACCGTGCACGCGCCGCACGACGACGTGTCGCAGCCGACGTTGGTGCCGGTGAGCCCGACGCTCTCGCGGATGTGGTGGACGAGCAGCGTGCGTGGCTCCACGTCAGCTGAGTGCTCGGCCCCGTTGATGGTCATCGAGATCTGCATGCGGCCCCCGGTCCTAGAGATCGACCTCTGGACACTACCGCCGTCGCGGTTCAGGGTGCGTCGGCGGGTGGCGCAGCGGTGAAAGGCCACCCCGGTGGGATCTCGATCGGGGCGGCAGGCAGCGGCAGGATGCCGTAGGCCTCCTCGCCCGGCTTCACCATGCCGTAGTCCTCGCGGGCGAGCCGTTCGATCTCCTCGGGCGAGTCGAGCGCGCCGACCCGCTCGTCGAGCGCGCCCAGCTCGGCGTCGAGCTCGGCCAGCTCGGCACGCGAATCGGAGATGGCACCGCGCTGGTCGAGCCACGTGCGGGTGGGGAACACCGACAAGAAGAGCGCGCCAAGGACGAGCAGCCCGGCCAGCACGGGCCAGATGGTGCGATGGGCGCGGCGCGACATGATCAGCTCCGACGCCGCGGCGCCAGTGCGTCACGGCCCCAGAACGCCGCGGACTCACCGAGGTCCTCCTCGATGCGCAGGAGCTGGTTGTACTTGGCGACGCGGTCGCTGCGGGCGGGGGCGCCGGTCTTGATCTGACCGCAGTTGGTGGCGACGGCGAGGTCGGCGATGGTGGTGTCCTCGGTCTCGCCGGAACGGTGCGACATCACGGCGGTGTAGCCGGTGCGGGTGGCGAGTCCGACCGTATCGAGGGTCTCGGTGAGCGACCCGATCTGGTTGACCTTCACCAGGATCGAGTTGGCGACGCCGGCGTCGATGCCGCGCTGCAGTCGCTCGCTGTTGGTGACGAACAGGTCGTCGCCCACGAGCTGGATGCGGTCGCCGAGGGTGCGGGTGATGGCGGCCCAGCCGTCCCAGTCCTCCTCGGCGATGCCGTCCTCGATCGACACGATCGGGTAGCGGTCGCACCAGTCGGCCCAGAACGCCACCATGTCGTCGGACGACAAGGTGCGGTCCTCGCTGGCGAGCACGTAGGAGCCGTCGCGGTAGAACTCGGTGGAGGCGGGGTCGAGGGCGATGGCGATGTCCTCGCCCGGCGTGAAGCCGGCGGTCTCGATGGCCTCGACCAGCAGTTGCACGGCCGACTCGTTGCTCGGCAGATCGGGGGCGAAGCCGCCCTCGTCGCCCACGGCGGTGGACAGGCCGCGGTCGTGGAGCACCTTCTTCAGCACGTGGTAGGTCTGCACACCCCAGCGGAGCGCCTCGGAGAACGACGCTGCCCCCACCGGCATGATCATGAACTCCTGCACGTCGACGTTGTTGTCGGCGTGCTCGCCCCCGTTGAGCACGTTCAGCATCGGGACGGGCAGCACGTGGGCGTTGGTGCCCCCGACGTGGCGGTAGAGCGGGATGACCAGCTCGTCGGCCGCGGCCTTGGCCACGGCCAGCGACACGCCGAGGATGGCGTTGGCGCCGATGCGCGCCTTGTTCGGGGTGCCGTCGAGGTCGATGAGGGCGAGGTCGACGGCGCGCTGGTCGAGCGCGTCGATGCCGTCGAGCGCGTCGTACGCCTCGCCGTTGACGGCGCCGACGGCCTGCAGGACGCCCTTGCCCATGTAGCGGTCGCCACCGTCGCGGAGCTCGACGGCCTCGAACTGCCCGGTGGACGCACCCGACGGGACGATGGCCCGCCCGCGCGCACCCGACTCGAGCACGACCTCGACCTCGACCGTGGGGTTCCCACGCGAATCGAGGACCTCGCGGCCCACCAAGTGCTCGATGGCGCTCATCTTCGGGGGTTCTCCTACATCCGTCCGGGTCTCAAGGTCGCCGAAAGTCTGTCACGTCGTCCTGAGGTTCCTGTTCATCCCCCGGCGTCTCGGCCGCCATGTAGGCGGAGCGCCGTGCGCTTGCCGCGTGGCGCAGCGCCGCCTCTGGATCGATCCCCTCGGAGCGGGCGCGCAGCACCAGCTCGACCAGGGCGTCGCCGACCGTCTCGCCGGAGGTGGCGATGGGGTCGAGCCCCAGCCGCTCTGCCTTCGACTCGACCTTCGCCGCGAAGGAGAGCGCAGGCAGCGCCGACGGGATGCCGTCGAAGACGCTGGCGCGTCCCTGCTCCGCCTTCTTGATCTGCTCCCAGTTCGCCTCGACCTGTCGGGCGTCCCCCTCGACGTCGACCTCGCCGAACACGTGGGGATGCCGCCCGACGAGCTTGTCGTGGATGCGTCGCGCCACGTCGGCCAGCGTGAACCGACCTGCCTCGCTCGCGAGCCGGGCGTGGAAGCAGATCTGGAACAGGAGGTCGCCGAGCTCCTCCTCCAGGTGGTCGTAGTGGACGTCGAGGTCGGCGTCCCCCACGGGCATGGCGTCGAGCACCTCGACGACCTCATAGGTCTCCTCCACCAAGTGCGCCGCGAGGCTGTGGTGGGTCTGCTCACGGTCCCACGGGCACTCGTCTCGCAGGCGCGCCACCAGGTCGACGAAGCGCTGGACCTCGGCGGCGACCGGCGCAGCCATCTCGGGGATCCAGATCGACGTGAGGTGGTCGGGCTGGACGATGCGGTCGAGGTCGTCCCACGCCACCTGCGTGATCGACTCGTCCGGCAGCCCGAGCCGCGCGATGACCGTCACCGGGAGCTCGGGGGGCTCGTCGACCGCCAGCTTGATGTCGGACAGCACGCTCGGCCGATCGCACTGGGCCACGAGTAGCGGGCCACGCTCCCCCGCCGCGTCGACCGCAAAGCGGTGTCCGTCCACGACCCGCGCACCCACCGAGATCGGGTCGATCCCGAGACGTACCCAAGCCAGGTCGAGGAACGACAACGCCGGCAGGATCTCAACCTCGAGCCGGTCGTCGAGGAGGAGGAGCTCGACGGTGTGCTCGGCCACCAGTGGCGACCCGGGTACGGCGTAGAGCACCTCACCGTGAGCCTCTGCCGCCCCCGCGATCACGTCGACGATGTCGGAGTACACCTGTTCCATCGACTCGGAACGGTCGTACACCTCGTCGAACGAGGTCGCATCACCGACCACGCCCGCCGATGGGTGACGGGTGGTGCGGATGAACCGGTGCTCGACGCGGGCGATGGCCTCGAGGGTGCCGCTGGTGACGAGGTCGGCACCCGCCGGACCGAGCCCGACCACCACCACCCGTGGGTTCATCCGATCGTGACGGTGCCCGGCTCACCCTCGGGCGCCTCGGGCGGCGTCACGGTTCCGGCCTCGGCGTCCCAAGTGCCGTAGCGCGAGCTGATCACGATGTCAGCGTCGGCGACGATCGACGCCAGCAGCGCGTTGAACGCCGCCTGCGGGTCGGAGCGCTCCAGCTCGAGCTGGGAGCGGATCTGCTCCGACGCGTCCTCGAACGTGACGCCCCGCGACGCGACGCGGATGACGTGGAAGCCGAACTCGGTCTGGACTGGTCCGAGCAGCTCTCCGACCTCACCGTTGGTGACGGCCTCGGCGAACGGCTCCACGTAGCTCGTGGGGCTGGTGCAACCCAAGTCGCCGCCGTTCTGCGCGGCCGACGGATCGGTGGAGCGCTCAGTCGCGATGGCAGCAAGATCGCCACCCGCCTCCAGCTCATCGAGGACGACCTGGGCCTCTGCCTCGGTCTCGACCAGCACGTGGCTGGCGCAGACCTGCTCTTCGAACATGGCCAGGTTCTCGTCGTAGGTGGCGCGCACCTCTTCGTCGGTGATCTCGTCGGTCGGCTCCTCGGCCACCGAGGCCTGGATGGCCTTGACCTTGGCGTTCCAGTCGACGAACCAGTCGGCGTAGTCCTCTGGCAGCTCCTCGAGCGCCGTGGTGAGCTCCGCGGGGACCGCGTCGCGTACCGCGGTGCGGTCGGCTTCGGTGATCGAGAGGTCGCGCCGCTCGAACTCCTGGTCGAGTAGCTCGACGAGCACCTCGAGCTCGAGAACCGCGGCGGCGAACGCCGAGTCGACCCGGTCGGTTCCCTCCGAGCCATCGGCCCGTGGCGGCGTCGGGAAGATCTGTGTCGCGAACTCGGGGTTGCCGGCGAGCAACTCGAGCGTCGCTCGGAAGTCGACATCGCTGAGCTCGGTGCCATTGATCGAGGCCGCCGGGACCGAGCCACGGGTGTCGGAGCAGGCGGTGAGCAAGAGGAGGGGCGCGACGAGGAGCGCGAGGAAGGTGCGAATGCGGGTCACGAGGGGTGCAGGTTAGGGGCCTGCCGGTCCACCGACCAGTCGCCCCGACTTCACCAGGCTCACGGCCACCAGATCGTCCAGGAAGTAGGGAACGGCGACGCCACCGGCCGCCGCGGCGACCCGGGCGAGCGGCCCCCGCGCCCCTCGGTCGCGCATCTGTCCGGCGACGAGACCGAGCGTCACCCACTTCGTCGACCGCGAGTGGGCTTGGAGCTCCAGCCCCGCGGCGTGCGCCATCGCAGCCATCGACGGCTCGTTGAGGAGCCACAGCACGCTGGGCGGACTTGCCTGCTGCCAGCGCCTCCCCGCCAGGCGGGCGACACGACTGCTGCGATCCCACGTCTCGATGCACACCTTGCCGCCGGGGGCCAGCGCCTCGCGTGCCGCCCTGAGGGCCTGGAGCGGGTCAGGAAGATGCTCGAGCACCTGGAAGAAGCTGACGGCACCAACGGATCCCGGCGGCAGCTCCAGCGCGTCGAACGTGGCTTCACACGACATGCCCGCGGCACGCACCGCGCGCCGCGCCGAGGAGTTGGCCTCGACTCCTCGAGGATCCCAGCCCGCGTTCCGAGCTTCCAGCATCGTGAAGCCGAACGCGCATCCCACGTCGACGAGCACGTTGGTCGCAGCCGGCACGGGTCCGAGCCTTTCCACGCGACGGCGGCCGTTGCGGCGATGCACCGCCTCGTCCGCGCAGTAGTCGTCGTAGCCGGCGTTGCTGGCATCAGTGAAGTACCCGTCGCCGTACAGGGAGCGGGCCTGGGCGTCGGTCGGAAAGGGGTCGAGTCGAACCACGTCGCACTTGACGCAGCGCACGTAGCGGTGCTCGCCCTTCTCCAGGTAGCGGATCCATGACACCGAGCCACACACAAGGCAGTCCATGGTCAGATCCCACCACAGATGGGGCGACATCGGCCGGTGACCACCAGTCGTCGCGACCTACTCGGAGCCCTCGACGGGGACGATCGTGCGGAGGAAGAGCACGATGGCCTCGACGAGGTCGGTGCCGCCCTTGATGCCCACCTGCACCTGGGAGATGTCCTCCTTGTAGACCGAGCCCGGGAACAGGCGCTTCATCTTCATCTGCTGGCTGAGCAGCAGTGGCAGCGGGCTGATGCGCGCCGTGTGCTTGGGGCCCCCGAACGAGCTGCCGCTGGTGACCACGACCTCGCGCACGCCCACCCGGGCGCACTCGGCTCGCAGCTTCGCCACCGCGAGCAGGTTCTCGGCCTCGGGCGGCACGGGGCCGTAGCGGTCCTCCCATTCGGCGCGGATGTCGACCACCTCGGCCTCGTCGCTGACCACGGCCAGCCGCCGATAGGCCTCGAGCCGCAGCTCCTCCTTGCCCACGTAGGTGGTGGGCAGCGACGCCGCCAGCGGCAGGTCGAGCTTGGTCTCGGCCGGTTCCTTCGGGGTCTCGCCCTTCAAGTCGGCGACCGCTTCGGTGACCATCTGGCAGTAGAGGTCGTAGCCGACGGCGGCGATGTGCCCCGACTGACCGGTGCCGAGCAGGTTGCCGGCCCCGCGGATCTCGAGGTCGCGCATGGCGATCTTGAAGCCCGAGCCGAGCTCGGTGGCCTCGCCGATGGTCTTCAGACGCTCGTACGCCTCCTCGGTGAGGGCGCGGTCCCTGGGGCTGAACAGGTAGGCGTAGGCCCGCTGCCCGGCCCGGCCGACGCGGCCGCGCAGCTGGTGGAGTTGACCGAGACCGAGGAGGTCGGCACGGTCGACGACGAGGGTGTTGACGGTGGGCATGTCGATGCCCGACTCGATGATGGTGGTGCACACGAGCACGTCGTACTCGCCCTCCCAGAAGTCGATCACCACCCGCTCGAGCGACCCCTCGTCCATCTGCCCGTGGGCGATGGCGATGCGGGCCTCGGGCACCAGCTCGCGGAGGTCGGAGGCCACCCGGTCGATGTCGCGCACCCGGTTGTGCACGAAGAAGACCTGGCCCTCACGCAGAAGCTCGCGGCGTATGGCCTCGGCCACGGCTCTCTCGTCGTACTCCCCCACGTAGGTGAGGATCGGCTGGCGGGCCGCCGGCGGCGTGTTGAGCAGCGTGAGGTCGCGGATGCCGGTGAGGCTCATCTCGAGCGTGCGCGGGATGGGGGTGGCGGTGAGGGTGAGCACGTCGACCCCGGTCTGGAGCTGCTTGATGCTCTCCTTCTGGCTCACCCCGAATCGTTGCTCCTCGTCGACCACGAGCAGGCCCAGGTCCTTGAACTGGAGGTCCTGGGCGAGCAGCCGGTGGGTGCCGATGACCACGTCGACGGTGCCGTCGCGCATGGCGTCGGTGACCTTCTTGGCCTGCGATGCGGTGAGGAAGCGCGAGAGCACCTCGACGCGCACCGGGAAACCGGCGAAGCGTTCGCTGAAGGTCTGGAGGTGCTGCTGGGCGAGGAGGGTGGTGGGCACGAGCACGGCGGCCTGCTTGCCGTCCTGCACGGCCTTGAACACGGCACGCAGCGCCACCTCTGTCTTGCCGAAGCCGACGTCGCCGCACACCAGCCGATCCATCGGGATCTCGGACTCCATGTCGGCCTTGACCTCGGAGATGGCGGTGAGCTGATCGACGGTCTCCTGGTAGGGGAAGGCCTCTTCGAGCTCGCGCTGCCACGGCGTGTCATCGCCGAACGCGTGCCCGGTGGCGTTGATGCGGGTCTGGTAGAGGACCACCAGCTCCTGGGCGATCTCCTGCACGGCCGAGCGGACCTTCGCCTTGGTCTTCTGCCACTCACCTCCACCGAGACGGCTGAGGCTGGGGCTGTCGCCGCCGGTGTAATGGCGCACCGTGTCGATCTGGTCCGACGGGATGTAGAGCTTGTCGTTGCCCCGGTACTCGAGCAGCAGGTAGTCGCGCTCGACCCCACCGATGGCCCGCTTGACGATCCCCGCGTAGCGAGCGACGCCGTGCTGGTGGTGCACGACGTGGTCGCCTGACTTCAGGTCGTCGAAGAAGGCCGCAGCGTCGCGGCGGCGGGGACGCGCGGCCCGATGCGCGCGACGACGACCGGTGAGATCGCGCTCGCAGAGCACCGCGAGCTTGAGCGACGGCAGCAGGAACCCACGCTCGAGCGGTGCGACCACGAGGTGCCCACCAGGCCGGGTGATCGAGACGTCGTCGGCATCGGCGCGGCGCAGATCGATGCCCTGCTCCGACATGAGGTTGGCCAGGCGCTCGGCCGAACCCGCGCCGTCGGCACCCACCACGATGCGGTAGCCGTCGCGCAGCATCCCGCGGAACTGCTCGACCAGGCGCTGGCCGTCGCCGACCACCGGGTCCCAGCCGGCCGAGGCGACGGTGGCCACGTCGGGCCCTTCCGGCGCGGTGGTGACGGTCCAGGCGGGGGCCTCGGTGCGGGCGAGCAGCCGGTCGAACGGCACGTGCAGCTGCGGGAAGCGCCCCTCGGCCGTCTCGTCGGTGCCGATGGCACCCCAGGTGCGGGCGAGGGTGGAGGCGAGGTCGCGCTCCTCGGCGTCGATGTCGCCGGCGCGATCGCGCATGCGGCGGGGCTCGACGAGCAGGATCTGGGCGTCGGAGTCGAGCATGTCGAGCACGACGTGGTCACCGTCGACCAGCCACGGGAGCCACGACTCCATGCCATCGAAGGTGAGCCCCTCGGCCAGGCGCTCCCAGTGCTCGCGCCCCCATGGCTCCTTGGCGACGAGAGCTGCGGCCCGCTCGCGCACCTCGGGCGTGGGGAGGAGCTCGCGGGCCGGGAAGATCTGCACCTCGGCGATGTCGATCGTCGACCGCTGGTCGGCGACCGAGAACTCGGTGAGCCGCTCGACCTCGTCGCCCCACAGGTCGATGCGGATCGGCACGCTGCCGGTGGACGGGTAGACGTCGACGATCGAGCCGCGCACGGCCACCTCGCCGCGGTGCTCCACCTGGTACTCACGGCGGTAGCCCCCGGCCACGAGCTCCTCGACGAGCTTGGTGGGGTCGACCTGGTCGCCAACCCCCACGATGACCGGTTCGATGTCGGCCACGTGCGGCCCGAGGCGTTGCACGAGGGCGCGCACCGGCGCCACCACGATGCGCGGCGCACGCTCCGGGTCGCGGAGGTGCCACATCACGCGCAGTCGCTGGCCCATCGTCTCGACGCTGGGGCTCACCCGTTCGAACGGCAGCGTCTCCCATGCCGGGAAGATGTCGACGGCGTCGTCGCCGAGGAAGGTGACGAGGTCGGACGCCAGGCGCTCGGCGTCGGCCGTGGTGGGCACGCAGACCACGAGCGGCTGGCGGTCGGTGAGCGTCGACAGCCCGGCGATCGTGTAGGCCCGGGCCGGGTCGGGGACGGCCAACACGGCGCTCGATCGGCCGAGCACCTTCATGAGCGCGGGCTCGTCGTGCAGCAGCGTGAGCAGGGGGGTGAGGGCCACGGTTCAGTCTGCCGGGCGTCGGGCGTTGTAGCGGTTCATCGCCACCTCGAAGCCCTCGGCGGCAGCCAGCTCCACGGCATCGGCCGCCTCCTGCACCACGATGTCGAGCTCGGATCGCTCGGCCTTGCCGGGCGGACGCAGCACGTGGTCGGCGCCCTGCTGCGACGACGGGGGCTTGCCGATGCCGATGCGCACCCGGGCGAACTCGTCGGTCTTCAGGTGGGCCTTGATCGACTTCAGCCCGTTGTTGCCCGCCAGGCCACCGCCCAGCTTCAGCTTGAGGCGGCCGACGGGCAGGTCGAGCTCGTCGTGGACCACGACGAGCCGGGTGGAATCGTCGACCCCATAGCGCTTGACGAGCAAGCGCACGGAATCGCCGGAGTTGTTCATGTAGGTCTGGGGGAACGCCAGGGCGACGCGGTGGGGACCGATGCGCACCTCGTCGACGAGAGCCAGCTCCTTGCCCTTGCGCAGGCGTCCGCCGTGGCGATCGGCCAGCAGCTCGACGACCTCGACCCCGACGTTGTGGCGGGTGCCGGCGTACTGCGATCCGGGGTTCCCCAGGCCGACCACCAGCAGGTCGGCGGGGGTCCCCCGGCGCGCGTCAGCGTCGCGTCGGCGGCCGAACGGGCTCACCGTCGCGTGGGATCAGGACTCGTCGGATGAGGACTCGTCGGACGGTGCGCCCTCGGCAGCCTCGCCCTCGGCGACCGCGCCCTCCTCGACCTCGGACTCCGCCTCGGCGCGGGTGACCGACGCGACGACGACGACCTCCTCGGGGTCGGCCTCGGTGCGAGCTCCGGCCGGCAGCGCAATGTCGGCCACGGTGATGGTGTCGCCCACGGCGAGCTCGGAGATGTCGATGACGAGCTCGTTCGGGATGGCGTTCGGCTTGGCGAAGACCGACAGCGTGTAGTGCACCTGATCGATGACGCCCTGGTCGGAGAGGACCTGCTTGGGCTCGCCCTCGAGCACGATCGGCACCTCGACGAGGATCTCGGCGTTCACGTCGACGCGGATGAAGTCGACGTGGGTCACGTCGTTGCGCACCGGGTGACGTTGCAACTCGCGCACGATGCACAGCTCGTCGGTGCCGTCGACGGTGAGCGTGATGATGGCGTTGAGGCTGGCGTCGGTGGTGAGGGCCTGGCGCAGCTCACGGTGGTTCACCGCGAGGGTGATCGGGTCCTGGCCGAGCCCGTAGAGCACGCCGGGGATGTGCCCCTCGGTGCGGAGTCGGTTCGACGGCCGGGATCCGGTTGGGCGACCGACGGTGGCCGTGAGGGTGACATCCATGGTGGGCAGTGCTCCTGGCAACAGGTGGAACGGAGGTACGGGGTCAAGCGCAGGGCGCAGCGGCACCCGAGGCAGTCGACAATCCTACGCCCGCCGGGCCCGATGCCACCAGCCCAGCGAACGCGGTCGATCAGCTCTGGTTCTGCCCGCCGAAGATCTCGCTGACCGAGGTGTCCTCGAACACGGCGTCGATGGTGTCGGCGATGACGCTCGCGATCGACAGCACCTCGATCTTGTCGAGCTGCTTCTCGGGCGGCAAGGGCAGGGTGTTGGTGACGACGATCTTCTCGATGCAGGAGTTCTTCAGGCGGTCGATGGCCGGCCCGGAGAAGACCCCATGTGTGGTGGCGGCGAGTATGCGGGCGGCGCCCTTCGACTTCAGCTGGTCGGCCGCAGCCACGATGGTGCCGGCGGTGTCGATCATGTCGTCGATGAGCACGCACGTGCGACCGTTGACATCGCCGATGACGTCGAGCGCCTCGACCGAGTTCTTGGCACCCTTGATGCGGCGCTTGTGGATGATGGCCAGATCGGCGTGGAGCACGTTGCTGTAGCGCTCGGCCACCTTGACCCGGCCGGCGTCGGGCGAGACGACGACGAGGTCGTCGCCGAGCGTCCGCATGTAGTCGACGAGCACCGGCATGGCGGTGAGGTGGTCCACCGGGCCGTTGAAGAAGCCCTGGATCTGGCCGGAGTGGAGATCGACCGACATGAGCCGCTGCGCCCCGGCCACCGCGAACATGTCGGCGACGAGCCGGGCGGTGATGGGCTCGCGCCCCTCAGACTTGCGGTCCTGGCGGCCGTAGCCGAAGAAGGGCATGACGACGGTGATGCGCTTGGCCGACGCCCGGCGAGCGGCGTCGACCATGATCAGGTGCTCCATGATGGCGTCGTTGACCGACGCCTCCTCGGTGCTGACGTGGCTCTGCATGATGAACACGTCGGTGCCGCGCACCGACGCGCCGAGCTTGCAGTGGAGCTCGCCGTTGGCGAACTCGGTGCAGTTGGCGGCGAGCAGCGGCACGCCCAGTTGCCAGGCCACCTCCTCGGCCAGCTCGACGTTGGCCCGACCGGCGATGAGAGCCAGCTTCTTCTTGGTGACCAGCTCCATGTGTGCCCTGTCCCTACCGGTCGTCGGCCTCGGTGCTCCGAGCAGTGTAGAACGCCCCTGTGCGGGCGCCAGCGGGCACCTGGGCGCCGGGCTCGAGCACCGCGAACGGCCCAACGTGCGCACCGTCGCCGATCTCGGCGTCGCGACCCACCGTCTGGTCGACCACCGAGTCGCGGCCGACGGCGCAGTCGACCAGGCGGGTGCCGGGGCCGATCTCGGCGTGCGCTCCCACGACGGTGCGACCCTGGAGGATGACCCCAGGGAAAAGGGTGACGTCGGAGGCGAGCTCGACGGTGGCGTCGATGTAGGTGGTGGCGGGATCGATCATCGTGACCCCCTTGCGCAGCCACCCCTGGTTGGTGCGGGCCCGCAGTCGCGCCTCGGCGGCCGCGAGCTGGACGCGGTCGTTGACCCCGTGGGTCTCCGACGGGTCGGGGGCCACGAACGACCCCACCATGTGGCCGGCGTCGCTCAGGACGGCCACGATGTCGGTGAGGTAGTACTCGCCCTGGGCGTTCTCGGGGCTGAGCCGGCGGAGAGCGGGCGCGAGCAGGCTGCGACGGAAGCAGAAGATGCCGGTGTTGATCTCGGTGACGGCCCGCTCGTCGTCGGTGGCGTCGGCCTGCTCGACGATGCGACGGACGCGCCCGTCGCGGCCACGGAGGATGCGGCCGTAGCCGGTGGGGTCGTCGAGCTCGGCGGTGAGGATGGTGCACGCCGAGCCGGCCGCCCGGTGCTCGGCCACGAGCGCCGTGATGGTCTCGGCCCTCAGCAGCGGGGTGTCGCCCGGTAGGACGATGACGTCGGCCGCGTCGTCCGGGAGGTCGTCGGCGAATGCCGTGAGACCAACGCTGGTGGCATCGCCGGTGCCGCGCTGCACGTGCTGCTCGACGAAGTCGAGAGGCATGTCGGGGCCGAGCTCCTGCAGCTTCTTGGTCACCCGCTCGGCGCCGTGGCCCACGACGACGACCGCCCGGTCGATGTCGCACCCGCCCAGGGCGTCGAGCACGTAGAGCAGCATCGCCCTGCCACACAGCAGGTGGAGAGGCTTCGGGCGGTCGGACCGCATGCGCGATCCTTCGCCTGCAGCGAGGATGACCGCGGAGAGCTCACCTCTGGACATGCGCCCAACCTACCCAGACGCCCCGCCGCCGCCCCGCACCACCCCTGGGCCGCGGGACCGACCTCGCCGTCTCGCGGTGTGCACGCTGGGCGTGCGCACCGCGAGGAAGCGGCCTGCCGGTGCGAGCTCGCCGAGTCGGTCGGCGTCAGTCGGCAGACGATCGTCGCCGTCGAGGCCGGCGACTACGCGCCGTCGGTCTACCTGGCCCTGGCCCTCGCCGAGCGACTGGGCACCACCGTCGAGGCCCTCTTCGGCGACCACGACACGAGGAGCGACCCGTGAACCGAGACACCCTCTTCATGCGCACCGCCGCCCGGATCGGCGACCTCGGCAGCCCCCTCTACGACGAGGAACGCCGCCGCGACGTCTGGAACGAGGCGTCGGCGGTCGGCTTCCAGATCATGCTGTGGTCGGCCACGACTGGCACGGCGAATGGCACTACACCATCAACGCTCAAACCAATCCCGGCGTGAGCCCTAAGCGAGCTGCAGATCCCTTGCGCTGGTGTAGAAGCCCTCGGAGAGGTCGAGGCCCTCCGTGCCGATGCCGGCTGCCCGAAATGCGGCCATGATCGGCCCCGTCGTCAGCTCCACGGCGTTCAGCCGGTCAGTCGCCGCGACGTTCACCTCAAGGAACAACTTCACCAGATTGCCCACGCCGTCGGTTCGCAACGTCTCAACTTCGAGCTGCGCGTGAGCATCGAGCAAGTCGCTGATCTCCTCGATCAGGTCAGTCACGTCGTCCGGCGTCAGTTCCGCGGCGGATGCGACATGAACGTCAAACACCACAGTCCACATGTGTGTCACCGTACCCGGTTGCTGCATTGAGACACCATCCAAGATGCCTTCTCTCGGAAGTGGTTGGGATTGCTCGGGGTCTTGCTGAACCGCTCTTGGTGGCTTCCGCAACTGCATCGCATGATCGTGTAGCCCCGTTTCGTGACGCGGGCCACGCTCCACCCGTGGAGTGCAACGACATCGATGGCCTTCTGGCATTCCCTATCGGCTGATCCGCCCACGAGATGAGTCTGGCATCGCTCCGATACCTCTGTGCGTGACCGGCGCGGAACGGCCCCGGCAAGGCTGAGCCGCTGCTCAGGCAGCAAGCCTCGGAGCTCCCATTGATCGACCGTCGTCCGCTTCACGCCCGGACCGTCGACCATGGCGACGGCGGGTTGAACTCAGGCGCGTCCACCTACTCGGGCATCACATCCAGCGCCTCGGAGAGTGCTCCGAGGTGCTGACCAGCGGCTTTGTGGCTCGCGGGGGAGGGCTCGAACCTCCAACCTCCTGATCCAAAGTCAGGCGTTCTGCCGGTTGAACTACCCGCGATCGGCTCCCCGACGGTAGTGCCTCAGTTCGCACCTCGGGCCATCCGGCTGTAGCGTGCGCCACCTCATGGGATCGCTGATCAAGAAGCGCCGTAAGCGCATGCGCAAGAAGAAGCACCGCAAGATGCTGAAGCGAACTCGCTTCCAGCGTCGGGCCAAGGGCAAGTAGCCCCAACGCCCACGCGGTAGCTGCAGCTCTCCGACCGCCCCACGGTCTGATCGCAAGGTCAGGGGCGGTCGGTTCGCGTCACCACCCGCCCCTCCCCCGCGAAGGCGCCCTCGACGAACCAGGTCGAGCCGCTGCCGGCCAGGACGGGCGACTCGCCTGTGGCGTCTCCCAAGCTGTCCCTCCACTCGACCAGGCGGGGCTCCACCCGCAGCGCAGCGGGTTCGAGGTCGTTCGGCCCGTCGGTGGTCGGCCCTCCCATCTCGTCCCACATCGCGTAGACGGCCGGTGTGGAGCAGCCGAACGGCGGGGTCAGCAAGGTGAACGTGCGGGCCACGGGTGGCAGCGGCTCGACGATCTCGCCGATACCCGATACCCGGGCCCGTCCCCCCACGAGGCAGAACGCGACGTCGGCGCCGAGCCGGGCCGCGGCATCGAGGTCGGTGAAGCCCGCCCACCGCAGGATCGCCGCGGCGTCGGCCGATCCACCGCCCAGGCCGGCCCCGGCGGGGATCCGCTTGGTGAGCTCGACGTGGGCGGTGCGACCGACGAGGGCCAGGGCTCGGGCCACCAGGTTGTCGGGGCCGACGGGCACGACGAGCCCGCTGGCACCGGTGACGTCGAGCCCGTCACCACGACGGATCACGAGCGTGTCGGCCAGGTCGAGCGTGACCATCTCGGCGTCGATGAGGTGGAAGCCATCGGGCCGCACACCGGTGATGCGCAACGTCACGGTCAACTTGGCCGGAGCGGCCACCACCTCTGCGTCCATCGCCGCCAGGGTAGGTTCTGGCGGGTGAGCGCCCGCTACGACGACCTCGGCACCCGCCCCTACACCAGTGGGCTCCACCAGACCGGCGACGGCACCTACGCCTGGCTCCAGCCCGACGGCGGGTGGGGATGGAGCAACGCCGGCCTGATCGTCGACGGCGACGAAGCCCTCCTCGTCGACACGCTCTACGACGTGCCACTCACCGCCACGATGCTCGATGCCATGCGCCAGGCGGTCCCCGCGGCGTCGAACATCGGCACCGTCGTCAACACCCACAGCAACGGCGACCACTGCAACGGCAACGAGCTGCTCACGGGCGCCGACATCGTCGCCTCGGCGGCCACCGCCGAGGGCATGGCCGACGAGTCGCCCGAGATGATGGCGGCGCTGCTCGCCAATGCCCCGAACATGGGACCCACCGGCGAGTTCCTCCTCCATGGCTTCGGCAGCTTCGACTTCGCCGGGGTCACCAAGACCCTGCCCACGCGCACCTTCTCGCAGCGGCTAGAGCTGGCCGTTGGCGACACCGTCGTCGAGCTCGTCGAGGTCGGGCCCGCCCACACGGAGGGCGATGTGCTCGTCCACCTGCCGTCGCGGGCCACGGTCTTCACTGGCGACATCCTCTTCATCGGCGGGCACCCCATCGTGTGGGTCGGTCCCATCTCCAACTGGCTGGCGGCGTGCGACCTCATCGAATCGTGGCGCGTCGACACCGTGGTGCCCGGCCACGGCCCCGTCACCGACCTGACCGGCGTGCGGGCGGTGCGCGACTACCTCGAGTGGATCACCGCCGAGGCCGGACGGCGCTACGACGACGGCATGGATGCGCTCACCGCGGCGCGCGACATCACCACCAAGGAGCTCGGCACCAGCCGATTCTCGTCGTGGGGCGACGCGGAGCGCATCGTCATCAACGTCGACACGGTCTTCCGCGAGCGTTCGGGCAACACGGCAGCCACCCCCGCCGCCGAGCTCTTCGCGCGGATGGCCACCTTGGCGTGAGGGGCCTCGTCGCCCTGCTGGCCGTGGCGCTGCTGGCGGGCTGCTCCTCCGACGACGACGGGCCCGACGTGCTCGTGGTGGGCGACTCCATCACCGACATGAGCCGCGAGGCGATCATCGGGGCGGTGGCCGACGACCAGATCGAGCTGCGCATCGAGGCGGTGCCCGGCGCCACCTCGACCCAGATGCGCGAACGGGTCACGCCCCTCGCCGGCGAGGTCGGCGAACAGGTGGTGATCAACCTCGGCACCAACGACATCATCGGGGGCCGCGATCCCGCCGAGACCGCCGTGGAGATCGCTGCCCTCGTCGACCAGCACCCGGGCGTGCGCTGCGTGCACGTCACCACCGTGAACCCCGGGGTGGTCACGTTCGTCGACGCCGACGTCGACCAGCAGGTGATCGCTTTCAACCTGGGGATGTTCGATCTCGAACGGCAGCGCCTGCATGTGAACGTGATCGACTGGGCCGGGGCCCTCGCCGATCCGCCCGACGGCGGGGTGGCCACCGACTACCTCGAGGACGACGGCATCCACCCGAACGAGGCGGGGACCCAGCTCCTCGCCCGGCTGTACGCCGAAGCCCTCGCCAGCTGCAAGGGAGCGCCCTGACGATCAGGTGGGGGCGGGCGAGGCCGTTGCCAGCCGGCCCCACTCCGCCACCGACAGCTCCTCGGCCCGGGCCTCCGGACGCACCCCCGCCTGCTCGAACGCGGCAGCGTCCACCAGACCGGTGAGGGCTCGGCGCAGCATCTTGCGGCGTTGTCCGAAACCTGCCCGCACGAGCGCGAACATCCGCACGGGATCGGCATCGGTGGCGGGCGAGTCGCGACGAACGATGCGGACGAGGGCCGAGTCGACCCGGGGACGGGGCACGAAGACCGTGGGAGGCACCCGTCCGATCACGTCGGCGTGGGCCCAGTACTCGACCTTCACCGAGGGGATCCCATATGCGGGATCACCGACGTGGGCGGCCAGCCGTTGCCCGGCCTCGAGTTGCGCCATCACCAGCATGCGGCGAATGGCCGGCACGTCATCGAGCAGGTCGAGGACGAGGGGCGTGGCCACGTTGTAGGGGAGGTTGGCGACCAAGACCCATCCCTCCGCGGCCCCCAGCACCTCGCCCCACGCCATCTCGAGGGCATCGCCCTCTACGACCGTGACGCCCTTCGGCTCGACCAGGGAGCGCAGGACGGGGAGCACGTAGCGGTCGATCTCGACGGCCACCACCTCGGCCCCGGTCTCGGCGAGGGCGAGCGTGAGCGAACCGAGTCCGGCCCCGATCTCGATCACGCGGTCGCCGGGTCCGACATCGGCGAGCCGGGCGATGCGCCGCACGGTGTTCGGGTCGGCGACGAAGTTCTGGCCGAGTGCTCGGCTGGGCGACAGCCCGTGGGAATCGAGAAGCTGGGTGATGTCAGCCCGGGACAGGGTCACCGGGACGAGCTCAGCGCAGGTACCGGCCACAGTGCGGCCACGGCGAGGAGCCGCGCCGCGAGTAGAGGGCGTAGGCCATGGCGTCCTGGTCGGACGGTGACGCGTGGTGGGGGTGGACCCCGACGAGGTCGGCTCGGCCGGTGCGGCGAGCGGTGCTGTCCCAGGTGCCCTGCAGGAACTGGTAGGCGCCGTAGTAGGGGCCTGAGCTGTTGTAGGCGCCGTAGTTGCCACTCGACTCGCAGTGGCGAAGTGCCGCCCACTGCGCCGGCGAGGGGCCTCCAGCGGGGGCGACGGCGGGAGCCGACTCGGCGGGAGGGGGAGGCGGCGGAGGCGGCACCGTGGTGGAGGGCACCCGTGCGGCCTCACGCTCGGCCTCGGCCGCTGCCGCAGCGGCACGTTCGGACTCGCGTGCCTCCTCGACGGCGGAGAGCGCCTCGATCTCGGCCTGCTCCTCCGCCTCGGCACGCAGCTCATCGCCCGAGGTGAGGGGCGAGAGGAGCCGAGCCCCGCCGAGATCGTCGCTCGACAGCGAGCCGACGGCACGACCGCTCGGGTCCGGGGCCACATCAGTGTCGGCGGCGACTTCAGCCGCATCCTCGACGTTCTGGCGGAAGGCGGTGAGGGCCGCATCCGGCGACGCGTCCGCCCCTGGGGCGATCTCGACGAGCAGCAACGGGGCTGCCAGCACCGTGGCGAGGACCGTCATCACCAATCGACGACGCTCGCTGGTGCGGGCGACATCGCGGTGGGCCGGGCGGCCGTCGTCAGGTTGTCGGTCGGTCTTACCCGACACAGGCCCAGGGGCCCGTTGATCTCCGTCCAGAGCTCCGTCCTTCCCTGGGGTGGATATGGGACACGTCACCGGAGACATCGGTTCAATGCCGAACTGCTCGGGGCACCCTACGGGGCGTCGTAACGGGATTGCAACCTTCTCGACGGCCAACGGTCACAGGCGCACAAGCTTGACAGCCCGGTCGGGGCGGCGAGCGGAAGCCGACTCGGGTCAGCTCGTCGGAGCGAGGCGATAGAGGCGCTCGGTCGTGTCCCACGACTCGGCCGCCACGACGTCGACAGACACGCCGCGAGCGTCGGCGACGGCGGCCCCGACAGCCGGGAGGAGCGCTGGTCGGTTCTTGCGCCCACGGTGCGGAACCGGAGCGAGGTACGGCGAGTCGGTCTCGACCAGGTACCGATCGGAGGGACAGAGCGCGGCCGCCTCACGCAGCTCAGGCGCGCTCGGGAACGACACGATGCCGCTGAAGGAGAGGTGGGCACCGAGGTCGAGGCAGCTCCGGGCCTCGTCGGGACCGCCCGTGAAGCAGTGCATGACCGTTCGCTCGGGAACCCCCTCGGCGCGAAGGATGTCAAAGGTCTCGGCCCAGGCCTCTCGTGTGTGGATGACCAGCGCCAGGTCGTGGCGGTGGGCCATGGCGATCTGCGCAGCGAACACCTCGCGCTGGGCGCCGCGCTCGGAGTGGTCGTAGTGGAAGTCGAACCCGCACTCCCCCACGGCCACGACCTCGGGCAACCCGAGCAGGTCCTCGAGCCCGTCGAGCCCACCGTCGGCGTCGTGGGGGTGCACCCCTGCGGTGGCCCACACACCGTCGAAGCGGCGAGCCATGTCGATCGCGACCAGTGAGCTCGCCACGTCGGTGCCCACGTCGATGAGCACCTCGACCCCGGCCTCGCGAGCCTCGGCCACCTGCTCGTCGGCAGTGTCGGGAGAGAGGTGGCAGTGGTGGTCGGCCCAGCGCACGGTCAGCCCGCCGACTGGATGCGGGGGAAGAGCCCGTCGCCCTTCACCACCGGCAGGCCCCCGGGGTATTGGCCCCAGGCGACGGCGTCGGGCACCCGCTGGTCGCGCGGGCTGCCCTCGAGCCCGAGCCGCCCCCAGATCGCGTCGCACGTGGTGGGGATGACCGGGCAGGCGAGGATGGCCACCGCCCGCAGCGCCTCGACGGCGTCGCCCAGGACCGCGTCGACCTCGGGTCCGGGATCGGACTTCCACGGCTCGTTCGCCTCGAGGTAGGCGTTGGTCTCGCGCACGATCCGCCAGGTGGCGTCGATGGCGATGGAGGGAGCCACGCCGTCCCACGCGGCGGCCGCGTCGGTGTACGCACCGGCCACGACCTCGGCGAGCGGGCTGTCGAGGCGCGGCGCCGGGCCGATGCCACCGCACTTCTTCGCCACCACCGTCGCCACCCGCGAGAACAGGTTGCCCAGGTTGTTGGCGAGGTCGGAGTTGTAGCGGGTGACCATCCCCTCATAGGAGAAGTCGCCGTCGGGACCGAACGGTGTGTCGCGCAACAGGTGGTAGCGGAAGCCGTCGACGCCGAAGTCCTCGACGAGGCGCGCCGGAGCGATGTCGGTGAGCCGCGCCGGCCCGTGCACCGTCTTCGACAACTTCTCCCCGCCGAGGAGCAGGTAGCCGTGCACTGCGAAGCGCGGCAGCGGCTCGACCCCCGCAGCCATGAGCAACGCCGGCCAGTAGACGCAGTGGAACCGCAGGATGTCCTTGGCGAGGAGGTGCAGGGTGTGGGGCCACCAGCGGGCGAAGCGCTCGTCGTCAACCCCGTAGCCGATGGCGGTGACGTAGTTGATGAGCGCGTCGTACCAGACGTAGAAGACGTGCTCGGGATCCCAGGGGACCGTGACGCCCCAGTCGAGCGAGGTGCGGGTGATCGACACGTCGTCGAGGCCGCCGCGCACCAGCCCGAGCGCCTCGCGGCGCTTGCCATCGGGGATGACCGCACCCTCGTCGGAGCTGAGCCACTCATCGAGGCGGTCGGCGAAGGCCGAGAGCTTGAAGAAGTAGTTGTCCTCGCGGAGCGTCTCGACGGGCCGGCCGTGGATGGGGCAGTTGCCGTCGACCAAGTCGTCCTCGTTGTAGTACGCCTCGCACGACACGCAGTAGAGCCCCTCGTAGGTGCCCTTCTCGATGTAGCCGTTGTCGTAGACGGCCTGGAGGAGTGCCTGCACCGACTGGTGGTGCCGAGGTTCGGTGGTGCGGATGAAGTCGTCGTAGGAGATGCCGAGCGAGTCCCACACCTCGCGGAACCGGGCCGAGTTGAGGTCGGCCTGCTCGATGGGGGTGACGCCGGCCTCGTCGGCCGAGCGCTTCACCTTGAGTCCGTGCTCGTCGGTGCCGGTGAGGAAGAAGACCTCATCGCCCTTCAGGCGGTGCCACCGCGCCACCGCGTCGGCGATGACCGTGGTGTAGGCGTGCCCGATGTGGGGCGCGTCGTTCACGTAGTAGATCGGCGTGGTCACGAAGAAGCGATCGGGCATAGATCGCCAGCTTACGAGGGGTGCCCATGGTTGGGCTGAGCACGTGCCCAACCTGCTTGAAGCGAGAACCTTACACCCGAACCTTACACCCCGTGCCCGGTAGGTGTAAGGTTCGGAAAAGGCCTTCCAACTCGGCATACCTGGATCCTCTACCGAGCCTTACACCCGAACCTTACACCCTCCCCTCCATGTAAGGTTCGGACGGCGCACAGACTGAACGGTGAAGACCATGTTGGACGAGGCAGCGTTGACCGCGATGCTCGAAGAGCTGAGGGGTGTCGGATCCGACACCCAGCTCGTGGAAGCCAAGCGTGCCCGAACGGCACTGCCGCAGACGACGTGGGAGACGCTGTCGGCGTTCGCGAACGGTGTGGGCGGCACCCTGCTGCTCGGCGTCGACGAAGGCGACGGACAGTTCACAGTCACCGGGGTCGACGACCCTGGCCGAACAACCTCGAACCTCCAAAGCGAGTGCGCAGAGCTCGAACCACCGCTGAGGCCAGTGATCGCCACCATCCAACTACCCGAAGGTGCAGTGGTCGTCGCCGAGATCGAATCACTACCTCGGACCCAGCGGCCCTGCCATCGGCGACTTTCGGGTCCGCACGCCTCGTCGTTCATCCGCGTTGGTGACTCCGACCAGCGCCTCCGTAGCTCTGAGGTCGACGCCATGCTCGCCGTACGTTCCGGCCACGACCACAGCGCGAAACCGGCACCCGACGGTGCTGTCCTCGACGCGGCAGCAGCCGCGGAGTTCTGCGCACAGCAGCGGACGAGGTCAGAACGCTCGGCGGGCTTGGCTGATGCGCAGATCCTCGAGGCGTCCGGTGTGACCGACAACCGATCGTTGACGTTGGCGGGGCTCCTCGCGTTGGGCCGACTACCGCAGCGGTACTCGCCGTCAGCGCGGATGACGGTGCGCCGGCACCCCACGCCAGCGGACCCGCCAGGCACACGCCACTCCGGTGAGCACCTGGAAGGAACCATCGGTGAGCTGCTCGACGACGCCCTCAGCTGGCTTCGCCAGCAAATGGGGACGGTCCAGGTGTTCCGTCACGGCGGGCTGTTCGACGACACCGATGTTCCGCTCGAAGCACTGCGAGAGATCATCTCGAACGCGCTCGTCCACCGGAGCTTCGCCGCCGACGACACGGCGGGGCTCATCGAGCTGTCCCACGACGCTGTTGTCGTCACGAGCCCTGGCGGTATCCACGTGTCCAACGACCCGGCGCTGCTCGGCCTCGGCGCTCGGAACGGGCTACGAAACCTCACGCTCGTGCGCATCTGTGAGCAGCTGCGCACCCCGGCTGGTGCCCGGATCGTCGAAGGGCAGAACGTCGGCATCGCGCTCGCCGACCGGGCGTGTCGCGCTGCGGGAACGCTGCCAGCGATGTTCGCCGACCTGCCCACCTCGTTCCAGGTGACGATGGCACGACGCTCGATCGACCCGGCCCCGGCAAAGGCGCTTGCCGACGCCGCGAACGTCACGCTCAGCGCCGACCAGCACCGTGCGCTGAGCGTCATCCACCGAGTCGCAGGTCTGGGGGATGAGACCGTTCTCAACCCATGGGCTGATGTGCCGGTTGACGCCCGGTTCATCGCTCGCGCTCTCGCAGGAGCTTCGGTCGAAGACGCTGCCGTCGTTCTCCACGATCTTGAGACCGCCGGGCTACTCACCCGTTCGAGGAGCCGGATGGCCCCGGCGTGGTTCCTCGCCACACGGCCCGAAGCCGCCGGCGCTGACAGTACGCAGCGTGGAAGGCGCGGCACGGATCGGGTTCCCGAGCTGCTCGCCGCGATCGCCGCGAGCCCGACCACAGAACTGCGGGCCACCGAGATCGGCAAAGCCCTGGGGCTCAAGTCTCCGACATCCCGGAAACGCTGGATCGACGCTGCACTGGATCAGCAGCTGATCGAGCCGACGAGGAGCAACCCGTTTGACCCAGCCATGGCGTATCGGCTCACAGCCAAGGGAACCCGTCAGGTCGGTGCACTGGCCGCCGGGATGGGGTAGCGGATGGCCTCCTCACATCGCCATGGCTGTGCGGCACCGTGGCCGAACGCCCGTTCTCCCCCCGGCCGTCTACAGCAGCGGCGCCAGCAGCTCAGCGGCGCGTGCCGCCCCGTCGGTGGCCACGGGCCGGTAGTCGAGCGGCCGGCGCAGCTCGTCGACCATCGCTGCCACCAGGGTGTCGGCGTCGAGCTCGTCGTACGGCAGGCAGCGGCCGGCCCGGTACCGCTCGAGCCGGTGGCGCACGTGGATGTTCTGCTCGAAGTGGTGGCGGAGCGGTACGTAGATGAACGGACGCCGGTTGGCGGTGAGCTCCATGCACGTGGTGAGGCCGCCCTGGACGATGGCGATGTCGCACGCCGCCAGGTACCGGTGAAGGTCGGGGATGTAGGACCGGACCGTGACACCACGCCGGCGAGGGAGCGACGCCGGGTCGATGCGCGGTCCGGCTGCGACCAGGAACCGGACCTCGGGGAGGTGGCGCCGCACCGCGGGAACGGCGTCGAGGATCCGGTGCAGGAGCGGCTGGCCGACACCCGAGCCACCGACGGTGACGACGCAGAGGCGCTCGTCGGCACGCAGCCCGAGCTCGTCGCGCAGTGCCTCCCGGTCGGTGACCGGTTCGAATCCCGTGACGTACCCGGCGAAGTCGAACTGCGAGCGCGTCCACTCCGCGATGTCCGGCAGCCCCGGGCCGAAGCTGTCGGGTACGACGTCGTCGGGGTCGCCAACGAAGATCGAGCGATCGCGCAGGCGGCCGAACCGGGCCCTCTGCTCGATCATCTCGGCGTTGTAGTCAGCTGTCAGGCGCGCCTCGTCCTCACCGCCGTCGGGCATCGGGAGCCACCCGACGAAGTCGGTCATCCAGGCGTATGCGAAGCGCTTGAGCTCGGGGTTCTCGTGGAGGAAGTGGTCGACCTCCCAGGCCTCGTCGGCGATCACGAGGTCGTAGTGCCCGGCCTCGACCACATCGTGGAAGACCATGAAGTTGGCGACGAGGATCTCGTCCATGCGCCGGATGGCCTGGAACGCGTGGAGGTCGTGTTCAGCGCACTCGTCCTCGATGTGGGCCGACTCGCTGGCCAGGTGGGCCGACGCCGGATGGACGCACTCGCCGGCCCCTTCGAGGACGGTGGTGACGGGGTGCTGGGCCAGCCAGTCGACCTGGAGGTCGGGGTGGTGGCGGCGAAGCTCCTGGGCGATGGCGACGTCGCGCCGGGCGTGGCCGAGCCCGATGGCCGACGACAGGTACAGGGCGCGCCTCGGGCGGGCAAGCGCGCGCGTCCACGTGGTGCGGGTGCGCGGCGCGACAGGTCGGGTGCGCTCGACCACGTCGCGGATCAGTCGGTTGATGAACACGGGGTTGCGTGAAGGGAGGCCGTGGCCTCCGCCACCGATGGTGGTCAGGGAGCCGCCGGTGAGCTCGGCCAACCGCTCGCCGACCGCGTGGGGCTGAATGCCGTCGTCGTCGCCGTGCACGACCACGACCGGGCAGCGCACCTGCGCGCACACCGCCTCGACCGGAGCGCAGGTGACGCCCTCGCATCCAAGGCGGGCTTCAGTGGTGTCGGCCAGGGTGGACGGGTCGATCTCGTGCCCCCACCCCACTGCGTCCTCGATCTGCTTGGTCGAGTGGGGCTCGGTGAACATCCTCGAGAAGAAGAAGCGGAGGAAGTCGTCGTAGTCGCCCTCCAGCCAGTACCTCCGGTTGTACTTCGCCCACCCCTCCGTGGTGTCGAGATCGGCGTCCCACGCGTACTGCCCTCGTTCGGGAGCGCTCATCGAGAAGCCGCACGCCGGCCCGATGGCGATCAGCGCAGCCACTCGATCGGGGTGGCGGGCGGCGAGGTGAACTCCGTATGTGGCGCCGCACGACAGGCCGACCACCACCGCACGCTCGGTGCCCGTGGCCTCCATGACGGCCGCGGCGTCGTCGGCGTAGTGGTGCTCGACGTAGGCGGCGGGGCCAACCGGACGCCCTGACCTCCCGGACCCGCGTCCGTCGAAGGTGACGACGCGGTAGTGCCGCGAGAGGTAGGGCACCTGGGCCTTCCAGAAGCGCGAGTGGAGGATCGACCACGTCGGCATGAGCAGGACGGTGGGGTCGTGGTCGTCGCCGTGGACCTCGTAGGCGAGCCGTACGCCGTCTCGCTCGGTGGTGCTGGCTCGGTCAGGTCGTCGGGCGCGCATCGGGGCCTCCTTGGCCGTCCTCTAGTTGGCGGATGAGGATGCCGACCCGGCGCAGCGCAGCGCGCACGGGCAGCTCGTCGCGGTCGAAGCCGAGGAGGATGAGGGCCTCGGAGCCCATGAACGCGTTGCCGATGAGGGTGGCCAGTTCGCGAGCCGTGAACGGCCCGAGGCTGCCGAACCGCGCCTCGGCCTCCTCGGCGACATCGGTCAGCAGGGTGTACCAGCCGGTGAGGAGGTCGCGGACCGCGGCCCCGACCGCAGAGTTGGTCCAGCCCTGGGCGATCATCTCCTGCAGGACGCGCACATAACCGGACTCGACGTCCTCGTCGAGGAAGTCGCATGCCTGCTCGTAGCGCTGCCACAGGGGTCGGTCCGAGGAGTACATGCGGGCCTGGCGGTCGAGGAGGCGCTCGTTCTCGGCGGCGAGGACTGCGAGCAACAATCCCTCCTTCGAACCGAAGTGGTAGTGGAGCTGGCTGAGCGGAACGCCGGCGGCTTCGGCGACCTTCCGGGTGGAGATCCCGGTGTGGCCATCGGTGCGCAGCAGGGAGCGGGCGGCGTCGATGATCGCTGTGCGGGTCTCGGTAACGGTCTCGGCGGTGGCCATCGGATCCTGCTCTACCCCTCGGTCGGTCGATCGGCTGCCTCACCGTGCCACAGGTTTTGCCCCTTGACAAGGATGGATCACTGCGAGCACGCTGTCGGTCGAGCGACCGAACGAAAGCGAGATCCACCATGACTGCGACCACCGCCAACCCCTCCGCCCCCACCCCGGCCATCGACGAGGAGACCCTCATGGCGTTCGTGCACCGCGCCGTGGCCGACGTCGGCACCGTCCTCGGCGGGTCGATGATCGTGCTCGGCGACCGGCTCGGGCTGTACCGAGCCATGGCCGGCGCCGGACCCCTCACCGCGGCAGAGCTCGCCACCCGCACGGGAACCGTCGAGCGCTACGTGCGGGAGTGGCTGTCGGCACAAGCGGCCACCGGCTACATCTCCTACGAGGGTGACGGGCGCTTCGCCCTGTCCGACGAGCACGCAGTCGTGCTCACCGATGAGACCAGCCCGGCCTGCGTCATCGGCGCGTTCGAGACCGCGCTGGCCTCGGTGCACTCCACCGACCGCCTGGCCGATGCGTTCCGCACCGGTGAGGGCGTGGGATGGGGCGAGCACCACCACGACCTGTTCGAGGGATGCGAGCGGTTCTTCCGTCCCGGCTACCTGGCCAACCTGGTCGGGACGTGGCTGCCGGCGCTCGACGGGGCGCACGCGCAACTGACCGCCGGGGCCCGCGTCGCCGACGTCGGCTGCGGCTTGGGGGCATCGACGATCCTGATGGCCGAAGCCTTCCCGGCGTCGACCTTCACCGGCTTCGACGCCCACGAGGGCTCGATCGTGACCGCTCGCGAGCGGGCCGCCGCCGCGGGAGTCGTCGATCACATCTCGTTCGAAGCGCGTCCCGCTCGCGAGATCCGCGGGCCCTTCGACCTCGTGTGCTTCTTCGACTGCCTCCACGACATGGGCGACCCCGTCGGGTCGCTGGCCCACATCCGAGCGGAGCTGTCACCGACCGGCTCCGTCATGCTCGTCGAGCCCATGGCCGGTGACACGATCGAGGAGAACCTCAACCCCGTGGGCGCCGCCTACTACGGCTTCTCGACGCTCCTCTGCACGCCGGGCTCGCTCTCCCAGGACGTTGGGGCGGCGCTCGGCGCTCAGGCCGGCGAGGCCCGCCTACGAGATGTCGCCACCGCGGCCGGCTTCTCATCGGTGCGCAGGGTGGCCGAGACACCGTTCAACATGGTCCTCGAGCTGAAGCCCTGAGCTACCCCACGAGGTCGTAGACGACTCGGCCCTCGTCCTCGCGCGCTTCGGCCAACGGGTCGTGGGGCACGAGTCGCCCATCGTGGAAGAGGTGCTCGACCTCTCGGCGCTCGACGAGGACCAGGTGGTCGGCGACCAGTCGACGGTGGCACCGCCACCACACCGCCTCCGAGCACATCACCGCCACCTGCCGATCGGCCGCCATGTCGGCGAGGGTCGTCAGACCAGCAGCGAACTCCTCGCTCTCCATGTGGTCGGCGTAGGCACGGAACTGCGCGACGCGCCATGCCACGTGCGGCGAATCGGGACGGGGCCGACGACGTCCACCGAGCTCGGGGATCCACCGGTACTCGATGCCCGCCTCCGGCAGCCACACCTCCATCGCCTCGCGTGCGACGTGGGGGTGGCGACGGCTGCCCGGGTAGCGGCGCACGTCGGCGATGACCTCGATGCCACCAGTGCGCAGCACCTCGACGATCTCGTCGGCAGCGAGGGTGCCGTGGCCGAAGGTGCGGATCGGTCGCATGGACGAGGCCTACCCACCGGGTACCCCGACCTACCAGCTGACGAAGCCCTGGCCGGCGAAGTCGTCATCGAACGCGAACGCCTGGTCGATCCTCAGCTCCCGCATCAGCTCGAACGAGGTCCAGTCGACGAGGCTCGCATCGCGACGTCCGGCGGCGAGGAGCGCAGCCAGCGCCCGTTCGTGGAGGCGCTGGTCGAGCCACCTGATCTCGACGACGGGTAGAAGGCGGTCGTGGAGGGCTCGGGCGGCGTCGAGCCCGAGGCGCCGCTGGACGAGTGCTGTGACCTCGACGACGACGCCGCTGTGGGTGTGAGCCGTGAGACCTCCGGTGGCGATGCGATCCAGAAGTCGGGCCCAACCCTCGGACGCCTCGCCATGGTGCTCGTCGTCGGCATCGAGCGCCGCGTAGAGCGCAGAGGTGTCGACGAAGACGTCGGTCACGATGAGAACGCGTCGTCGAGCACCGCGTCGTGATCGACGCTCGTGGTGGCGGTTCCCGACCGGAACGCGCCGATGGCACTTCGAGCCCGCTCGACCGCGTCCACTCGGCCGTCGTCGCCGAGCAGCGAGTCGAGCGCGTCTCGCAGCAAGGCCGCCTGCGACCTGCGGCGCAGCGCAGCCAGACGGCGGAGGCCCTCGGCCTGTTGCTCGGTCATGGAGATCTGGGTGCGGATCATCGCGCCGTGATAACAGTTGCCGGCACCATGATGGCATGGAGGATTTCCGTGCGCCCGTGACACGATGCGTCCCCATGGCCGACGGTCGCTTCGCTCCGAGCCCCACGGGGGAGCTCCACCTCGGCAACCTCCGCACGGCGCTGGTCGCGTGGCTGTTCGCCCGTTCGCAGCGCAGTCGCTTCCTCGTGCGCATCGAGGACCTCGACGATCGGGTTGCCAACCGCAGGTACGAGGAGGGGCAGCTCGCCGACCTGGCGGCCACCGGCCTCACGTGGGATCCACCTGTGGTGCGCCAGTCGGAGCGCTTCGACCTCTACCACGACGCCATCGCCACCCTGGCCGCCGCCGGCCTCACCTACGAGTGCACCTGCACCCGTCGCGAGATCCGCGAGGCGGCGTCGGCGAGCCACGGCGACGCGCCCGAGGGCGCCTATCCCGGCACCTGCCTCCGCCTCACCGCCAAGGAGCGTGCCGAGCGGTCGGCTTCGGGTCGCCCGGCCGCGCTGCGGCTGCGAGCGCAGGTCGAGTCCGAGGTCTTCGTCGATCGCATCCATGGCCCCTACGACGGCCTGGTCGACGATGTGGTGCTGCGGCGCAACGACGGCGTGCCCGCCTACAACCTGGCCGTCGTCGTCGACGACGCCGCGCAGAGGATCGAGGAGGTGGTGCGCGGCGACGACCTGCTCTCGTCGACCCCGCGGCAGCTCCACCTCGCCGACCTCCTGGGTCTGGCTCGTCCGGCCCACGCCCACGTACCCCTTGTGCTGGGGCCCGATGGCGAGCGCATGGCCAAGCGACACGGCGCGGTCACCTTGTCCGACCGTCGGGCTGCTGGCGACACCCCCGCGCAGGTCCTCTCAGCGTTGGCCGCGAGCCTGGGTCTCGTCGAGCCCGGCGAGCTGCGCACCGCGGCCGAGCTGGTGAGCCGGTTCGACCCGACCACCCTGCCCACCGATCCCTGGCTGGTCGACCCGGGTCAGCTCTGACGGGAGCGGAGGCGGCCGGCCACCATGCGCCGGGCGGTGTCGACCTCCTCGACGCGGAACACCACCAGGAGCGCCCCGTACGCGACGGCACCGGCGGGAACGCCGACCGCCACCCGCACGATGGGAGCGGCCGGACCGACGAGCTCGGCCGCGAGCCACGCCGCGGCACCGCATGCCACGGCGGCGACGCCCATCCGCAGCAGCGGCCCTGCGGCGGCGCGCAGCCCCAAGCCGCCCGCCGCCCGACTGAGGGCTCGCACGGCCAGCACCGCAGCCACCAGGTACGCCAAGGAGTAGGCACCGGCGAGGCCGCGCACCCCCAACAGCACGACGAGCGGGATCGCCAGGCCCACGTTGAGGGCGTTCTCGACCACGTTCACCTTGAACGGTGTGCGGGTGTCCTTGCGGGCGTAGAACGCACGGAGGGCGAACAGGTAGACCGAGAACCCGAAGAGGCCGACGGAGAACGCCGCCAGCACCCCCGCGGTGACGTCGGACGCGCTCGCCCCGAGCGGCAGGAGCGACACGACGGGACCCGACAGCGCGGCGTACCCGGCCGACGCCGGCAGGATCACGAGGGCGAGGAGGCGCAACCCGAGCACGAACCGCTCACGGAAGGCGTCGTCGTCGCCGGCCTGGGCGGCAACGGTGAGCTCGGGAAGGAAGGTGGTCATGATCGACACGGCGAAGAGCCCGTGCGGCAGCTGGAAGAAGATGAACGCCACGCTGTAGGCGGTGGCGTCGCCGGGGTCCTGGCTCTGGGCCAGCCACAGCACGATCGACAGGGCCACCTGGTTGGCCACCACGTAGCCAACGGTCCACCCCGACAGGGCGAGGAGCGACCGGACGGCGGGATGGCGCACGTCGGGGCGGAACCGCAGGCGCACCTGCTGACGCAGCAGTGACGGCACGAGGGCGAGCGCCATGGCGGCCACCCCGGCGGTGGTGCCGAGGCCGAGCAGCAGCAGCAGCCGCGAGTCGGCCGAGGCCTCGACCAGCGCCCCGTCGGAGCTCAGGTTGCGGTCGATGAGGTGCGGCAGCGAGATGAACATCGCCGAAACGACGAGGTTGTTCAGCACCGGGGAGTAGGCCGGCGCCGCGAAGGACCGGCGGGCGTGGAGCAGCGCGGTGACCACGGTGACCAGGCCGTAGAAGAAGACCTGGGGCATGAAGTAGCGCAGCAGCGTGGTGCCCACCTCGCGGTAGGCCTCCACCTCGGCCGGCGAGGCCCCGTCGAGCGCGCCGGAGTACACGGCGAGGATCGCCGGCGCCGCGAAGAAGCCCACCACCGTGACCACGGCAAGCACGATCGCGGCCACCGACACGACCGCCGAGATGCCGCCGTCGTCGTCGCGCAACCGCTCGGTGAAGATCGGGACGAGCGTGGCCGACAGCACACCGCCGAGCAGGAGCTCGTAGATGAGGTTCGGCATGTTGTTGGCAATGGTGTAGGAGTCGGTGAGGAGCGTCTGATCGAGCGCGTACATGAACGCGAAGACCCGCACCAGGCCGGTGACCCGCGACAGGCCGGTGCCCACCGCCACCAGAGCGCTCGACCGCACGAGCGCACCCCGGGTCGACCCGGCCGGGGTGGAAGGGGCGTCGGTCACAGGGCGAGCTCGTAGACCCGCCGACGCGAGACGCCGAACTCGGCGGCCACCTCGGCCGCGGCGTCACGCGTCGAGGTGCCGGCGCCGACCAGGCGCCGGACGGCGGCGGAGAGCTCATCGTCGGTGGCCGCCGCCGGCTCGGGCGCTCCGTCGACGACCACCACGTACTCGCCCCTGGGCTCCACCTCGTCGCAGCGGGTCGCCGCAGCGCCGAGCGAACCGCGCCAGAACTCCTCGTGCAGCTTGGTGAGCTCGCGGCCGAGCGCGCACCGACGGGTCTCCCCGAGCGCGTCGGCTAGGTCCGAGAGCGTGCGCTGCAGCCGGTGCGGCGCCTCGTAGAGCACCATCGTGCGCCGCTCGTCGGCCAGGGCGCGCAGCCGTTCGGAGCGCCCCGAGCCCTTGCGAGGCAGGAAGCCCTCGAAGCAGAACCGCCCTGCGGCGAGTCCGCTGCCGACCAGCCCGGCGATGGCAGCCGACGGCCCCGGCACCACCTCGATGAGGTGGCCAGCGCTGGCGGCGGCGCTCACGAGGCGCTCGCCCGGATCGGAGATGCCGGGCATGCCGGCATCGGTGACGACCGCGACCACCTCGCCCCGGTCGAGGCGCTCGAGGACCTCGCGCACCCTCGCGACCTCGGTGTGGTCGTTGACGGTGAGGAAGGCACGGGCTCGTACCCCGGCGTGCTGCAGGAGACGGCCGGTGCGGCGGGTGTCCTCGCACGCCACGACGTCGGCCCGCCCGAGCACGTCGATGGCTCGCGGCGACAGGTCACCCATGTTGCCGATGGGGGTGCCGACGAGCACGAGCCGCCCCCCGCTCACTGGCGCACCTCGAGCTCGTCGCCCACCACCAGGTTCCACGATGCGAACGAACCGGCCTCGGCCTCGATGGCCGCGCGCGCCGACCAGCACGGCAGCGTGACGCGGTGCGGCACCAGGCGGCACACCTTCACCACGATCATGTCGCGGTCGACGAACGCCACGTCGAGCGGGAAGCGCATGCGCAGCGAGTGCACCGAACGGCATGGGCGCAGGAGGATCGCACCCGCGAGGCCCTCACGTCCGAGCAACCCCTTGGCGCGCGCGGCGCGGGAGTCGGCGATCTCGAGAGACGCCAGCACCTCGTCGTCGCGCACCAGCCAGGCCACGGTCGAAGCCTCAGACGTTGAAGCGGAACTCGATGACGTCGCCGTCCTGCACCTCGTACTCCTTGCCCTCGATGCGGAGCTTGCCGACGTCGCGCGCTGCCGACCAGGCACCCAGGTCGAGCAGCTCGTCCCAGTGGATCACCTCGGCCTTGATGAAGCCGCGCTCGAAGTCGGTGTGGATGACACCTGCCGCCTGGGGCGCCTTGGAGCCGGAGCGGAACGTCCACGCCCTGCTCTCCTTCTCGCCGGTGGTGAAGTACGTGCGCAGGCCGAGGGCGTGGTAAGCGGCCGTGATGAACCGGGGCAGCGCGCCCTCGCCGAGCCCGAAACCGTCGAGCATCTCCTTGCGCTCGCTCGGGTCGAGCAGCGCTGCTTCGGCCTCGAGCTGGATGCAGGCACCGACGACCTCGGCGCGGTCGCCGAGCTCGGCCCGGACGGGGGCGACGGCGGCCTCGACGTCGTCGAGGGAGTCCTCGTCGATGTTGACGATGGCGAGCACCGGCTTGTTGGTGAGGAGGAACCACGGCCGCAGGATCGCCCGCTGCTTGGCCGGCAGGTCACTGCGGTAGAGCGGCGTGCCCTCGGCGAGGAGAGCCAGGGCGGCGTCGAGCGCAACCACCTCGTCGGCGAGGGTGCGGTCGGCCCGGGCCGCCTTGCGGCGCTTCTCGACCTGCGACTCCACGGTCTCGAGATCGGCGAGGGTGAGCTCGATCTCGAGGACGCGCAGGTGCTCGAGCGGGTCGGTGGGCCCCGGCACGTCGGGGTCGGCAAAGGCCCGGAGCACGTAGACGATGGCATCGGACTCACGGATGCCGGCCAGGAACCGGTTGCCGAGCCCCTCGCCCTTGCTCGCCCCCTCGACCAGGCCGCCGATGTCGGTGAACTGCACCGCGGCGTGCACGATGTTCTTGCTCTTGCTCATCTCGGCGAGGCGGTCGAGCCGCTCGTCGAACACCTTGGCCATCCCCACGTTGGGGTCGGTGGTGGCGAAGGCGTAGGGGGCCGCGAGTGCCCCACCGCCCGCCAGCGCGTTGTAGAGGGAGGACTTCCCTGCGTTGGGGAGGCCGACGAACCCGAAGCGTTCCATTGGCAGCAGGCTACCGGTGGCCAGATGGTGCCCCCGTCGCCTCGCCCGGTAGGCTCGCACCCCTTATGTCGAAGAAGACCTCGAAGCGCAAGACCAACGCCCGTCGCAAGAAGGCCAACCACGGCCGCAAGCCCAACGCCGGTCGCGGCTGAGCGCCATCTCCTCTCTCGTCTACGACGCCGATTGCAGCTTCTGCACCACGACCGCGCGTTGGATCGAGCGTCGGCTCTCCGCCGACGTGTCGGTCGTGTCGTGGCAGTCGATCGACGACCTCGGCACCGTGGGGCTCACGCTCCACGACGTCACCTCGGCGGCGTGGTTCGTCGCGCCTGACGGCACCCGACTTGGCGGACACCTCGCCATCGGCGCCGCGCTGCGAGCCGTCGGCGGGCCGTGGGGCCTCGTCGGCCGGGCGATCCTCACCCCGCCCCTGCGCTGGCTGGGCGGCCCCGTGTACCGACTGGTGGCGAACAACCGCCACCGCCTCCCGGGCGGCACCGCTTCCTGCCGCATCGATCCTCACTCCTGAGACACGGCTCCCGCCCGCAGGAGTACGTTCTACAGGTCAGCCGCGCGGGCCCGCTCGTGCGACCTGAACGGCACGCTCGAACGGGCGATGCCTCGACGAGGAGGAACTGCGTGCGCAAGAACCTGAAGAGCCTTCGTCTGCTCTTCGCGCTGCTGGCGGTCTTCGGCCTCGTGGCCGCCGCCTGCGGCGACGACGGCGAGGACACCGGTACCGGCGACGGCACCGAGACCACCGAGCCCGCCGACGATCCGTGCGTCGTCGACCAGGATGCGCTCGACGCCGCCATCGCTGCCGTCGAGGAGGGCGGCACCGACGACACCGACGAGGGCACCGACGACGGGGCCGACCTCGACGGTTCCGGCATGCGCGTCGGCATGGTCTACGACATCGGCGGCAAGGGCGACCAGTCGTTCAACGACGCCGCGTTCGAGGGCCTCACCCGGGCCCAGGAGGACTTCGGCTTCGAGGTCGAGGACCTCGAGCCGAGCGCCGGCGGCGAGAACCGGGGCGAACTGCTCCAGCTCCTCGCCGACGAGGACTACGACCTCATCATCGGCGTGGGCTTCGCGTTCGAGGAGATCATCGCCGAGGTGGCAGGCAACTACCCCGACATCACCTTCGCCGTCGTCGACGCCGCTCCCGAGGCCGACAACATCAAGGGCCTGGTGTTCGCCGAGGAGGAGGGCTCGTTCCTCGTCGGAGCCGCCGCGGCCCTCACCACCGAGACCGACCACGTCGGCTTCATCGGTGGCGTCGAGAGCCCGCTCATCCAGAAGTTCGAGGCCGGGTTCGTCTGCGGCGTGCACGCTGTGAACCCCGATATCGAGATCGACTCGACCTACATCACCCAGCCGCCGGACTTCGCGGGCTTCAACGATCCCGCCCGCGGCGGCGAGATCGCCTCGTCGATGTACGAAGACGGCGCCGACATCGTGTACCACGCAGCGGGCGGTTCGGGCGGTGGCCTGTTCGAGACCGCCTACGACAACGGCGACGTGTGGGCCATCGGCGTCGACTCCGACCAGTACCTCACGGTGGGCGAGCCACAGAACGAGCGCATCCTCACCTCCATGCTGAAGGAGGTCGACGTGGCCGTCTACGGCGCCATCGAGGACTTCATCAGCGGTGACACCGCGGGTGGCGCCACCGTCTTCGACCTGTCGATCGACGGCGTCGGCTACTCCACCGAGGGTGGTTTCATCGAGGAGCACGTGCCCACGCTCGAGGGCTACAAGTCGCTCATCATCGACGGCACCATCGAGGTCCCCGACACCCCGGGCAGCTGATCCACGTCATCATCTGACGACGGGCCCGGGGCTACAGTCGCCCCGGGCCCGTCGTGTTCCACGGGCAGTTCCCCGACGCGAGACGAGGCACGAGTGGCCCCACGAGACAAGCCCTCGGGCGGCCAGGCCGTCGAGCTACGTGGCATCACGAAGCGCTTCCCCGGGGTGGTCGCCAACCACGACGTGAACCTGTCGGTCGCACGGGGCGAGATCCACGCGATCGTCGGCGAGAACGGGGCGGGCAAGTCCACGTTGATGAAGACGCTCTACGGGATGCACCAACCCGACGAGGGAGCCATCATCATCGAGGGCGAGACCTGTCAGCTCCGCTCCCCCAACGACGCCATCGCGCTCGGCATCGGCATGGTCCACCAGCACTTCATGCTGGCCGACAACTTCACCGTCCTCGAGAACATCATCCTCGGCGGCGAACCCACGCACGGACCGGTCCTCGACCGCGCTGGGGCGCAGAAGCGCATCGTCGAGCTCGCGCAGCGCTACGGTTTCCCGGTCGATCCCGACGCGCTCGTCGAGGATCTCGGGGTCGGCGACCGCCAGCGCGTGGAGATCCTGAAGGTGCTCTACCGCGGCGCCCGCACGCTCATCCTCGACGAACCAACGGCGGTTCTCGTCCCCCACGAGGTCGACGAGCTGTTCCGCAACCTGCGCGACCTCGTCGACGAGGGCGTCACCGTGATCTTCATCAGTCACAAGCTCGACGAGGTGCTCTCGATCGCCGACAGCATCACCGTCATCCGAGCCGGCACCACGGTCACAACGGTCGATCCGGGGTCGGTCACCGCCCACGAGCTCGCCGAGCTGATGGTCGGTTCCGAGCTGCCCACGCCGGAGACCCGCGAGTCCACCGTCACCACCATCGAGCAGCTCCGACTCTCCGGGGTCACCATCCGCACCCCCGAGGGCCGCCCCCTCATCGAGGACATCTCGTTCGCCGTCCACCGCGGCGAGGTCGTCGGCATCGCCGGTGTCGAGGGCAACGGCCAACACGAGCTCATCAGCGCCATCCTCGGCACCCACGGGCTCGACCACGGAACCGTCACCTTCGCCGGCGACGACATCACCCGCTTGTCGACCCGCCGGCGTCGCGAGCTCGGACTCGGCTACATCCCCCAGGACCGCCACCGCGAGGGGCTGCTCCTCGACGCACCGCTCTGGGAGAACGCCATGCTCGGCCACCAGGCGCGAGCACCGTTCTCCCGTGGCCCGTGGCTCGACCGCGCCGGAGCGAAGCGCCGCACCGCCGAGATCGTCGCCGACTTCGACGTGCGCACCCCCGGGGTCGACGTCCCCGCCTTCGCGCTCTCCGGCGGCAACCAGCAGAAGCTCATCGTGGGGCGCGAGATGTCGGCCGATCCGTCGTTGCTCGTCGCCGCCCACCCCACGCGCGGCATCGACGTTGGCGCCCAAGCCGCGGTGTGGGAACAGCTGCGCGAGGCTCGGAGCGCCGGCCTGGCGGTGTTGCTCATCTCCGCCGACCTCGAAGAGCTCATCGGTCTCTCCGACCGCCTGCTCGTCATCTACGGCGGGCGCCTCGTGGCCGAGCTCGACCCTGCCCAGGTCACCGCCCAGGAACTGGGCTCGCACATGACCGGCGCCGGCCATCGAGGCACCACGGCATGATGCGCCGCATCGCACTGGTGCTGGCGGCCCCGATGTTGGCCATCGTCATCGCGCTCGCCGTGTCGTCGGTGTTCCTGCTGCTCGCCGATGTCTCCCCCGCCGAGGCCTACGGGAGCATGCTCAGCTACGGCACCGAGGCGGACTCGCTCGTCTCGATGTTCAACCGGGCGATCCCCCTGTACATCTCCGCCCTGGCGGTGGCCGTCGGTTTCCAGATGGGGTTGTTCAACATCGGAGTCGAAGGTCAGTACCGCATCGCCGCGGTGGTGGCCGCCGGTCTCGGAGCGAAGCTCTCCCTGCCCGGACCGCTGCACGTGGGTGCCATCTTCGTCATCGCCGTGGTGATCGGCATGGCATGGATCGCCATCCCCGCCATCTTGAAGGTCACCCGCGGCGTGCACGAGGTGATCGCCACGATCATGATGAACGCCATCTCGTTCGGCATCACGGCGTGGCTCCTCGGCGGCCCCCTCAAGGCCACCAGCAGCGGCTCCAGCCTCATCCTCGGCACCGACCAGCTGCCCGAGTCGGCCCGGTTCCCCACGCTCAACTGGCTGGTCGAGGGGCTCGGCGTCGAGATGCGCCCCGGCTCCAACCTCGACGGCTTCCTCGTGGTGGCCGTCCTCCTCGGCGTCGCCTACTACGTGCTGGTGTGGCGCACCCGCTTCGGCTACGAGGTGCGCGCCAGCGGGCACAACCGGTCGGCCGCCGAGGTCGCCGGCATCAACCCGAAAGCCGTGGTGTTGAAGACGCTCTTCCTGTCGGGCGGTGTCGCTGGCCTCATCGGGCTCTCGTACCTCCTGGGATCGTCGCCCTACCGGTACGACACCGGCTTCCCCCAGCAGTACGGCTTCACCGGCATCGCCGTCGCCCTGCTCGGTCGCAACCACCCCATCGGCATCGCCATCGGCGCGCTGCTGTTCGGCTTCATGGAGCGCTCCTCGCAGATCCTCGACCTCGACGACATCCCCAAGGAGATCGTCGTCATCATGCAGGGCGTCATCGTGATCTCGGTGGTCATCGCGTACGAGCTGGTGCGCCGCTACCGCCAGACCCAACAGGAGACGGCGGTCACCAAGGCCACCGACCTCTCGCCGCACGAGGCCACGGCGTGACCGCGCCCACCGAACCGGTGGTGGGCGCCGAGGCCCCCCTCGCCCCTGCGAGCCCCGACCGTGGCCCCGCTCTGCTCGCCATGCTCAGCCCGGCCCAGCGGGTCATCCTGCTCTCGCTCGGTGGCGTGCTGCTGCTCTCCATCACCCGGGCGCTGGCCGACGCCGACCAGCTCACCTCGGCGGGCACGTCCAGCGCGGCGCTCCGCCTCGCCATCCCCATCGGGATGGCCGCGTTGGGCGGGGTGTTCTGCGAGCGGTCGGGCATCATCAACATCGGCCTCGAGGGGATGATGATCCTCGGAACCTGGTTCGGCGCCTGGGGCGCCTGGCAGTTCGGCCCGTGGGAGGGCATCGCCATCGGCATCATCGGCGGAGCGGTGGGTGGCCTCATCCACGCCTTGGCCACGGTGAGCTTCGGCGTCGATCAGATCGTGTCGGGGGTGGCCATCAACATCCTCGGCCTCGGCATCGCCCGCTACCTGTCGGTCATCACCTACACCGAGGGCACCGGCGGCGGCGCCAACCAGTCACCCCAGATCGTCGACAAGATCTCCACCATCGACGTCCCGCTCCTCGCCGGGGGTACCGTGCTCGGGTGGACGTCGCCCGACCTGCTCGGGTGGCTCGACCACCAAGACCTCTTCTTCATCTCCGACCTGGCCGGGCTCCTCCAGGGCTTCGTCGCCGACGTCTCGCTCGTCACGCTCCTCGCCGTCGCCCTGTTTCCCCTCGCCACGTGGATCCTGTGGCGCACCCGGTTCGGCCTGCGGCTGCGGTCCGCCGGCGAGAACCCTGCGGCCGCCGAGTCGCTCGGCGTCGCCGTCTACAAGATGAAGTACCTGGCGGTCGTCATCAGTGGCGGACTCGCCGGCCTGGGCGGCGCCTACCTGTCGCTCGTCGCCTCCAACATCTACCGCGAAGGCCAGACCAACGGCCGCGGCTTCATCGGCCTCGCCGCCATGATCTTCGGCAACTGGCGACCGTTCGGCGCCGCGGCCGGCTCCGGCCTGTTCGGCTTCGCCGACGCCCTGCAGCTGCGCAACGCAGACGCGGTGCACGCGCTACTGCTGTTCGTCGCGCTCATCGCCGGCGTGTTCGCCATCCGCGCCGTGCTCCGCCGCCACTGGGTCAGCGCCGCCATCACCTCGGCCGCCGGCGCCGGTTTCCTCACGTGGTACCTCACCTCGGAGGAGGTGCCGTCGCAGTTCACCAGCTTCACACCGCACGTCGTCACGCTCCTGGTGCTCGGCTTCGCCACCCAACGGCTGCGACCCCCCGCGCGCGTGGGCACCCCGTATCGCAAGGGCGAAGCCCATTGAAGGAGCGCTCATGACCTTCGACGTCGTCGACATCATCCGCGCCAAGCGCGACGGCCACCGCCTCACCGACGCCCAGGTCGACTGGTTCATCGAGGCCTACACCGCCGGTGCCGTGGCCGACGAGCAGGCATCGGCCCTGCTCATGGCCATCGTGTGGCGCGGGATGGAGCCCGACGAACTGGCCCGGTGGACCGCAGCGATGATCGCGTCGGGCGACCGGCTCGACCTGTCCGGCGTGGCACGACCCACGGTCGACAAGCACTCCACCGGCGGCGTGGGCGACAAGATCTCGCTCATCCTCTGCCCGCTGGTCGCCGCCTGCGGGGCGGCCGTGCCGCAACTGTCGGGCCGGGGGCTCGGCCACACCGGCGGCACCCTCGACAAGCTCGAGACCATCTCCGGCTGGCGGGCGCTCCTCACCAACGACGAGATGGTGCGCATCCTGGGCGAGGTGGGAGCCGTCATCTGCGGCGCCAGCGGCGACCTCGCTCCCGCCGACCGCAAGCTCTACGCGCTGCGCGACGTCACCGGAACGGTCGAGGCCATCGCGCTGATCGCCTCGTCGATCATGAGCAAGAAGATCGCCGAGGGCACCGACGCCCTGGTGCTCGATGTCAAGGTCGGGTCGGGCGCGTTCCTCCCCGACATCCACATGGCCCGCGAGCTCGCCAGCACCATGGTCGGCCTCGGTGAGGCCCAGGGGGTGCGCACCTCGGCGTTGCTCACCGCCATGGACACCCCTCTCGGCCTCACCGCGGGCAACGCCCTCGAGGTGCGCGAGTCCGTCGAGGTGCTGGCCGGCGGGGGCCCGGCCGACGTGATCGAGATCACCCTGGCGCTCGCCCGCGAGATGCTCGAACTGGCGGGCGTCGATGCCGATCCTGCCGTCGCGCTGGCCGACGGGCGAGCACTGGACACGTGGCGTCGGATGATCGCCGCGCAGGGCGGCGACCCCGACGCGCCGCTGCCCACTGCCGATCACGTCGAGATCATCACGGCCCCCGCCGACGGCGTGCTCCAGCGGCTCGACGCCCGCGCCATCGGCATCGCCGCCTGGCGCCTGGGCGCGGGCCGCGCCCGCAAGGAAGACCCGGTGAGTGCGGGGGCCGGCATCGTCATGCACGCCAAGCCCGGCGACGCCGTGCAGGCCGGCGCTCCGCTGCTCGAGCTGCACACCGACGATCCCGCTCGCATCGACGCTGCTCGGCAGGCCCTCGACGACGCCATCACCATCGGCGCGGTGGCGCCCGACCCGTCACCGCTCGTCATCGACCGGGTGCGCGCCTCATGAGCACCAACATCGACCTCGACGACCTCCTCGCCGCCGCTCGCGACGCCGCCCAGCACGCCTACGTGCCCTACTCGTCGTTCCGGGTCGGTGCGGCCGTCCTCACCGCCGACGGCACCATCATCACCGGCTGCAACGTCGAGAACGCCAGCTACGGCCTCAGCAACTGCGCCGAGCGCACCGCATTGTTCTCGGCGGTGGCCGCCGGGCACCGCGACCTCGTAGCCATCGCCGTCACCTGCCTCGACGGCGACCCTTCGCAGCCGGCCACCCTCGTGCCGTGCGGCGCGTGCCGCCAGGTGATGGTGGAGCTGCTGCCCGCCCACGCCCCGGTCATCATCGATCAGGTGGGCGCCACCACCCTCGATGAGCTGCTGCCGAACGCCTTCCGCCTCAGCTGAACCGCTCGGCGGCGCGCTGCAGCACCTGGCGGAAGGTGTCGACCTCCTGGGCCCCCGGGATGAGGAGGCGATCCGCGATGACGAACGCCGGGACGCCGGTGATCTCGCGCTCGCTCGCGGCCTCGAGGTCGGCGGCGACCTCGTCGCGGTGGTGGTCGCCGATCAGCACGGCCTTCGCCTGCTCGGCGTCGAGTCCCGCCGCCTCGGCGATATCGACCAACTGCTCGTGGTCGGCCACGTTGGCACCCCGCTCGAAGTAGGCGACGAACAGCTCCTCGGCCAGACGAGCCTGCGCCGTGCCGCCGCCGTGTTCCCACGCCCACGCCAGGAGTCGGTGGGCGGAGATGGTGCTCACCCGCTGGGCCAGGTCGAAGCGGTACTCGATGCCCTCGGCCGCACCCAGGGGGACGAGGCGACCCGTCATGGCGTCGAAGCTCCCCGGCCCGTACTTCTTCTCGAGCGAGGTGCGCAGATCCGACGGGGTCGAGGTGGCGGTGGGGTCGAGCTGGTAGGCCCGCCATCGCACCTCGACCTCCACGGCGCCGTCGAACTCGACCACCGCTCGATCGAAGCGGCGCTTGCCGAGGAAGCACCACGGACAGATGACGTCGGACCAGATCTCGATGCTCAGCACCCTGTTCAACGTACCGTGGGGATCGTGCCCGACATCACCCTCGACGGGACGGCCTTCCTCACCACGCTGGTCACCGTGCTCGTCATCATGGATCCGATCGGGAACGTTCCGATCTTCCTGGCGCTCACCCGGTTCCAGGACGAGGCCGCCCGCCGCCGGTCGGCGCTGCTGGCCACGATGGTGGCCGGCGCGGTCATCCTCCTGTTCGCCGTTGGGGGTCGCCAACTGCTCCACCTCGTGGGGATCTCGCTCGAGGCCCTCCAGGTGGCGGGCGGGCTGCTCCTGCTGCTCATCGGCTACGAGCTGCTCAACCCCACGGGCTCGTCGTCGCTGACCACCGCCTCCGAGGAGGCCAACGTGGCGTTGGTCCCATTGGGTACGCCGCTGCTCGCCGGACCTGGCGCCATCGCCGCCACCATGCTGGCGATCGCCGACGCCGAAGGGGCGGGTCCCACCATCTCGGTGTTCGCCGCCCTCGTGGTGGCGCTCGCCGCCGTCTACCTCGGCATGAGGTTCGCCTCGAAGGTGTCGTACCGGTTGCGGCCGAGCGCCATCGAGCTGGTGTCGCGGGTGCTTGGCCTCATCGTGGCGTCGATCGGCGTGCAGCTGCTCGCCGAGGCCATCGAGATCTGGATCGACAACGGCGTCGCCACCTAGATCGGTCGCCTCCTCGATCTGAGGATCCGCGGGTGCCGACAGCCCGCCTTGTACATGGACGCGCACTTGCGCGGTGGCTCGCTCGGAGCCCAGGTCCTCGACGTTGGCGCCGGGAGGGACGTCGGTGCCGCCCCCCGTGGTGGGTCAGATGAAGTGCCCGAGCCGATCCGCCCGTCGATGTGGGCGAACCGGTAGAAGCCACACACCGTCGAGCCGGCGATCGATGGCGTGCCTGCTTTCGAGGAACGCAAGCTCATGAAAGCGGCACGATCCCGCGATAGGAGGCGCGGCGTTCAGGGGGCCCAGGGCGCGACGAGTTCGGTGATCGACCCGGTCAGCGTCATCTGGAGGAACGGGCCGAATGACACCCGATGCACGCCCATGGCGCGCAGGTCGTCGAGGGAGCCGGCCGCGGAGCCGTCGACGGGGTGGGCAATGACGTTGATCGGTCCCGTTAGCTCGTCGAGCAGTGTCTGCACCGCAGCGGCATCGGGTGCCTTCACCGGGTAGACGCACCGGGCGCCAGCGTCCTCGCACGCCCGCAGGCGCCGGATCGCTTCGGCGAGTGGGTCGTCGAACACCTCTGTTCGTCCCAGCAGGACGTCGGTGCGGGCATTGACCACGAGTGGGACTCCGGCGGCGTCCGCCGCGGACCGAAGTGCCCCGATGTAGTCGGCGTGTTCAGCGGTCGAGCGCAGACGCTTCTCGCTGTGGATGGTGTCTTCGATGTTGATGCCGACGGCGCCGGCGTCGAGGACCCTGTCGACGAGCTCGGCCGCGGCGGTGTCGTAGCCGGACTCCATGTCGGCGCTCACGGGCACGTCGACCGCGGCCGTGATGCGACGGATCCCGTCAAGGGCGTCATCGAGGGACATCGCCTCGCCGTCACCCTGCCCGCGCGAATCGGCGAGGGGGTGGCTCCCGATCGTCAACGCCGGAAAGCCGGCGGCGACGACCGCGTTGGCCGACCATGCGTCCCACACCGTCGGGAGCACCAGCGTGATGCCCGAATGATGAAGATCGAGAAGTTGCTGAGCACGAGTTACGAGGTCTGCCATGACCCCATCGTGCCAGGGGCGCCGGTCGAACTGCCGTAGATCGCGCCGAGGCGTCAACGAGGCGCCGTAGCCGCGCGGTGGCGCTCATCCGGCGTTGTACGTGTGATCGGGGGCAGGCTCCCACCCTGCTGCCTCCTGGCGAACTCAATGGAGTCAGGGCCTACGAGGGTGACGCCGGGAAGTTGCGCACCATTGTTGCCAACCGGGCCGATCCGATCCCGAGTTCCGCTGCCCGGTCCACCAGGTCGGATATCTGGCGGCGGAGCGCGAGTGCGTCGGTGTCGACGTCGTCGACGACGCGCGTGCCGCGCCCGACTCTTGACACGAGCAGGCCCTCGTCGACGAGCAACCGGTAGGCGCGCTGGACCGTCTCGAGATTGACCCCGAGGCCGGCGGCGAGTTCGCGACCGGGCGGCAGTCGCTGGCCAGCGACCAGGTTCCCTGTCAGCACAGATCCCCTGACACCCGCGGCGATCTGGAGGTACAACGGGGCGTCCGAGGAGAGGTCGATCTCAAAGATCACACCCGGAGACTCGGTCACGTCGGTTCGGCACCCGTCACGGCACCACGGTTGTCGAGAAGGCTGTTGAGGACTCCGACCGCATCGGAGGGATCACGCAGCGAGACCACGACCTCAGACCCATCGGTGAGTTCCACCAGCATTGCCGGGCCCGGGCGGGTGGCGATCGTGAGCCGGTGCTTGCCGCTGTGCTGCCAGGCCATCGTCCCCCACCAGCGGTTCAGAGTGATACAGGACGCTGAGACGATGTGCTCGAGCGGGATGGCCCGCCGTTCCCAGCGATGAGCGCCGCCCAGGATGCGGAGCCCGGACCGACCGATGACGACGCGCACCCGACGCTGGGTCAGTGCGTAGGCGCCGATCCACATCGCCGACCAGCCCCCCACAAAGCCCCACGACAGGACCTCGGGTGCGAGAACCCAGGCCACAGCGGCCAGCACCAGCATCGGGCCGAGCCACGTGAGCAAGGGCAACGGTGGAGCCTGACCCATCCAGACGGCCGTTGCACCGGCGTCCAGGTCATGCCGGGCCGCGTCACTCGGCGCGGGCGCATCGCTTGTTGGTAGCCGAGTGGGCCTTAGCACGACCGCCGCGGCGTGCCACCCGGCGATACCACCGAGCACCGACCAGAAGGCGACGACCGCTATCAGGAACCCAAGATCGACGGTCGCGACGTTCGCAGCCACCGCGCCCGACATCGCTGCCATGGCGATGGCGAGCGGGAGCCGACCGTAGCGGGGTCGCTCCAGCGGAAAGCGGTGGTCACCGCCCGGAGGACCGCAACCAGAGTGGCCACCCACCCACCGATCACCACGCCCAGGGTCACCAACGCCGTCCACACGTCCGAATCGCGGTCGAGGCCATCTGAGCGGTCGGTCAATGCAAGTGCCGGGGCCATCGCAACCATGGCGGCGAGGGGCAACACGACGGCAACGACGAGGTATCGCCTACCACCTTGTCCTGTCCGCGCGACCTGTCCCACGACAGAAACGTAATAGCGGGATTGACGGGTGTCAATCCCGTCAATCTGCGCTTCCTCGAAACCCCTACCCGAGCGTGCGACGGGGAGACCGTCCCCGCCGCATGTTCTGATCCGGTCCCGGGCGCTCTGCTGGAAGAGCGAGAGGACCGCCACCCTGGCATCGAGGTCCGCCGCCGTGCCCTCCATGTTCCGATCGGCCATCACCATCAGCCGGCGTTCTGGGACGCTCGCTCTCGGTGATCGGTGTCAAGGGTCGGTGGTGTGAATGCGATGCGGCTGCGGGCATCATGTTCGCTGTGCCGGAGACCGCAGATCCCGATCTTCAGCTGCGACTGGCCGAAGACGGTCAGCTCGAGATCATGGAACCGAGCCATCGCGATGGTTCCATGCGGGTGACGGGGCGGGGGGTGTGTCCGTCCCCCGCTCACGTCTTCGGGCTGGCGGCGTGGGACTCGCGTGTCTTCGTCGGCACGGTGGCGGGTTCAGCGACTGCTGTGGTGATGGAGCTGTCGGACGGGACGTCGCAGCAGTGCCGACTGCGGCGCGTCGAGGGCGCAGAGGCGCAGTACTTCATCGTCCGTCTCCCGGCGGGATTGCAGCCCGTCGCCGCCGTTGCGGAGACCGATGACGGTGAACGGCTCGCTCAACAGCGCTTCGGCCACTTCTTCTGATAGCCGTCACACAACCCTGACGCCCGACGACAGCCCCGAGAGCAGTGCCCCCTCGACCCGGCGGTAGGGGACGTGGGCTCACCGATACCGTCTCGCCCAGTCCGACCGGGTGAGCTCGTACTCAACCTCTCCAAGTTCGGTTCCCGGCAGTGGGTCGTCGATGTCGAGGTGGAACGTCATGCAGTGCGGAAGACCCACCCGTTCCATCACCGCCCGCGAGCGTGCGTTGACCGCCATCGTTTGAGCAAAGACTCGTTGTGCTCCATCGGCAAAGAGCTGGGCGATGAGGGCCCTGGCGGCCTCGGTTTTGCGTAGCCGTGGCCCCAGGCGGAGTGCTTGAACCGCCAGCCGACGTCGTACTGGTCTCCCTGGGGGGTGGGGACGGCGCCGACCCAGCCGAGGAACTGTCCGTCTGATCGAGCGAAGGTCAGCCACCGAGCACCGACCGAGGCTTCGAGCTCGGCCGCCGTCTCGTCGATCGAGCTGGCTCTCCCCGTGATGAACTCCATGACCTGGGCGTCGCCGTTCAAGTCGGAAAGGAGCTCCAGGTCATCCGAGTCCACCGGACGCAGAGCGAGCCGCTCCGTCAGGAATGCACCAATCACGGAACCAGACTCGCACGCGGCCGTCATCCGAGCTCGCCCAGAAGTGCCGTTGAAGGACAGGGGCAATCGTTGCCTGACCCAGCGCCTAGCTCGGCTCCACCGCCGAGTCGATCACACCGCCCTCGTTGGGGCCGAACACCGGTAGTGCGGCGATCCACGGCTGCGGGTCGGCGCCGTCCCAGTCCATCCCCGCCATCTGGGCCGGACTGCGGCGACCGAGCATGGTGCGCGACAGGTCGAACAGGGTGGTGCGCAGCATGCCTGCTGGGTCGCCCTCGCCTGCCACCCACCCGTCGGTGTCGGTGACGATGCGCAGGGCGGGCGGGTGCCCCTCGGTGCCCCACGAGCGGCCGATGCCGCGCCGGACCATCCCGTCGAGCAACCGCGCAGCAGGGCCACCATCGGCCGGGATGGAGATGCCGAGCGCCGAACGGATGTCGCACTCGTGCGACCACACGTCGACGGCCGCGTTGCGCGGCGCATCGGCGCCGAGCGCCTGGAGGAGCGACTCGAACTCCGGGCCGACGCGGTCCCATTCACCGAGTACCTCGGGGACCGTGCGATCGGCCCGCTCGGCCACCTCACGGGCGGTGAACTCGTCGGTGGGGACGCCGTCGGGCACGTTGCCGCCGACGACGTCGGCCGCCAGACCGGCCAGGTGGGCCAGAGTGTCCTTCACCGTCCATCCCGGGCAGGCCGCGACGGGCGTGGCCGCCTGCGTGGCGTCGAAGCTCCGGGCCAGCTCGGAGAGCCGGAGGCGACTGGCTCGGTACCCCTGGAAGACTGCGTCATCGCTCATGGCGCCGGACGCTACCGCGGTCGTACGCCGTACGATTCGTTGCATGACGATCACGGCACAGCAGCGGGCCGACTTCGAGCGCGACGGGTTCCTCGTCATTCCCGACTTCGTCAGTCCCGCCACCCGACGCACCCTCATCGACCGAGCCACCGAGCTGGTCGACGCCTTCGATCCCGACGCCGAGGGCAGTGCCTCGATCTTCTCGACGCACGACCAGACCCAGACCTCCGACGACTACTTCCTCGCATCCGGCGACCGCGTCTCGTTCTTCTTCGAAGAGGAGGCGTTCGACGACGGCGGCAAGCTGCGGCAGCCGAAGGCCCAGTCGATCAACAAGATCGGCCACGCCATGCACGACCTCGACCCCGTGTTCGAGCCGTTCTCCCACTCGGCCGCCCTCGGCGAGGTGGCTCGTGGCATCGGCATGGTCGACCCGCTCGTGCTCCAGTCGATGTACATCTTCAAGCAGCCCAACATCGGCGGCGAGGTGGTCTGCCACACCGACCACACGTTCCTGTGGACCGAGCCGGTGTCGGCCACCGGGTTCTGGTTCGCCCTCGAGGACGCCACCACCGACAACGGCTGCATGTACGCCGTCCCCGGTGGGCACCACCTCCCACCCCGTAAGCGCTTCGCCCGGGCAGCCGCCGGTGGCACCACCATGGAGCTGCTCGATCCCGACGAGTACCCGATGGACGATCTGGTCGCCCTCGACGTCCCCGCCGGCACGCTCATCGTCCTGCACGGGCTACTCCCCCACCTCAGCGGGCCCAATCGGTCGCCCCGTTCGCGCCACGCCTACACGCTGCACGCAATCGAGGCAGGCGCGGCGTATGCCCCCGACAACTGGTTGCAGCGAGAGCCGGGCCTGCCCCTGCGGGGGTTCGAGCCGTCAGTCGCCTGAGACCCCGGCGAGGAACCGCCGCACCGCCCCTCGGGTCGTGAGCTCGACGACCTCGGCACCATCCACCCGTTCCAGCGCGGCATCCAGCCGACGCCGCGCGTCGATCGGGTAGCGCCACACCCACCGGAGGAACGCGAGGTCAAACCGCTCGGGGCAGCCCGGTGCTTGCGTCTCGCGTCCGTGGTCCCTCACCACGCGGCGCACGACAGCAGCGACGCACCGCCAACGCGACAGAGCCATCACCACGATCGTGTCGGCGGCTGCGAACCGGAGGTCGAACGTGCCGCCGTAGTTCCCGTCCATGATCCACTCGTCGGCCGCCACCAGCTCCGCTTGCTGCGCTCGCCACTCGTCACGAGGGGGCTCCGCCCAACCCGGACGCCAGAAGTGGGCATCGAGGTGCACCACCGGGAGGCCGGTCCGCTCGCCCAGGGCCCGTGCGAACGTCGATTTGCCGGCCCCGCCCGATCCGACCACCGCCACTCGACGCACGTCAGTTGAGCGACGGCTCGGCCGGGTAGAACGCCCAGCGGCGCAACGGCTCGGGTTGCCGCCGGAGCACGGTGGCCCACAGGTCGGCCGGCGCGGAGGTGAGTGGGTCGCCGGGCTCGGCGTCGGCCAGCCACCACCCGCCCGACAGGATCTCCGACTCGAGGTGGCCCGGCCCCCACCCGGTGTAGCCGGCGAAGAGGCGGATCCCCTCGACGGTGCCCACCACGTCGACCGGCGAGGCACTGAGGTCGATGACACCGATGGGCCCGACCGTGACCTGGAAGGCGGCTCCCACATCGTGGCCGGTGCGGCGTCCCAGCCCGATGATCCCCTCTTGCTCGACCGGCCCACCGGAGAACACCACGCCGGGCTGAGCGGCGAGGTCAGACCAACCGGGCAACACCTCGCCGGTGGAGAGGTCGGATGGGCGGTTGAGGATGATGCCGAGCGCGCCCTCGGCGTCGTGGTCGAGCAGCACGATGACCGTGCGCTCGAAGTTCGGATCACCGATCGTCGGGGTGGCCACGAGCAGCCGACCGGCGTGGGAGACGCTGACCATGCCCCCATGATTCCCCATTCGGGCTCCGCCGGTACCATCGGCCCAACCTTTCCGAGAGGAGCGCCGGTTGATCCAGCCGCCCACCCTCGACGCCATCCGTCGAGCCCCGAAGGTCCTCCTCCACGACCACCTCGACGGCGGGCTCCGCCCGTCAACCGTCGTCGAGCTGGCCGCAGAGTCGGGCTACCGCTCGCTCCCCACCACCGATGTCGGCGAACTGGCGGCCTGGTTCACCGAGGGGGCGGCCCGGAAGGACCTCGTCGGATACCTCGAGACCTTCCAGCACACCGTCGGCGTGATGCAGAGCCGCGAGGCGCTGGTCCGGGTGGCGCGCGAGTGCGCCGAGGACCTGGCCGCCGACGGCGTCGTCTACGCCGAGGTGCGCTTCGCGCCCGAGCTCCACATCGAGCGAGGGTTGACGCTCGACCAGGTGGTCGAGGCCGTGCTCGAGGGCTTCCGCACCGGCAGTTCGGGCCGGGGCATCACCATCGGCACGCTCCTCACCGCCATGCGCACCGCGGCCAACTCCCGCGAGATCGCCGAGCTGGCGGTGCGGCACCGCGCCGAGGGCGTGGTCGGCTTCGACATCGCCGGCAAGGAGGCGGGATACCCGCCATCGCGGCACCTCGACGCGTTCCAGCACGTGCAGCGCGAGAACTTCCACATCACGATCCACGCCGGCGAGGCGTTCGGGCTGCCGTCGATCTGGGAGGCGCTGCAGTGGTGCAACGCCGAGCGTCTGGGCCACGGCGTGCGCATCGTCGACGACATCACCCTCGACCCGGAAGGCACCGCCACGCTCGGACCGCTCGCCGCGTTCGTGCGCGACCGCCGGGTCCCGCTCGAGATGTGCCCCACGTCGAACGTGCACACCGGGGTGTGCGAGACCGTCGCCGACCACCCGATCGGTCTCCTGAAGGATCTCAAGTTCCGGGTCACGGTCAACACCGACAACCGCCTCATGAGCGACGTCAGCCTGTCGGGTGAGATGGTCGGGCTCGTCGAGGCGTTCGGCTACGGCTGGGACGACCTCGAGTGGCTCACCATCAACGCCATGAAGAGCGCCTTCTGGCCGTTCGAGAAGCGCCTCGCCCTCATCAACGAGGTCATCAAGCCCGGGTACGCGGCGATCCGCGGCTGATCGTGCCCCGACTGCTCGTCGTCCACCACACCCCGTCGCCGCCCACCCACGCGCTGCTCGACGCGGTGCGTTCGGGAGCGAGCGACGACGCCATAGAGGGCGTCGAGGTGGTGCTCCAACCTGCGCTGGCGCTCACGGTGCCCGACGTGCTCGGGGCCGATGCCTACCTGCTCGGCACCCCGGCCAACTTCGGCTACATGTCCGGGGCGCTCAAGCACGCCTTCGACACGATCTACTACCCGTGCCTCGACGCCACGGGCGGCCGCCCGTACGCCCTGTGGGTGCACGGCAACGACGACACCGGTGGCGCGGTCGCATCGGTCGAGCGCATCGCCAGCGGCCTCGGATGGAGGCGGTCGAGGCCGGCGCTCGAGGTGGTGGGGCCTGCCGACCGGGAGGCGCTCGACGCCGCGTGGGAGCTCGGCGCCGCCTTCGCCGCCAGCCTCGTGATGTGAGCCTGGTCAGGAAGGTGGAGGCTGCGTGAGCTCGACCACGTTGCCGTCGAGGTCGCGATAGCGAGCGCTCGTGCCCCACGGCTCGCGGCGCGGACCGTGGACGATCTCGGCGCCGGCCGCCATCGCCCGGCGATGGGCGGCGTCCAGGTCGTCGACCCTCAGGGCGATCTGTGCACCAGATGTGGGCGACTCCTTCGCTTCGCACAGAGCGAAGTGGAGATAGGCGCCGGCGGTCCAGGACGTCGCGGCGTGGCGGCCGCTGGTCCAACGGTCGTCGGACCCGTGCTCGCCACCGTGGTGGTCGGCGACGTGCAGGTCGAGACCGAACGCCTCACGGTAGAGGGCCACCGAACGGTCGAGATCGGCCACCTCCAGCGCCACCGTGACGAGTCGTGCCTCAGTTCCCATGTGGCCATCATGCCGTGCCGACGAATCCATCCGCCGGGGTTGCGGCTCGAACGTACATTCGATAGGACGGGGCGTCCTGCCTCCACACGGGCCGGTGGCGTTCGGCCTTCTGCTTGTTGTCGTTGATCGCCGCGGTTGACATAGCCCGTGATTGGGCTGCGGACCGGGCGACGTCGATGTCGGCGTGGGTGGTCGCCATGTGCCGTGTCACCGCCGAGCACGCCGCCGAGTGGGTCCGGGTGGGCCGAGCCCTCGAAGAGCTCCCGGCGCTACGCGCCGTCTACGCCACCGGTCTCATCTCGTGGGACCAGTTGCGGCCCGCCACGTTGTCGCCACCCCGACACCGACCAGCCGCCCCACCCCGCTACGCCCCGACATCCAACAACGCCTCTTCAGGCCCGACGGCTAATCGGCGAGGGAGGGGTCCACGATCCGCGACGGAGCATCGGTCGGCCAGTCCGACGGCGGGAACGACCGATAGAGGCCGCCCGGCACGCCGAGCTCCCAGATCCCCAGGCGCTCCACCGCGTCCGCGAGCGAGAGGTGCGCGCGGTACATCCCCCCGCTCTCGAACGGCTCACCGCCCGGCACCGCGCCCATGTACTGATACGCGTGGCCGGCCTCGTCGAGGTTCAGGTAGCGGCGGGTGTCACCGTGCTTGTAGAGGTGGATCACCAATCGCTTTCGGGCGTTGGCGACCCGACACACATACATGAACTCGCCCTCGTGGAAGGCAGGAAGTTCTCCGCTCTCGCGAGAGAGGCGAGCGATCTGCTCCAGGGGAGCCCAGACGGGGTCGTCGGAATAGTTGACCAGGGTCGAGAACGTGCGTCGTGCCATCGGTGGTGCTCCTTCAGGAGTCTCCGAAACGGAGGTTCGACTGAGGGAGCGTGTGCTCCGAGTGCGCTGACGTCAGCGCCGCAGGAATCCTGGCTCGATACGGGCACGAGATCAAGGGCCATGTCGCGACGGGGCGGTCAGCGTCGTGCGTGATCAGCCAGGAGCATCGCCACCGCGGCAGTGAGCCGCTTGGCTGTGGGCACGTGGAGGAACTCGTTTGGCCCGTGGGCGTTCGACTCGGGACCGAGCACGCCGGTGACCACGAACTGCGCCGCGGGAAACCGGGCCCCGAGCATGCCCATGAACGGGATCGAGCCGCCCTCGCCGATGAAGCGAGCCGACTGACCGAAGGTGGCGACAGAGGCGGCATCGAGCGAGGCCGCCAGCCAGGGCGCCAGCTCGGGTGCTTCCCACCCGGCGGCGGCCTCGTCGACCTCGACGGTGACGCGGGCGCCGTGGGGAGGACCGTCGGTGAGGCGTCGGGCCAGCGCATCGACGGCGGTCGCGGGATCGACGTCGGGCGGCAGCCGGAACGACAGCGAGACGCGAGTGGACGGCCGCAGCACGTTGCCACCGTCGACCACCGCGGGGATGCCGTCGATGCCGATGGTCGACATCGTGGGACGCCAGGTGGTGGCGAGCAGCGCCTCGTTCGGGTCGTCGACCATGGGGCGGGTCGCCCCAGCGAACGGCCACTTGGTGATGAGGGAACTGCCGAGCTCCTCGGCGGTCGCCCGCACCTGGTCGAGGCGGGCTACGGAGGGCGACCCATGCAGCTCGGGCACCAGGATCTGGCCGCTGTCGGGGTCCTCGATGCGGTCGAGCAGGCGACGCAGCACCCGGAAGCTCGACGGGACGACTCCGCTGGCCGAGCCCGAGTGGACCCCGTGCTCGAGCACGTCGACCCGCAGCACCAGGTTGGCAACCCCACGCAACGAGGTGGTGACCCACATGCGGTCGTAGGTGGCGCATCCCGAGTCGAGGCAGATCACGAGGCTCGGCGACCCGATGCGGTCGGCCAGGGCATCGACGTAGGCGGGAAGGTCGGGGCTGCCCGACTCCTCGCTCGCCTCGATGAGCACCACGCAGCGAGCGTGCGATGCGCCGGTGGCGTGGAGGAGCTCGATGGCGGCGATGGCCGCGAATGCGGCGTAGCCATCGTCGGCGCCGCCGCGCCCGTAGAGCCGGTCGCCTTCTCGCACCGGTGTCCACGGGCCGAGCCCCTCGCGCCACCCCACCATCTCAGGCTGCTTGTCGAGGTGCCCGTAGAGCAGTACCACGTCGTCCGCGCCGCCCCCGCTGGCCGGCACCTCCATCACGATCACCGGGGTCCGGCCCGCGAGCTGCACCACCTCGACGGTGAGGCCGTCGATGGCGCGACCCGTGCACCACGACCGGATGAGCTCGACGGCTCGGGCGATGTGTCCGTGGCGCTCCCAGTCGGGATCGAACGCTGGTGAGAGCGCAGGGATGGCGATGTGGTCGGCCAGCGCTGGCAGGACATCGGCGTCCCACATACGGTCGATCCGTGACGACATCAGCAGGAAGCGCGAACCGTGGCGTAGGGGTTGATGGAGTTGCCCCGTCCGCCTCGATGGATCTCGAAGTGCAGGTGCGGGATGCCGGCGGCGTTGCCGGTGTCGCCGACGTAGCCGATGACCGTGCCGGCCGCGACCTGGCCGGACGCCCCGTAGGCGCTGAGGTGGGTGCCGTAGTAGTAGTTCCCGTCGTCACCGTGGAGGTGGTACGAGAGGCCGCCGGTGGTGTTGCCGCGATGCTCGACCCGGCCCGACACCGGGGCCACAGCAGGCGTGCCGATGGGGGCCATCATGTCGACGCCCTTGTGCGAGCGGCCGCCCGAGCGCGGTGCCCCGTAGGAGTCGACGAACGACGACGGAGTCACCGGGCACACGAACGACCCCGGCGACGACGGCGGGGCGGCCGGCAGCTCGGTGACCGTGGTGGGAGGCGGCGAGGGTGTCGTCGCGGGCGGCTGGGTGGCGGACGGCTGGGTCGCGGGGGGTGACGTGACGACCGGGGAGGGGGAGGTCGCAGCCGCAGCAATGGACGGGCGGCCGGTGGTGGACGTGGTGGCTGCGGCACGAGCCGCGGACGCGGCCTGCTCGGCGGAGCGACGGGCATCTTCGAGCTCGGCCTGGCGCCGGAGCTCGGCGAGGCGCTGCAGCTCCTCTTGCAACTCGGCGAGGCTGTCGGACAGCTCGTCCTGAGCCTCCTGCTGCGCGTCCATCCGATCGTCGAGCGAGCTCGTCGAGCGTTCCAGGCGTTCGCCGGCATCGCGGAACGTGGCCATCGTGGCGTTCGAGCGGTCTTGTGCCGCGCCCATGAGGGTGTCGAGGCGAGCCGTCTCCAACGGATCAGGGGTCCAGATGCTGGGTTGGTTGCCAGCGTTGACGTAGCGGTTGACCGCCACCTCGCGCACCTCGTCTTCGAGGAGGGCGATCTCGGCGCGGATCTCGTCGGCCTCGGTCTCCAGATCGGCGATCTCGCGTTCGAGGAGCGCCAGCTCGGTCTGAAGGTTCGACATCTGGAGGGTGAGCGCATCGGCTTGGGACTGCACGGCAGCCATCTCGTCGCCGATCGACGCCGACGCCGGAGCCGATGTCGACAACGTGAGAGTCACGAGCCCGAGCACGAGCGCCACGACGTGACCCACCCGTGGGCGGCGTGCTTGTGCTGGTTGTGTCGCGTGCACCGGCGTCACGCCGAACCTCCGTAGCGGACTCCGCCCACTCTGGATGTTACGACTTCATGTCGGCCGACGGTACGCACCCATGAGGGTTCGGGTCACCGACCCTTCGGGTGCCAGACCGTCTTCATCTCGCACGAGGCGAGGATCAGCTCGGGGTGCTGGGCACGATCGGAGGTCCAGTCGCGGTCGCCGGGCCGTTCGCGGACGACCCTCGTGACCGCATCGGCGGCCTGTCGACGGGCCGCGGTTCGCACCTCGTCGTCGTCGACGCCGATGAGGTCGACCACGTTCACGTCGCGGTGGCCCGCCAGCCAGGTAGCGAGCTCGGCTCGACGACCACTGACGATGTTGACCACCCCGGCGGGCACGTCGCTGGTGGCGAGCACCTCACCGAGCGACAACGCCGGCAAGGGTACGCGCTCGCTGGCCAGCACCACTGCCGTGTTGCCCGAGACGATGGCCGGGGCGACGCGAGAGACGAGCCCGAGCAGGGGCGGGTCGTCGGGCGCCACCACGGTGACCACCCCCGACGGTTCGGGCACGGTGATGTTGAAGTAGGGGCCCGCCACGGGGTTGGCGCCGCCGGCGACCTGGGCGATCTTGTCGGCCCAGCCGGCGTACCAGACCCAACGATCCACCGACGCGTCGACCTCGGCGCCGGGATCGTCGACTCCAGACGCACCGAGCTCGTCGACGAACTGCGCCCTCCGTCCCTCGAGCATCTCGGCCACCCGGTAGAGGATCTGCGCCCGGTTGTACGCCGTGCGGCCGGCCCACTTCTCCTGCGCGCCCCGGGCGGCGGCGACCGCTTCGCGCACGTCCTTGCGCGAGGCGAGGGGGGCGTGCACGCCGCCCACGTCGTAGGTGCGGCCCGACTCCGATCGGGGGAAGACGCCACCGATGAAGAGCTTGTAGGTCTTACGCACGTCGAGACGGTCGGTCACCGCCGCGAGGCTACCGCCGGAGCGCCATGCTGGAGGGGTGGAGCTGCGAACTGCGGTACCGGACGACCGACACCAGATCTTCGCGATGTTCGGCACATCGTGGCCACCGGACAGGGGTTCCCCGACGCCCCGCCGCTCGACGACGTTCGCTTCGCCGCCAGCTGGGTGGACCCACCGGTCGTGGTCGTGGCTGTCGACGGCGGTGAGGTGGTCGGTGCCTACCTGAAGCCCAACTTCCCAGGACGGGCCGCCCACATCGCCAACGCGGGCTACATGGTGGCCGAGGCCGCCAGAGGTCGAGGTGTCGGCCGAGAGCTCGTCGAGCACTCCATCTTCCGCGCCCCGGCGGAGGGCTTCGACGCCATCATGTTCAACCTGGTGTTCGAGTCGAACCCCGCTCGGGCCCTCTACGAGCGGCTCGGGTGGCGCCGAATCGGCGAAGTGCCCCGTGGCGTCGACGACGAGCCGGCCATCATCTACTGGCGCGACGTGTGGCCGTGACGCCGACTGCCTCGGACCATCCCGCCACTTGGAAGTTCGACATGCCGATCTTCCACGCGGCGCCGCGGGCGGAGGTTCGACAGTGGCTGGCAGCGCACCACACCACCGAGCGCGGGGTCTGGTTGGCGACGTGGAAACGCCCGAGCGAGAAGCCGCACGTCCCCTACGAAGAGGTGGTCGAGGAGGCGCTGTGCTTCGGGTGGATCGATTCCACGGTGAACAGCCTCGACGACGACCGCCGCCTGCAGCTCCTCACTCCGCGCAAGGCGAAGAGCAGCTGGACCCGCCTCAACCGCGAGCGGGTCGCCCGCCTCGAATCGCAGGGCCTCATGACCGATGCCGGCCCCGAGCAGTCGAGGTCGCCCGGGCCAATGGCTGGCTCACCCGTTACGACCCGGTCGAGGACCTGATCGAGCCCGATGACCTCGCGGCGGCACTCGACGCGGTCCCTCCCGCGCGGAGCCACTGGGACGGGTTCCCTCCGTCGACTCGCAAGCAGATGCTGTGGTCGATCATCAGTGCCGAACGGGCCGACACCCGCGCCCGAAGGATCGCCGCGGTCGTCGATGCCGCCGAGGACGGCCGGCGCCTGTGATCGCAACGCACTGTGTAGAACTCTCGACTCGCTGTGTAAGCTCGAATCCATGACCGTATCCAGCTACCGCGTGTCGGAACGTGGCCAGATGGCGTTGCCCGCCGAGGCGCGCCGCCGATGGAACCTGGCCGAGGGCGGTGCAGTCGAGATCGCAGACCTGGGCAATGCCCTGGTGATCGTCCCAGCAGGCCGTGGTGGGCTCCGCGGGCTCGTGCGAACGGCGGTCGAGGCAGCGGGGGGCTACGAGAAGTTCGCTTCCGCGGTCGCTGATCAGGAGTCCGAGCTCGCTTGAGCATCGTCCTCGTCGACGATCACCTGCTCCTGCGCACCCTGCTCGACGACGAGCCGTCGTCGCTGCGGCCACCCGACACCACCATCGCGACGACCGGGCTCTGGTACCACAGGCTCTGTCGGGCATTGGCCGATGAGGCGGTCGTCGGTTCCATGTCGCGGATGCTCGGCACCGTCGACGACGAGATCGCGGCCAGCGTCGTCGGCGCGGTGATCGAACTTCCGGCCGACATCCAGCTCGTCTCACTCCGAACCTTGGCGTGGCCCATGGGCGCGCTCGTGCAGGCTGGAGCGCGACTCAACCTTCTCTCGCTCGAAGCACTCGTCGCCGCCACTCACCTCTCCGCAGAGATCTGCCTCGCCGAAGCGGACGACAACGCACCCCTGCGGACGGCCGCTCACGACCTCGGTGTGGCGGTTCGAGCGATCACCGATTGAACCTCAGTCGGGACGCATCGCCAGGGTGCGGCGGGCCTGTCCCTCATCGTCGATCGTGACGACCTCGAGCCCGACCGACGGCACCCCCTGTTCTGCGGGTTGTCCGCCAGCGCTCAGCACCACGGTCGTACGACTCGATCGTCTGGCGGTGCATGCCGCGACCCTAGGAGGGTAGGCCGGCCCGATGGACACACTTTCGCTCGGAACCGCAGGTCTCAAGGGCTGGAGGGCCAAGGTGGCCGACTCGGTCGCGACACCCGCGTCGAGGGCCTCACGCCTCTCTGAGGACCAGGTGCGCGCCGCGGTCGGGGCGTTGTTCCTCGTCCTGTCGATCGTCTACGTGATCGGCTCGATCCGCCGCATCCTCGAGAGGACCTGAGCCGCACACCCCCGCCGTCCATAGTGTGCGTCGCGTGGATACGAAACGACCAACGCCCGAACTGCGTCGGTACGGGCCCGGTGACACTGCGCTCACCCAGCGGCCGTCTCACGACCTACGTCCACGAGCTCGACGTGCGCGAGGAGTGGCGACGCCAGGGCGTCGCCACCGCTCTCATCTCCGAGGCCATGGCGATCGCGCGTGTGAGCGGCTCGACGAGGTTCTGGCTCTCGACGGGCGGACACAACGAGGTGGCCCAGGAGCTCTATGCGTCCCTCGGTGGCGAGCGAAAGCCACTCGGGGACGTGAACTACTGGTGGCAGCTGGACTGAGCCGGCGTCAGCCCACCCGCGCTTCGTCGACGCGGTCGAGGATCTCGTCGACCGTCTCGTCCGCGGTCTGGTTCGACGTGTCGATCCACAGCCCGAGGTCGTGGCGGGTGGCGGCGACGTGCTGGTCGTTGATGGCCGCGGTGTAACCGTCGCGGTAGGCGACCTTGCCGGTGGTCCGCTGCCGTTCGGCGTCTCGAGCCTCGACGACGTCGACCCTGGGGCGGAGAACCACGAGGTGGCGCAATCCAAGCGGGACACGACCGAGCCAGTCCTCGACGTCGGGCCCGTAGATGTTGTCCTGCACCACCGTCGTGAACCCGGCGGCGGCGTACCCGACCGCCACCGAGGCTGAGAGCCGGTACCGGAGATCGAGGAGGCGTCGTACCTCGCGCTCGTCCTCATCGCCGAAGTGCACCCAGCCCCGCACGGCCCAGCGGTAGAACTGCCCGCCGCGCACGTGGACGCCGCGCTCGAAGCGCCCCGCCAGCAGATCAGCCACCGTCGACTTCCCTGATGCTTGCGCTCCCGTCACCAACCAGACCGCCGTCATGAACCGATCTCAGGTGGCGACGAGGTCGTCGAGCTCGACGTATGGCTCGAGGCCGTGACGGCCGCCCTCGCGGCCGAAGCCGCTCTCCTTGTAGCCGCCGAACGGGCTGGTGGGGTCGAACTGGTTGAAGGTGTTGGCCCACACGACGCCGGCCTTGAGGTGGTCGGCCATCCAGAGGATGCGCGAGCCCTTCTCGGTCCAGACGCCGGCGGACAAGCCATACGGGGTGTTGTTGGCCTTGGTGACCGCCTCCTCGGCGGTGCGGAACGTGAGCACCGACAGCACCGGCCCGAAGATCTCCTCGCGGGCGATGCGGTGCGAGAGCGCCACGTTGGTGAACACCGTCGGCCGATGGAACCAGCCCTTCTCGGGGAGCGCGCACTGCGGCTGGTACATCTCGGCGCCCTCGGCGACACCGGCGGCGACCAGCTCGGTGATCTTGTCGAGCTGGGCACGAGAGTTGATGGCGCCGACGTCGGTGTTCTTGTCGAGCGGATCGCCCACGCGGAGGGTGTCGAGCCTGCGCTTCAGCTTGTCGAGGAACAGCTCGGCCACCGGCTCCTGCACCAGCAGGCGCGACCCGGCGCAGCACACGTGGCCCTGGTTGAAGTAGATGCCGTTGACCACACCTTCGACGGCCTGGTCGATGGCGGCGTCCTCGAACACGATGTTGGCAGCCTTGCCGCCCAGCTCGAGCGTGAGGCGGGTGTCGCGACCGGCCAGCTCGCGTTGGATGTGCTTGCCCACCTCGGTGGAGCCGGTGAAGGCGATCTTGTCGATACCGGGGTGGGCGACGAGCGCGGCGCCCGTCTCACCCGCGCCCGTGACCACGTTGACGACCCCGTCGGGTAGACCCGCCTCCTGCAGCACCTCGGCGAGGAGAAGCGCGGTGAGCGGCGTGGTCTCGGCCGGCTTCAGCACCACGGTGTTGCCGGTGGCGAGCGCCGGCGCCAGCTTCCACGAGGCCATGAGCAGCGGGAAGTTCCAGGGGATGATCTGGCCGGCCACCCCGACCGGACGGGTGCGGCGCCCGGGGAAGGCGTAGCCCAGCTTGTCGGCCCAGCCCGCGTAGTAGAAGAAGTGCGCGGCGGCGAGGGGGATGTCGACGTCGCGCGACTCCTTGATGGGCTTGCCGCCGTCGATGGTCTCGAGCACGGCGAACTCGCGGGCCCGTTCCTGGAGCACCCGGGCCACCCGGTAGAGCACCTTGGCGCGGTCGCGCCCCGACCAGGCCGACCATTGGGCGAGCGCACCGCGGGCGGCGGTGACGGCACGGTCGACGTCGTCGGCGCCGGCCTCGGCCACCTCGGCGAGGGGCTCCTCGGTGGCGGGGTTGGTGGTGGTGAACCAGCGCTCGCTGCGCGGCTCGACCCACTGCCCGCCGATGAAGAGCTGGTAGCGCTCGGCGATGGAGACGATGGCGGTCGACTCCGGCGCCGCGGCGTACTCGAGGCCGAACGATGGCAAGGGGGCGGGCTGGAGGTAGGAGGGATCGTCGGGCATGTCAGTCCTGGGTGAAGTCGGACGGCCGCTGGTAGGTGCCGCTGCGCAGCTTGGCGATCTGCATGAGCACGTCGTTGAGGAGGCTCGACGCGCCGAGGCGGAAGCGGTCGGGGGTGAGCCACTCGGCGCCGAGCGTCTCCTGCACGAGCACGAGGTACTGCCACGACTGCTTGGCGGTGCGGATGCCGCCGGCCAGCTTGAGCCCCACCGCGGTGCCGGTGCGGTCGGCGTGGTCGCGGATGGCCTCGGCCATGCACAGCGCGGTGGGGGGCGTGGCGTTGGTGCCGACCTTGCCGGTGGAGGTCTTGATGAAGTCGGCCCCGGCGAGCATGGCGAGCATGCTGGCCCGCCGCACCTGGTCGTAGGACCCGAGCTCGCCGGTCTCGAGGATGACCTTGAGGTGGGCGGGTCCGCACGCCTCCTTCGACGCCTCGATCTCGTCGACCGCCTGGCGGTAGCGCCCGGACATGAACGCCGAACGGTTGAGGACGATGTCGATCTCGTCGGCGCCCGCCGCGACGGCCCAGCGGATCTCGTCGAGGCGCACGTCGAGCGGGCCGAGCCCGGCCGGGAACGTGCCGGCCACGCTGGCGATCCTCACGCCGGTGCCCGCGAGCGCGGCTGCGGCCGTGGGCACCAGGGCCGGGTAGACGCACACCGCCGCCACCGACGGGATGTCCGCCATCGACGGATCGGGCTGCACTGCCTTGGCGCACACGGCCCGAACCTTGCCGTCGGTGTCGATGCCCTCGAGGGTGGTGAGGTCCATGCAGCGGATGGCGAGGTCGAGAGCGGCCAGCTTGGAGCTGGTCTTGATGGAGCGGGTGCCGAGCGCCGCGGCACGAGCGACCAGACCGACCTCGTCGACCGCGGTCTCGGTGAGAGCCATGGCCGAACGCTACCTTCAGACCGTGCAGACACACGTGGTCGACCATCCGCTCGCCGCCGAGCGCCTCGCCCGGCTCCGCGACGAGACGACACCGTCGGCCCAGTTCCGCCAAGCCCTGCGCGAGCTGTCGTCGTTCCTCGTCTACGAGGCCACCCGCTCGCTCGCCTACGACGACACCACCGTGCGCACGCCGCTGGCCGACGCGCCGGCCCGCCGGCTGAGCCGCCAGCCCGCCATCGTGCCGGTGCTGCGGGCCGGGCTGCGTGTGGTGTTCAACCGCTGGCGCCAGTGGGACTGGATCGCCGCCCAGCGCGTCGACCGCTACGT
>JAENWR010000087.1 GCA_016649895.1 Acidimicrobiia bacterium | reverse complement strand
CATATCTAGGTACTACCACCCCAGCCGACAGATCGCGAGCTTCTGACCAGGACAAACGCGCTGGTCACAGGGCTATTTGGAAGAAATTCCCAAGCGGGTCCAAGATCACCTCAACGGAATAGCCCGGAAACTCCCGCTAGGGGACGGCCGGCTAGCCCAGATCCTCGAACTCCCGGAGAACAACCTTCGAGGGTTCAAGAAGTACCGCACCGCGCCGGCGATCCCGAAGCTCGAGGTCGACCTGCTCGCGATGCTGCACCGATGGGTAGCCGGGGATGAGCTCGAGGCCCTCGGCACGACCTTTCTCTCAGAGGTCACCAACGCCGACTACCGCGCTGAGGCCCTCAGCGAGTTCACCTCCACCGTCTTCGAGCACCACCTACCGTGGGCACTCGGGTCGCTCGTCGCGTGGATCAACGAGGAGCTGCAGGCCCGTGGCGCGGAACTGCGGGTACCGCTGTCGATCGCGTCGCACATCCACTTTGGAGCCGCCACCCCGACCGCCCTCAAGCTGATGACGGGCGGCGTGAGATCTCGCCGCCTCGCCCACGCAGCCTCTGCCGTCTTCGGTCCCGTCGTCGAGAACCTCCGAGCGGACCTCCAGGCCATGGACCTCCCCGGATGGCGCGATCAACTCGGCGCGTACCCATCAGAGCTACGCGACCTGCTCACCTTCGTCCGGCGCGAACCGCAGGTCATCGCCGACGTCCTGAACGGCGGGACAGCCGATGTGGAGCTCACGCATGTTCTCGTCGACAGGTCGGGGCCGGCTCGACTTGAGCTCGATCAAGACCCGGGTGAACCACGGCCACTTCGAGTCCTTGTCGACGCTGAGGTCGTCGGGGACATCCCCCTAGGGCTCTACGACGAAGTCCGTCAGCTTCTGGACCTCGGGTTCGACCTCGAGTTCAGCTTCGATCACGAGCAGGCACGTCTCTCGGTCGCGCTGGCACCCACGGTGTGAGCAACGCCTCCGGTGGCCGCCGCCGGGGCAACTAGGAGTCGGTCGAATCGGCGGTCAGGCGGGAGATGCCAAGTGCACCCTCTTCGCGTGTCCTGGAAGCACCGCGGCAACCCTTCCCTCGTGGTTGCGAGCGCAAGGGTGGAAGTCGGTAGGACTGGGCCTCTGAGGGGCTTCCGCACCCCCTCTGAGCTGGACTTATGGTGTGGGCGAGGGGGGAGTCGAACCCCCACGGGCCGAAGCCCTGCCGGGTTTAAGCCAGCTGCGTCTACCGATTCCGCCACTCGCCCCGGTGTGGTCACGCTAACGGAGCCACGACGCTCGCACCTACGGGTCGACCGGAAACTGGAGCTGCGCGGCGGGCTCGACGAGCGGCTCGTACCCAGGAACTTCGGAGTACGGAGTGTCGAGGTACACCTTGGATTCGGGCACACCGACGAAGCGCCCGTGGCTCCAGCGGATCTCGACGTGCCCGGCCACGTGCAGGTCGGGTGCGCCAGAGCGGGGCCGCACCACCGCCAGCCACCCCACCTCGGGCTGGCCGGCGGCACGGGGCGCCACCGAGAACGAGCGCAGCTCGTAGGTCTGCATCCAGTCCCACGCCGACACGACCCGGAGGCGGAGGTGTGACCCACGATCGGCTCCGAGCACGAAGTAGGTGGCCGACGTGATGCGGAGCATCTTCCAGAGCAGACGCAACTGATCGCGAGGCTGGACGAGCGCAGCCGCCCAGCGCGCTGCCGACCCGTCGGCCACCTGCCGGCAGAGCGCCGCCCAGGGCTGCCGCAGCGGCTCCGGCATGGTGCGGGCGGCGAGCGCCGCCTTGAGCTGGAGCTGCTGAGGGCGGTCGAGGGCGCCCACCAGCGACGGGAGGCCGGCGACACCCGAGCACTCGACGGCCACGTCGTAGAGCTCCTGGAACGCGTCGGGCGCGGTGACGGCGAACCAGTTCTCGGCCGAGCGGCCCTCACCCTGGAGGAGGCGCTCGAAGAGCCGTGACGGCCCCGGGTTGAGCAGGACCTTCGACAGGTACTTGCAGCTGACGAGGTAGACGTGATCGATGCGGAGGTCGGCGGGGATGGTGTCGTCGCCCGGCGGCCGGTGCGGGCCGCGCCACTCGACGAGGCGAGGTGGCCGCCCTCGCAGGCCGTCGTCGGCGCGACCAAAGGCACGGCCGTTGGCGAACGCGGTGCGAAACGAGTCGCCGTAGCGCTCGTCGTCCCATGCCGATCGCAGGGCCCGCCACACGTTGTCGGAGACGAACCTCAGCTCGCTGGGCCGCCGGCCACGCATGGCGCGTTCGAGGGGACGATCGAGCATCCCCAGCGCGGTGGCGAGCTCGGTGACCTCGGTGAGCGAGCCGGCCACCGGGCGCTATCGGGGCGGGGCGATGTGGTGGTCGGTCGGTGTCATGTGCTCTTCCTCGTCGGCGGCGGCGAGCCTACCGGGGTGCCGCACCCGCAGCCGGCTCATGCCGCCACCGCCGTGTCGGCATCGACCGCCGTCCACAACGCCGCACGAGCCCGCATGGCCTCGGGACCGGCCAGCCCGTTGGTGACCACGACGCCCTCGACCATGTCGCCCAGCACGGCGGGCCACGGGCGCCCATGCAGGCGCACCGAGACGGTGGCACCACCGTCGGATCGACGACGGATGGTGCGATCGACCTCGACCAGGCGGGGCGGGCTGCGGAAGGCGGGCACGACGAGCTGGCGGGACCGGGCGGAGTCGCCCAACGCCCGCGCCGCGTTGGCAAAGCGCAACGAGGACGCACTGGGCGGAGTGTCACGGCGTGGGGCGCCAGCGGACGGCGGGACGGTGCGAGATGTAGCGGGGCGAGGTGTGGCGGTCGGAGGCATCTCCCACATCATCTCCAGGGGGTGTGACATCCATGGGGCCGCCACCGGTAGCGTCGGGCTGTGACCGACGTGGGCCCCAGCCGCACCGAGCTCAACCCCGCCCAACAGGAGATCCTCGACCTCCTCGGCGCCCCCATCGAGGCACGACCCACGTTCGATGCGGGCCTGCGCGACGAGCTGCGGGCCGAGCTCGAGAGCGGCGTGGCCCACCTGGCGCCCGACCTCGACCCCGACGAGGCGTTCTTCGTCTCGAAGCACAAGCTGTCGTCGGTGCACGGCTGCGAGGTGCGGATGCTCGCCGACGAAGCCGCCGGGTTCGAGTGGTCGATCCCCACCGCCCGCGGCACGGTGGCCCACAAGGCGGTCGAGCTCTCGGTGCACTGGAAAGGCGAGCCAACGCCGAGCGAGTTGGTCGACGAGTCGCTCGGCCGGCTCACCAACGGAGGCGACGGCCTGGCCGAGTTCCTCCAGCGCTGCACCGAGGTCGACCTCGTCGAGTTGCGGGGCGAGGTGCTCGACCGGGTCACCAAGTTCGTCGAGAGCTTCCCTCCCCTCCAGGCCCGCTGGCGTCCGGTCACCGAGAGCCGGGCTCGTGTCGAGCTGGCGGGCGGGCGCCTCGTGCTCTCGGGAAAGGTCGACCTCAGCCTCGGACAAGCCAGGGGCACCACGGCCGGCAAGGTGCTCATCGACCTGAAGACCGGCGGGTTCGCTCCATCGCACCTCGACGACCTGCGCTTCTACGCCCTCCTCGAGACGCTGCGCATCGGCGTGCCCCCACGACTGGTGGCCAGCTACTACCTCGACGCCGGCGTGGCCCACCCCGAGGCGATCACCGTGCCGATGCTCCAGTCGACCGTGGCCCGCATCGTCGACGGGATCGAGCGCCTCGTGGGCCTGGCCCACGGAACCGTCGCTCCCGCGCTGCGCCCGGGGCCGAGCTGCCGCTGGTGCCTCCTGCTGGCCGACTGCGAGGCCGGCCGGCAGTTCACCGCCGAGGGCGGCTGGGACTGACGCACCGGCTCACGCCGTCGGCTCGGGCTCCTTGTCGACCGACTGGTACGTCCGAACGCTGAACGGCTCGGTGTCGAGCTCGTCGAGGAGGACCTCGCCGGCGAGCACGCCCTGCTTCCACACCTGGTGCTCGTCCTCGCGGTCGTGGAACTCGCCCATGACCTCGGCGGCGAACAGCTCGAGGCTCGACGTGATGTCGGCGTGGGTGTTCTTGCCGGCCTGGTTGAGCAGGATGACCTGGTCGACGTGGCTGGCCTCGAACTTGCGGAGGCGCTCGCGGATGGTGGCGGGCGACCCGATGAGCCCTCCCCCCACCGCCGCCCGGCCCTTCGGCGTGGCCTTGTACTCGAGGAACTCCTGCCACAGGTCGACCGAGCCCGGATCGACCGGGCCGTGACTGTTGTAGAAGCCGAGGGCGAACTGGAAGAACGACGAACCCTCGGCCCGGGCCATGGCCTCCTCGTCGGTGGGCGCGCACATGAACTGGCAGACCACGGCGATGGCCGGGTTGGTCTGGTAGTCGGCCAGCTTGTCGAGACGCTGGGTGTAGGCGTTGTAGTAGGCGTGCACCCACGCCTGGGCGGCCTCGGCCGACCCGAACTGGAAACCCAGCGCGCCCATGCCGCGGGTGCCGGCCATGCGGATGGTCTCGAGCTGCGAGCACGCCACCCACAAGGGCGGGTGCGGCTTCTGGCGGGGCTTGGGCAGCACGTTGCGAGCCGGGAACTCGAAGTGCTCGCCCTTGTATTCGCTGCCGCCCTCGCCGAACATCGGGATGAGGCAGCGCACGGCGTCTTCCCAGATGGATCGCTTGTCGCGGAAGCGGCGGTCGAAGGGGTGGAGCTCGGTGACGCTCGACCCCTCGCCGATGCCGAGCTCGACGCGCCCGTGCGACAGCAGGTCGAGGGTGGAGACCCGCTCGGCCACCCGCGCCGGGTGGTTGGTGGTGAGCTGGATGATGCCGTGGCCGAGGCGGATGTTCTTCGTGCGCTGGCTGGCCGCGGCGAGAAACACCTCGGGCCCCGAGGAGTGCGAGTACTCCTCCATGAAGTGATGCTCGACTTCCCACGCGTAGTCGTAGCCGAGGCGGTCGGCCAGCTCGATCTGCTCGAGGGAGTCGTGGAGGAGGCGGTACTCGCTGTCCTCGTTCCACGGCCGGGGCAGCTGGTGCTCGTAGAAGATGCCGAACTTCATGGCAGCGGACCCTACGACCCCGACGGACGGCGTGCTCGCTATCGTGCCGGCTGCGTCAGGCCAGCTCGGGCGGCTGATCGGCGTCGGGATGCGGGCCCTCGGCCCACGCTGTCAGCTCGGCCGCGAGGGTTTCACCGCTGGGGGCCACGACCACGAGGAGATCGCCGGCCCGGATGAGCGTGGCGCCGTTGGGGACCGTGATCCCGTCGTCGCGGAGCACCGCGGCCACCCGCGCCGACCCCGGCAGGGGCACCTCGTGCAGGGGTCGATCCGCCACCGCGCTCGACTCGTTGATCTCGACCTCGACCACATCGATGCCGACATCGTCGATCGACGTGAGATCGGCCACGGCATCCCATGTGGCATGGCCCGCCCCAAGTCCGAGGCGTCGGGCGAGGGGCGCGATCGTGAGGCCCTGCACCGCCGCCGACATCAGCACCACGAAGAAGACGATGTTGAACACGAGTGCACCGTCGGGGTGACCCGCCGCCAAGGGGAACGTGGCGAGCACGACCGGCACAGCCCCGCGGAGGCCGGCCCAGGATGCGAACAGGTACTCACGACGGTCGAACCCGAACCACGGCAGGCACAGCGCGACGGCCAGGGGGCGGGCGACGAAGGTGAGCCCGATGACGGCGATGAGGGCCGAGCCCGCCACCGACGGCAGCTCGCTCGGGAACACCAGCAGCCCCAGGAGCGTGAAGAGGGCGATCTGGGACACCGATGCCAGACCCTCGTGGAAGCGGCGGATGGAGCGGCGGTGGCGTGGTGAGCTGGCCGCAAGGACGAGGCCGGCGACGTAGACCGCGAGGAAGCCAGAGCAACCGGCCGCCGCACCCGCGCCGTAGGCGACGCCGGCGAGCCCGACTGCCAGCACCGGGTACAGCGCCGAGCTCTCCAACCTCAGCCGACCCATGACCAGAGCGCCCAGCCGTCCGACGAGGAGCCCGATGACCAGTCCTCCGACCATCTGGCGCAGGCCGAACACCAGCCAGTCGGCCGCAGTGGGGTCACCTTCCCATGCGGCCAGCACCCCGACGGTGAGGAGCACCGCCATGGGGTCGTTGGCGCCCGACTCGGTCTCGACGAGCGAGGTGAGGCGCCGCGGGGCGGGCGTGTGCCGCATCACGGCGAACACCGCGGCGGCGTCGGTCGACGCGACGACGACAGCCAGCAGGACGGCGGTCTCGGTCGGAATGTCGGTGAGGCCGATGACCACGAGCGAGAGCACTCCGGCGGTGACCATCACCCCGACGGTGGCGAGGAGGAGTGCCGGTGCGGCCATCCGCCGCATCTCGCTCAGCGACGTGGACAGCCCGCCTTCGAAGAGGATGACCACGAGAGCGACCACGGCGATGCGCTGGGCGAGGACGTAGTCGTCGAACTGGACGATCGCGAGCCCATCGTCACCCACGACCACGCCGAGCCCCAGGAACAACAGCAGCGAGGGGGCGCGGAACACCGTTCGGCCAGACCGGCGGAGAGGACACCGAGGACGAGCAGGGCGGCTCCGAGGAGCAGGGCGGCATCGCCGGCGAGCGACGCGCTCATCGGTGGGGTCCGGGAGGCATCAGCGTCAATCGAGCCAGCCGGAGGTGAGCTCGTCGCGACGTTCCTGCCACTCTTCGGTCGTGATCGCGTGGCGCACGTGATCCTCCCACTCGCCGTTGATCTCGAGGTAGCGCTCGGCGATGCCTTCCTCGCGCAACTCGAGCTTCTCGACCACCCTGCGGCTCGCAGAGTTTCGAGGGATGATCGAGATCTGGAGGCGGTGGAGGTAGAGCTCCTCGAACGCGTAGCGGCAGATGAGCACCACGGCTTCGGGCGTGTAGCCGTGGCCGGCGTGGCGTTCGTCGATCCAGTAGCCCACGTAGGCGCTCTGGAACGGGCCGCGCTGCACCGACGAGATGTTGATCTCGCCGGCGAGCTCACCCTCGACGAAGATCCCGAAGCCGTAGGCGGTGCCGAGCTGCCGCTCGCGCTGGCGGGCGCTGCAGCGGATGGCGAAGGCGTCGCGGTCCTCCACGGCGTCGGGGTGACCCGGAACCCGCTGCGGCTCCCACTGGATGAGCCACTCGGCGTTGCGTCGCCGCACCTCGCGCCACTGGTCGAAGTCGCCGATCGTAAGCGCGCGCACGACGATGCGTCGACCGATGAGCGCGCTCATCGGTCGAGCAGCTCATCGAGCGCGCCAAGCAGCAAGGTGACGTTGCGGGGGCGGGCGGTGTGGCCCATGAGGCCGATGCGCCAGACCCTTCCCGCGAACTCGCCGAGGCCGCCGCCGATCTCGATTCCGTAGCGATCGAGGAGCCGGCCGCGGATGGTGGCGTCGTCGAGGCCGGCCGGGAGATCGTCGGGGAGCCAGACGGTCGTGAGCTCGGGGAGCCGATGGCCGTCGGCCGCGAACAGGCGGAATCCCCGCGCCTCGAGTCCGGCGTGTAGGGCCGCGCCGCATTCGGCATGCCGGGCCCACGACGCCTCGAGCCCCTCCGCGAGGAGCGCACCGAGGCCGGCGTGGAGGCCGTAGATCATGGTGATCGGGGCGGTGTGGTGGTAGGCCCGCGCCCCCTCGCCGGTGACGTAGCGAGCGATCATGTTGAGGTCGAGGTACCACGACTGCGGGCGCTCGACGATGCTCTCGACGGCCCTCTCCGACAGGGTCAGCGGGGCGAGCCCGGGCGGCACGCCGAGGCACTTCTGGGTTCCGCTGTAGGCGATGTCGACGCTCCAGTCGTCGATCTCGACCGGGATGCCGCCGAGGGAGGTGACGCAATCGACCAGGAGCAGCGTGCCGACCGGACGAGCCGCCAGCGGGGCGATGTCGTTGCGCACGCCCGTTGACGTCTCGGCGTGGACCACCGCGATGATCGCCGGTGCCGGGTGGGCGTCGAGGAGCTGCTGGGCATCGAGCGGCTGGCCCCACGGGGCCTCGACGCGGATGACCTGGGCCCCGCACCGCTCGGCCACGTCGCACATGCGCTCGCCGAACACACCGTTGACGCCCACGACGACCACGTCGCCGGGTGCGACCACGTTGACGAACGCGGCCTCCATGCCCGCCGAGCCGGTACCGCTCACCGGGAAGGTGAGGCGGTTCTGGGTGCGCCAGACCGCCCGGAGCCGCTCGTTGGTCTCGTCGAGCAGGGCGATGAAGTCGGGGTCGAGGTGGCCGAGCACCGGCCGGGAGAAGGCTTCGATGACCTCGGGGTACGGGTTCCCCGGGCCCGGCCCCATGAGGACGCGATCGCGGTGTGGCATCGCTCCGAACCTTACGCGAGGCGCCTACATCCCGGCGACGAGCGCACTGGCGGCATCGAGCCGGCCGGGCTCGTGGGCCAGCCACCCTCGCAGGAGGCCCGCCGCGCCGCCGGGCATGTGGCACCGCATCACCCTCGTTGCCGACGGCATCGACGAGGAGAGCAGGGAGCGGCCGCCGCTCGACGTCCACCTCGTCGGCCGGTGTCGCGATGTCGAGGTCGGTCGGTGCGGTCGACCCTGCGGCCACGCTACCCACCACCTCGAAGGCCGCTCCCGCGCCGACGAGGCGCTCACGCAGCCGGCGCGGCCCCACATGCTGGGTCAGGCCGGGAGAAGGTTCGCGTGGCGAAGCTCGTCGATCACCTGGTCGGGCACACCGACCACGTCGAGGTGGACGATCCGGTTCCCTGGAGCGGAACAATGGCCGACATCGCGATCTGGGTCTCGGTACTGATCGGCCTGCTGGTGGTCACCGTGGTGGTCGTCCGCACCCTCACCCGGAACCATGACCCAGCTCCCGAGGACCGCGCGACGACGTTGAACGTCGAAGCGGCGCGGGGCGAGCCTCAGGGCCACCACGGCTTCTAGCCGAGGTCGGCGACGATCCCGTCGAGGAGGTCGTGGCTCGACACCAGCAACGGGTCGATGCCGAGCGCCCGCATGGTGGCCACGAGAATCGCGGATCCTCCGACGATGACCTCGGCGCGGTCGGGGTGCAGGCCGGGGTTGTGCACCCGGTCGGCCAGTGGCTCGGTGACGAGCGTGCGGAAGACGTCCTCGGCCGCAGCCCGCGTGAGCTCGAGGTGGTGCACGGCGTCGTGGTCGCCGACGGCACTGCCCAGCTCGACGGCGGCCACCGTCGTGACGGTGCCCGCCACGCCGACGAAGGTGGCGACGTCGGCGATCTGGGACAGCTCGCGCGTCACGTCGGCCAGGTAGGCCTCGGCCACCGAGATGCAGGCCACCAGTTCCTCGGGCAGGGGCGGGTCACTCTCGACGTACTGCTCGGTGAAGCGCACCGAGCCCATCTCGACCGACAGGACCTGGTCGAGGGAGCTGGTACCGACGGCGAACTCGGTGGAGCCACCGCCGATGTCGATGACGCAGAACGGGCCGCGGGCGGCGTCGAGGCCGGCGGTGGCGCCGCGGAAGGCGAGCTCGCCCTCCTCGTCGCCGGAGATCAGCTCGGGCACCACGCCGATGGCGGTCTCGGCGCGAGCGAAGAAGTCGTCGCGGTTGGTGGCCGAGCGCGCCGCCGCGGTGGCCACCATGCGCACGACGCCGACACCGTGCGAGTCGAGGATGTGCCGGTAGCTCACCAGGGCCTGGATGGCACGCTCGATGCCGGCGTCGTCGAGCCGACCGGTGCGGTCGATGCCGGCGCCGATGCGGGTGATGGTCTCGGTGCGCACCAGGTCGCGGCCGTCGTGGCTTACGAGCAGGCGCAGCGTGTTCGTGCCGCAGTCGATGGCGGCGACGGGATCAGCCACGGGCGGAACCCTCCTCCATCGCCGCGAGCTGCTCGCCCACCCAGCGGCCGACGGGATCGTCACCGCCGGCGAGGTGCCAGGCGTAGTGGGCGTGCAGACACTTGACGCCCCGACGGGTGCCACCCACCCCGCCGTATGGCCGCGAGCCGTCGTGCTCGACGGGGATCTCGGCGTCGCGCTCGGCGGCGTAGGCGGCGTGGGCTCGGGCCAGCTCGTCGGGGTCGACGGCCGCCTCGGCGCGCTTGACCCCGCCCTCGGATTCGAGGCGCCCGACCACGTTGCGCTCGCGTGGCCCCACCAACCAGTAGCGGGTCGGCATGGGGGTGCCATCGTCGAGGAGAGGTGCGTTGCGGATGACGACGGGCGCTCCGGCTGCGTCGCGAACCACCACATCGAAGCGACCGAGCGGGGCGCGGCCGAGGAGTGCTTCGACCGCCTCGCGGTCAGTGTCCACCGAGATCAGCGCCCACGGAGGTCAGTTGCCGCGACCGCGGAGCCACCGCAGGAGGAGGAACACCACGACGAGTACGCCGATGGTGGGCACGAGGCGCTTGGCGACGGGCGCACCGGCGGTGCCCAGTAGGTCGACCGGCTCGCTGGCGGCGTGGTCGATGCGGCGGATGTTGTCGAGCGGCGGCGGGGTCGTCGTGGCCTCGGCCGCCTCGGCCGCTTCCTCGCCGTCGGCCGTGGCGACCGCGGCCTCGACCGCCCGCTCTTCGACCTCTTCGACCCCGTCTCCCTCGAGCACCGTGGTCTCGAGGTTCTCCACGAACTGGTCGAGGAGCTTGGCGCTCACGTCGGCCATGACGCCCCGCCCGAACTGCGCCACCTTGCCGGTGATCTGCAGGTCGGTGAGCACGGTGACCTTGGTGCCGGTGCCGCTGGGCACGAGGGAGGCGGTGATGACCGCGTTGGCGTTGCCCTGGCCCCGGGTGTCGCGGCCGTCGGCCTTCAGCTTGGCGACGTGGTTGACGTCATCCTTCTCGATGAACGTGGCCACACCCTTGTACTGCGCGGTGATGGGGCCCACCTTCACCTTGACGATGCCGCGATACTCGTCGCCCTCGACCTCCTGGAGCTGGGCTCCGGGCAGGCAGGGAGCGATGCGCTCGACGTCGGTGAGGACCTTCCACGCCTGCTCGACGGGAACGCCGACCTCGAATTCGTTCGTCAGTTCCATCGATCGAGATCCTCCACGGTGTCGATGTCAACGGGTGATCCCTGGCACGGTACCTCGGCGACGAGGTCGGGCCGCACGAGCATCAGGCCACGCGCGCCCTGGTCGCCATCGGTGGGCAGCAAGGGCCAGATCGACCGGTGGAGCCGCACCGGGTTGCGGCGCGCACCGTCGTAGGTGGCCACGGCGATCGGCGATTCGCTGGTGGCGACCGACCGCCATGCGTCGGCGCCGATGAGGGGTTGGTCGCCCAGGCCGACGACCACCGCGTCGTGTCCGGCGGCCCCTGCGGCGGCGAGCGCCACCTGGAGCGATCCCGCCTGGCCCAGGGCCCACGCCTCGTTCTCGACGACAGTGACAGTGCTGGGCAGGAGCCCGGCAAGGTCGACCGCTCCGGTCACCACGATCACCTCGTCGAACCCGGCTGCGCACACCGCGTCGACGACGTGAGCGACCACCGGCCGCCCCCGAAACGGGGCCAGCAGCTTGTGACCATCCCCGGCGAAGCGGGTGCCACCGCCGGCCGCGAGGACGACGCCAGCGGTGGTGCCCCCCTCAGCGGTGGATGTCGCCATGGGAGTCGCGCAGCGACGGGGCCGGGCGACCGGTGCGCAGGGCGATGATCTCGGCGAGGATCGAGATCGCCGTCTCCTCCGGGGTGCGAGCCCCGATGTCGAGGCCGATGGGACCCATGACGCGGTCGAGCTGTGAGTCGGTGACCCCCTCGTCGCGCAGTCGCTGTCGACGGTCGGTATCGGTGCGGCGCGACCCGAGCGCGCCGATGTAGCCGACGTCGGTTGCGAGCGCGGCGACGATGGCCGGCACGTCGAACTTGGCGTCGTGGGTGAGCATGCAGATGGCGTCGCGGGGTCCGAGGCCGCTGCCCCGCGCGTCGACCAGCCGGTTGGGCCAGTCGATCACGATCTCGTCGGCCATCGGGAACCGCCGTGCGGTGGCGAACACGGGCCGGGCGTCGCACACGACCACCCGGTAACCGAGGACCTTGGCGACGTTGGCGAGCGCCGCGGTGAAGTCGACGGCGCCGAAGATCCACATCTCGGGGGGCGGGGCGAAGCTCTCGATGAAGGCCGACACCGCGGTCTCGCCGGCTTGGCCCTTGGGGCCGTAGTGCCGCATGCCCGAACGGCCAGCGTCGAGCTCGCCCATGGCGTCGCGGGTGACCACCCGGTCGAGGTCGCCGTCGCCGAGCGTGCCGAGGGGCTCGGCATCGGGCGTGAGCAGCAGCTTGGCACCGACGTGCGGCCCGTCGACGACGCTGACGAGGGCCACCGGCTGCTCGGCGCGGATCAGGTCACGGAGGGCCTCGTAGATCGGTGTGGCATCGGCGGAGGCGGCATCCACACCGCTACCAGTCGAGCGGTTCGATGAACAGGTGGACCGTGCCACCGCACGTGAGCCCCACCGCGAAGGCCTCGTCGTCGCTGTAGCCGAACGTGACGATGCGCCGCTCGGCGCCTTCGAGGATGGCGAGCGCCTCGGTGACCACGGCGCCCTCGACGCAGCCGCCCGACACCGACCCGGCCACTTCGCCGTCGTCGCTCACGGCCATGGCCGCGCCGGGCAGCCGTGGGCCCGACCCGTCGACGTCGATCACACGGGCCACCGCCACGCGCTTGCCGGCTGCTCGCCAGCGTTCGATGTCGTCGAGGATCTCTCTCATGCTGCGATCTCCTCCGCAAGGTGTTCGAGAGCGGCCAACGAGTGCCCTTCGATGAAGGTATCGACGAACGGCAGCGCTGCCGCCATCCCGCGGGCGAGCGGCTCGTATCCCGACGTCGCCTTCAGCGGGTTCACCCAGACGATGCGGTGCGCCACACGCGACAACCGACCCATCTGCTCGGCCAGCAGCTCGGGCTCGCCACGGTCCCATCCGTCGGAGAGGATGACGACCACCGCCCCCCGGGCCATGCCCCGCACGCCCCAGATGTCGTTGAAGTCGCGCAGCATGTCCCCGAGGCGGGTGCCGCCCGACCAGTCGTCGACCGCCGCCGCCGCCCGTGCCACCGCGGCGTCGGGGTCGCGCGACGACAGCTCGCGCGTGATCCGGGTGAGCTGGGTGCCAAGGGTGAACGCCTCGACGCGCGCCCTCCCCACCACCGCGGCGTGGACGAACCGCACGAGCGATCGCGCGTATGGCTCCATCGAGCCGCTGATGTCGGCGAGCAGCACGAGCCGACGGGGGCGTTCGCCCGGCTCGGTGGTGGCGAGACAGGTGGCCTCTCCCCCGCTGCGGAGCGCGTGGCGCAGGGTGTGGCCGAGGTCGATGCGAGCGCCACGGGCACCAGCGCGACGCTGGCGGCGTGACGGCCGGCGGGTGGAGGTGACGCGCATGGTGTCCATCAGCCGGTGGGCCTCGGCGAGCTCGTCGGCGCTGCACTCGGCGAAGTCGCGGTGGCGCAGCACCTCGCGTGGGCTGTAGCGCACGCTGACGACCTCGCCATCGTCGGCCTCGGTGTCGTCGCCCTCTCCCGCCGGGGGTTCGTCGCCATCATCGAGCGCGATGGTGACCGGGGTCGACCGCGCGGCGGCTCGGAGGACGGCCGCGGTGCCCTGCTGCCAGAACGCGGCGAACACGCTGTCGTAGACGTCGATGTCCTCGGGGCGGGTGAGGAGAGTGGCCCGCCCGGCCCAGTAGACGGCCTCGCGCTGCACACCCGTCTCTCCCAGTGCCCGAACGAACGTGACCGTGCTGCCCACCGGCACGGTGAGGCCGGCACGGCGGAGCGCCTCGACGAACCCGACGACGGCCCGCTCGACCGACGGCTCGTCAGTCGGCGGCACGGCTGACCGCCTCCTCGACGAGGGCCTGCACACCGCCCGATCGCACGCGCTCGAAGTCTTCGCGGTACTTGAGCACGGTGCCGAGCGTGGCGTCGACGGTGTCGGCGGTGATGGTGTCGCGGCCGAGCAGCGTGAGGGCTGCCGCCCAGTCGATGGTCTCGGCCACACCCGGAGGCTTGTAGAGCCCGAGCTGGCGCAGCTCGGCGGTGGCCGCCGCCACCTGTCGGGCCAGCCGATCGGACACCTCGGGGGCCCGGAGCCGCACGATGGCGACCTCGCGCTCGAAGTCGGGGTGCTCGACCCAGTGGTAGAGGCAGCGCCGCTTGAGCGCGTCGTGCAGGTCGCGGGTGCGGTTCGAGGTGACGACCACGAGGGGCGGCACCTCGGCGTGGAAGGTGCCGAGCTCGGGGATGGTGATCGAGAAGTCGGAGAGCACCTCGAGCAGGAACGCCTCGAACTCGTCGTCGGCGCGGTCGAGCTCGTCGATGAGCAGCACCGGGGGCGGCCCGTCGTCGGTGTCGAGGGCGCGCAGGAGCGGCCGGCGGACGAGGAACCGCTCGGTGTAGAGCTCGTCTTCGAGGCGTTCGGTGTCGCCGGCGGTGGCCGCGCCGGTGGCCTCGGCGGTTCGCAGGTGGAGCAACTGGCGGGCGTGGTCCCACTCGTAGGCGGCCTGCCCGAGGTCGATGCCCTCGTAGCACTGGAGGCGGATGAGCTCGCCCCCGGTCCAGCGGGCGAGCGTCTTGGCCACCTCGGTCTTGCCCACCCCGGCGTCGCCCTCGAGCAGCAGCGGCCGGTGGAGGCGCATCGACAAGTAGATGGCTGTGGCCAGACCCTGGTCGGCCAGGTAGTCGTGGGCGGCGAGCGCGGCAGCGACGTCGTCGACCGACGCGGGACCTGCGGGGGTCATCGAGCCTTCAGGCGGTGACCCGGGCGGCGTCCTCGAGGGCGCGGCGGACGAGCACCCGGGCGAGGTGGCGGCGGTACTCCTCCGAGGCGTTGAGGTCGGCCGAGGGCTCGGTGCCCTCGTCGGCCAGCGCCGCCGCATCGTCGATGGACGAGCCGGAGCGCAGTGCCTGCTCGGTTGCAGCCGCCCGCACCGGTGTCGACCCCATGTTGACGAGGCCGACACCCGAATGGCTGTCGCCGTGCACGGCCGCCACGCCGACGATGGCCCAGTCCTGGGCCCGACGGTTGAACTTCTGGAACGACCAGCCCACGTCGCCGAGCTTCGGCACCCGGACCTCGGTGAGCAGCTCGTCGTCGGCCAAGGCGCTCTCGAAGTAGCCGGTGAAGAAGTCGTCGATGGCGATGTCGCGGGTGGCGCCGCCCGGGCCGGTAGCCACCAACGTGGCGCCGAGCGCGAGGAGCACCGCTGGTAGGTCGGAGGCGGGATCGGAGTGGGCGAGCGAGCCGCCGATGGTGCCGCGGTGGCGCACCTGCGGGTCGCCCACGTGCGAGGCGGCGTGGGCGAGAATGGGGGCAT
>JAENWR010000136.1 GCA_016649895.1 Acidimicrobiia bacterium | reverse complement strand
CTCCTGGGCGGCCCGCCCCGACTCCGATGTGGCGATCTGGCACCTCCGGCTCGACCCCGGCGCCGCGTTCACCCTGCCCGCTGCCGCCAGCAGCGATGCGAACCGCATGCTCTACGTGTTCGAGGGCGACAGCCTCCGGGTGGCGGGCACCGATGTCGGAAACGACACGGGCGTGCAACTGCTGGCCGATGTGGCGGTCGAGCTCTCCGCCGGTGAGGCCGAGGTCGAGGCCGTGCTGTTGCAGGGTCGGCCCATCGGCGAACCGGTCGCGCAATACGGGCCGTTCGTGATGAACACCCGAGCCGAGATCTCCCAGGCCTTCCAGGACTACCAGGCCACCCAGTTCGGTGGCTGGCCATGGGACGACGAGGCCCCCACGCACGGCCGCGACCATCCTCGCTTCGCCCGCCACGTCGACGGCCGCGTCGAGGAGCCCGAGCACTCCGACGCCTGACCGCGCCGGCCCGTCCCCATGTAGGCGGGCGGGGAGCCCCACGGGCACGTAGCCTCCCGCTGGGGAGGGTCGATGCAGGCAGGCACGTTGGCGGCGGGGGAGGCGGTGCTCGATTCGCGTCGTGCCTGGCGTTCGGTGGCGGGCGGGTTCGCCGCGATGTTCGCCGTGTTCGGCGTGGCCTACAGCTTCGGCGCGTTCTTCGGGCCGATGGCCGACGAGTTCGGCAGCGGCCGTGGTGCCACGTCGTTCGTGTTCTCCATCACCGCGTTCTTGTACTTCACCCTCAACATGATCAGCGGCCCGGCCGTCGATCGCTTCGGCCCCAAGCCCATCCTCGTCTTCGGAGCGGTGGTGATGGGAGGTGGGCTGTTCCTCACCTCCACCGTCGAGTCGCTCCTCGCGGGATACGTCACCTACGGGCTCGGAGTGGGGGTGGGCGTCGCCTGTGGCTACGTCCCCATGGTGGCGGTCATCGGCGGGTGGTTCGAGCGCCGGCGCAGCGCCGCCCTCGGCATCGGGGTCGCCGGCATCGGGTTCGGCACGGTCATCGGATCGCCCATGGCGGCTGCGCTCATCGACGCCCATGGGTGGCGCACCGCATACGTCATCCTCGCGGCGGTCGGCGCCGGGCTGATGCTGCTCGCCGCGGTGCTCACCGAACGGCCACCGCGGGCGGTCGCCGGCGATGCCCGCATCGGCATGTCCGACCGGGCGCGCACGCCCGAGTTCGCTGCGCTGTACGCGTCGGCGTTGCTGCTCTCCCTCGCCTTGTTCCAGGTGTTCGTCTACCTGCCCGACTTCGCCGAAGGCATCGGCGTCGGTGAGGTGCCGGCTGCTGCGCTCGTGGCCGTGGTGGGCGGTGCCAGCATCGCCGGCCGGCTCGGGCTCGGGGTGGTGGCCGACAGGGTCGGCCGAGTGCGCACCTACCGGGCCTGCTTCCTCGTGATGGGGCTCAGCTACGGCATCTGGATGGCGGCGCCCAACTACGTGTGGCTGGTGGTCTTCGCGCTGGTGATGGGCGGATCGTACGGCGGGTTCATCGCCCTCAACCCGGCGGTGGTCGCCGAGGTGTTCGGGGTGGCGGGGCTCGGCAGCATCATGGGCCTCCTCTACACCGGCCCCGGGTTCGGAGCGCTCCTCGGCCCTCCGCTGGCGGGGCTCATCATCGACTCGGCTGGCTACCGCTGGGCGATCGCCGCGTCGATGGTGATGGCGATGCTCGCATGGGCGGCCCTCCTGCCGTTGGGACGAACCCGCTCGCCGAGGTGACCTGTCGCGAGACCTTGACCCGACATCTCGCGGATCCGGCGCGCTCATCGCGACGAATCCGCGAGATTTCGGGGACCGTGGGCCCGTGTCGCCACTCACTGCCGATCGAGGATAAGGCTCTGCACCGACCGGCCGACGCGCCCGTCGCGGTCGTAGAGAGCGCTCTCGGCCATGGCCATGCCGCCTCCCGCCGGATAGGTGGCCGAGCGGAGTCCGATCCACTCGCCGGTCGGGGGCCGCACCAGGTGCACAGTGAGGTCGGGGTTGATGAAGATCCAGTTCGCCCGCGGCAACGTCCACGCGACGCCGTTGCCGAAGTCGGCGGCGGCCACCACGCGCATGGTGGGGGAGGTGGGCTCACCGTCGACCACAGGCACGAGCAGGCGGAACCAACCGACGGCCGGACCGGCATGGGCGAAACCACCCTCGACGAAGCGGATCTCGTTGGCGTGGCTGTGGAAGCCACGCCAGGTCGCACCGTTGCTGCCCGGGAAGCCTTGCACCGTTCCCTGCTCGGGTGGTCGTGGGAGTGGCGGCTCGGGCGCGACGTCGCCGGGGGGAGCCGGCAGGGCCGGTAGCTCCAGGTCGGCGATGCGGATGCGCAACGCCGTGGCCCTCATCACCTCGACGTCGTCGTCCGCGAGGAGCGACGCCTGCACCAGCTGCACCTTGCGGCCCGGCCGCACCAGCTCGGTGCGCACCCGCAGAGGCGCGATCGGCACCGGTCGCATGAGCTCGAACGTGAGGCGGGCCACCTGCATCGGTGCCGGTGCCTCGACCAGTTCGATCGCGTGGGTGAGCAGGGCCGCCGGTGCGCCGCCGTGTTGCGCCCGTTGGTCCCACGGCCCGATGGTGAGGTCGGTGGGGATGAAGCGGTCGCCGTCGCGGCGGAAGAGGACGTCGTCGTCGGTCACCCCGACACCGTAGGAGCCTCGTGATCCTGGGGGGCGAACTGGGTGTCGTGCAGCTCGGCGTAGCGGCCGCCGCGGGCGAGCAGCTCGTGGTGGGTGCCCTGCTCGACGATGCGCCCGTCCTCGATGACCAGGATGGCATCGGCGGCTCGGATGGTGGAGAGCCGGTGGGCGATCACGAGCGCGCTGCGCCCGGCGAGGGCCACCGCCAGCGCCTCCTGCACCGCCAGCTCCGACTCGGAGTCGAGGTGAGCCGTGGCCTCATCGAGGATGACCACCTTGGGTCCCGCGAGCAGCAGCCGGGCGATGGTGAGCCGCTGCCGCTCGCCGCCCGAGAGGCGGTAGCCGCGTTCTCCCACCACGGTCTCCAACCCATCGGGCAGCGAGCGCACCAGGCGGTCGAGGCGGGCGTTCGCCAGCGCGGCCCACAGGTCGTCGTCGGTGGCATCCGGTGCCCCGTAGCGGAGGTTGGCGGCGATGGTGTCGTGGAACAAGTGGCCGTCCTGGGTGACGACGCCGACGGTGCGGCGGATCGAGGCGAAGGTGAGGTCGCGCACGTCGATGCCGGAGAGGCGCACGTGCCCTTCGTCGACGTCGTAGAGGCGGGGTATGAGCGATGCGAGCGTCGACTTGCCGGCGCCTGACGGGCCGACCAGCGCCACGAGCTGGCCGGGCTCCACCTGCAGCGACACCCCGTGCAGCACCTCGACCCCGGCGCGGTCGTCCATCACCGCCACCTCCTCGAGCGAGGCCAGCGACACCCGGTCAGCCGACGGGTAGGCGAAGCGCACCGAGTCGAGCTCGACCGACACCGGTCCCGGCGGGACCTCGATGGCGTCGGCCCGCTCGGCGATCATCGGTTCGAGGTCGAGCACCTCGAACACCCGCTCGAAGCTCACCATGGCGGTCACCACGTCGAGCCGCGCCGTGGCCAGCGCGGTGAGGGGCGCGTAGAGCTGGGTGAGCAGCAGCGCCATGGTGACGACGGTGCCCGGCTCGAGGTCGCCCTGCAGGGCCATGTAGCCGCCGAGGCCATACACCAGGGCCTGGGCGAGCCCCGACACGAGCATCAACGCCCGGAAGAAGATCTCCATCGCCATGGCCGAGCGCACGCCGATGTCGTTCACCCGCTGGGCCCGGTTCCCGAACTCGGCAACCTCCTCGTCGGGCCGGCCGAACAGCTTCACGAGGGTGGCGCCGGGCGCCGAGAACCGCTCGGTCATCTGCGACGACATCGCCGCGTCGTGCCCTGCCGCCTCCCGCCGCAGCTGGCCGACCTTGGCGCCGACCCGGCGGGCGGGGATGACGAACACCGGCAGCATCACCATCGCGAGCACGGTGATCTGCCACGACAGGTTGAGCATGACGCCGAGGGTGAGGGCGACGGCGATGACGTTGGTGACCACACCGGCAAGGGCCGAGGTGAAGGCTCGCTGGGCGCCGATGACGTCGTTGTTGAGCCGGCTCACGAGGGCACCGGTGTGGGTGCGGGTGAAGAAGGCGATGGGCATGCGCTGCACGTGGGCGAACACCTGCCGGCGCAGGTCGAGGATGAGCCCCTCGCCGAGCTCCGACGACCGCAGCCGCTCGAACAGGCCGACGCCCGTCTCGACGACTGCGATGGCCGCGATGATGAGAGCCAGGCGGACGACCACGCTGGCATCGCGACCGTCGACGATGGCGTCGACCGTCCAGCCGGCGAGCACCGGCGTGGTGACGCCGAGGATCGCCGACAGGGTGGCGAGGGCCAGGAACTGGCTGATCGTGCGTCGATGCGGGCGAGCGAACCGCAGGACGCGTCGCAGTGTCGACCGGTCGATCGACCGCTGTGAGCGATCTGCGTACATGGCGCTCTGGAGCACCGACCATCCTGCATCGCTCATCTGGGGGCCTCATCCTCGCCGTCGGGGTTCGATCGGGGACGCTACGACCTCGACCACGCTTGAGGTCAAGGAGTTGCAATGTCAACCAAGTGGTTGACAAGTGTTGGGCGTGGGCGTACGTTCTCCTCAACCGTTGAGTTGAACAAGAGGTACCCCGTGGCTGACCAGCTGTCCCGAATCTTCGCTGCCCTGGCCGATCCGACCCGGCGCGACCTGGTGGCCCGCCTCGCCGCCGGAGACGCCACGGTGGGGGAGCTGGCCGCTCCCTACGACGTGTCGATGCAGGCGGTGTCGAAGCACCTCAATGTGCTCACCGATGCTGGCCTGGTGAGCAAGCGAAGGGACGCACAGAGACGGCCGTGCCACCTCGAAGCGGAGGTCTTCGACCTGATGACGAAGTGGATCGAGCGATACCGCCAGCAGGCCCAGGAGCGCTACGAGCGCCTCGATGCCGTCCTGGCCGAGATGCAGGACGACCACGCACGCCCCGACCAACGTCACACCCAACAAGGAGAAGCATCATGAGTGCAACCAGCAACCGCTACCAGGTCTCGATCGAGGCCGACCCCGCCCTGCCCATCATCCGCATGGGGCGCGACTTCGACGCCACCCCGTCCCAGCTGATGAGGGCCCACACCGATCCCGAGCTGTTCGCCCGCTGGGTCGGACCCGACGGCATGGACACCAAGATCATCGACTGGGACGCCACCACCGGTGGCCGCTGGCGCTACGTCGCCGGCCGCGACGGCGAGGAGTACGGCTTCCACGGATCCTTCCACGAGGTGGGCGCCGACCGCATCGTGCAGACCTTCACCTTCGACGGCCAACCCGACGACGTCGCCCTCGAGACCCTGTGGTTCGAGGACCTCGGCGACGGCCGCACCCGGCTCCACGCCCAGTCGCTCGTCGACAGCCTCGAGGGCCGCGACCAGTGGCTCGCCAGCGGCATGGAGACCGGGGTCGAGCAGGGGTACGCCAAGCTCGACGCGCTGGTGGCCGAGCTCTGATGGGCAGCGCAGCCGAAGAGCACCGGCGCGTCGCCGCGGCGTTCACCACCACCGTCGAGGGTGTCACCGCGGCGGCGTGGGACCAGCCGGCTCCGCCCCAGGGCTGGGTGGCTCGCGACGTGGTCCGCCACCTCGTCGAGTGGTTCCCCGCATTCCTCCACGGCGCCACCGGCATCGAACTGCCATCGGGTCCGTCGGTCGACGACGATCCGGTCGGCGCCTGGCACGCCCAGACCGCTGGGGTGCAGGAGCTGCTCGACACCCCCGTCGTCGCCGATCGTGAGTACGACCTGTCGCACATCGACACGATGACGCTGGCCCAGGCCATCGACCGGATCTACACGGCCGATGTGTTCATGCACCGGTGGGACCTGGCGCGGGCCACCGGTCAGGACGAGACGCTCGACGCCGAGAGGTGCGCCGAGATGCTCGAGGGCATGTTGCCGATGGACGAGGCGCTCCGCCAGAGCGGCCACTACGGCCCCCGGGTCGAGGTGCCCGACGACGCCGACGTCCAGACGAAGCTCCTGGCGTTCATCGGCCGCACCCCGTAGCGGGTCGGCCGCGAGCGTCAGAGGCCGTGGACGGCCGGGAGGTCGGAGGGGTACGTGATGTCGATCTCGTCGATCGTCTTCGGGAAGTCCGACGAGTTGTTCGTGATGAATCGGTCGGCCCCGGCGGCGACCGCCGATGCGAGGTGGACGGCGTCGGCGGCGCGCAGTCGGTAGGACGCTCCGAGTGCAGTGGCGAGCTGAGCGGTGGCGACGTCGGTAGGGCGGAGGTCGAGGCGTGAGAGGAGGGCCGTCAGGGCGTCGAGCTCGGTCTCGGCCCCGTCACGCATCGGCTTGGTCAGCAGCTCGGGGATGAGGAGGACCGATCCGATCCCACCGACGGGTCCGGCTGGAGGTACCTGATCGACCGAGAAGAGCGCACGCACGCGGCGCCCGATCGGGTGGCCGGGTACGGCTGCGTAGATGAGGGCGTCGGCGTCGAACGCATCCAACATGCCTCGGGATCCCTCAGCGCGCAGCTCTCGACGCCCGCACCGCGTCGATGAGCTCATCGGCGCGTTCGGCGGTGATCGGCGGTGCCGCGTCGAGTGGTGCGGTCCGGCCCCGCTCGAGCGCATCACGGAGGCGCTCCGCTGTGGCCAGAGCGCGGTCGGCACGGCGGACGCGCATCGCATCGGGTCGGACGACGACGGCCACCGGTTGGCCGTGTCGGGTGATCGTGATCTCCTCGCCGGCCAGCACACGATCGAGGATCTCCGGCAGCGCCGCCCTGGCCTCGCTGGCCGACATCGTGGTCATGCCCAGATCGTACATGGACGTACGACTATGTACCTAGCGGGAGTTTCCGGGCTATTCCGTTGAGGTGATCTTGGACCCGCTTGGGAATTTCTTCCAAATAGCCCTGTGACCAGCGCGTTTGTCCTGGTCAGAAGCTCGCGATCTGTCGGCTGGGGTGGTAGTACCTAGATAT
>JAENWR010000161.1 GCA_016649895.1 Acidimicrobiia bacterium | reverse complement strand
GCCGACGACCTCGCCACCCTCCCCGGCGTCGAGACCCGCGAAGCGGTGTTCGGGCTTCCGGCGAAGTGGGTGCCGGTGGGGCACCGTGCCCACGCCGAGGCCATCGGGGGCACCGTCGTCGACCGGGCGTCGGTCATCACCACCCACCTCGCCGAGATCTGCCGTCGCCATGCTCCCGACCTCCTCAGCCGCCAAGAGGTGAAGACCCTCATCGATGTGGTGCGGCGCAGCGATCCCGCCGTGGTCGACGATCTCACGGCCGCACAGGTGAGCGTCGGTGAGATCCAGCTCGTCCTCCAGGGACTCCTCGCCGAGCAGGTGAGCATCCGTGACCTCGTGCGCATCCTCGACGGAGTGGGACAGCGCTCGCGCCACACCCGGGACACCGAGATGCTCGTCGAGGCGGCCCGTGGATCGGTGGGGGCGTCGATCGCCATGGCCCACGCGATCGACGGCTGCCTCTCGGTCATCACCCTCGACCCCATGCTGGAGCAGGCGCTCGTCGCCTCGGTGCAGCAGGGCGAGGACGGGCGCTTCCTCGCCATCGACGCCGATCAGGCCGAGCGCATCGGCCGCGCCTGCGCCGAACGGCTCACCGTCGCCGAGCAGACCGGACGGTCGCCCGTGCTCGTCTGCGCCCCCGCTCTGCGTCCGGCGCTGCGACGGTTCCTCGTCCGCATCCTCCCGCAACTCCCGCTCCTCTCCTACGAGGAGCTGTCCGACCATCTGACCATCGAGACCCTCGGAACGGTGACCCTTGAGCACCCAGTTGAAGTTTGACGGACCGCGTCTCGACGAGCTCCTCGAGCGCGTCGGCTGCGAGCTGGGCCCCGACGCCATCATCGTGGACGCGAACCGGACCCGCCGAGGCGGGGTCGGTGGCTTCTTCGCCAAGGAGTGGTTCGAGGTCATCGTCGACGACAGCGCCCCTACCGCCGCTGCGGGGGCGGCACCGGCGTCCCGTGCCGCCGTCGATCGTCGTCGGCCGAGCCTCGACGTCGATCCACTCCTCGTCCTGGCCGACCAGGTGGACGACGGCCCAGCCCGCACCGCCGCCACCTCGGCGGACTCCTTCGCCGGGGTCCTCGCCAAGGTGGGCGGCGGCCACACCTCCCCGTCCGTGGCGCGCGACCTGCCGTCGACGTTGCCCACATCCGACGCGTCGTCGCATCCCTCCGGCATCCACCCGGCAGCAGTCCCGGTCGTCCCTCCGGCGCCGCGAGCCGTGGCCGCCGCCACCGCGCTTCCCCGGCTCAGCCCCGATCGCGCTCCGAGCCGCACCCGGCTGCGCGACCTCCCGCTGTGCGAGATGCTGCTCGCCCTCGACCAGATGGTCGGGTCGGTCCTAGCCACCACTGCCGTCCACCCCATCATCGCCATCGTCGGCGATCTCAGCGTCGCTCGTGGCGTCGCTGCCTCGGTCGCGGCGCGGATGGGACTCGGTCCCGCCGACGTCCTCGTCGCGTCGCCGGATGCTCGCGAGGGCATCCCGCCGTGGCTCCGCATCGACTCCGCCGAGGCGGCTCGCACCCGAGTGGCCCGGTGGCGGCGCGGTGAGCAGCCGGTCGTGCTCGCGATCGATCTCACCCCCGGCCGTGAAGGGCACGCCTGGGCAGCAGAGGTCCTCGCTGCCCTCGACGCCGATCAGATCCGGCTGGTGGCCCGGGCCTGGCAGGTCACCGAGGAGCTCGCGGCCAAGGCTGCCGTGCTCGGCGGCATCGACGGGCTCGAGCTCGTCGAGGTCGAGGCCGCGGCCGAGCCCGAGGCCTTCCTCGAACTGGATCTTCCGGTCGTGGGGATCGATGGACGTCCGGCCACCAGCGAGCTGTGGGCCGCCCTCTTGATGGAACGGAGACACGATGCGACAGCGTGAGCAGATGGCATCGATGGAGGACGACCGCCTCGCCGATTCGCACCTGGGCATCGCCCTGCTGGTCGGCACCCTTGTGGCGTCGCCGGTGCTGCTGGCCGCCCTCTCGGGCCGTCAGGCAGTGCCGACGGCGCTCGCCCTCTACGTCGCCGCCATCATCGGGAGCTGGATGGTGGTGGGCCTCGTGGGCGGTGCGTTCGCGATGGTCGCCCGTGTCGAGTCGTCCGATGACGTCGACACCCATGGAGGCGACGGACACGGCAGCACCGAGGCCCGAACCGCCAGCGCGACGCGGGAGCCCGACCCCGCCGTGCCGAGTCGGTAGGCTCCTGTCGTGCACATTGAGTCCGAGCAGCTCGGAGCTGTCGAGATCGACCCGTCGAAGGTCCTCGAGTTCCCCGACGGCCTGTTGGGCTTCCCCGACGTCACCCGGTTCGCCCTCGTCGAGGCGGGCGACGACGGCACCTACTTCTGGCTGCTGTCGCTCGACGACCCTGCGCTGGCGTTCCTCGCTGCGGTGCCATGGGCGTTCTACCCCGGCTACGAGCCCGAGCTCCCCGACAGCGACCAAGAGGCCCTGGCCCTGGCCGACGCCCATGACGCCATGGTGCTGTGCCTGCTCACGATCACCGACGACGCGGTCACCGCCAACCTGCTCGGTCCGCTGGTCGTCAACGTCGTCACCCGGTCCGGTCGCCAGATCGTGCTCGCCGAATCCACCTACTCCACCCGCGTTCCCCTCGCAGCCGCCTGATGCTCGTCCTGAGCCGGCGGACGAACGAGTCGATCGTCATCGGCGGCGATGTCGTCGTGACGGTCCTCGAGATCAAGGGCGACCAGGTCCGGCTCGGCATCCGCGCGCCGCGGAGCGTCACCGTGCACCGCGAAGAGGTGCACGCCGAGATCCAGCGTGAGAACCGCTCGGCGGCGGTCGTGCGCAGCGTCGACCTCGGCCGCCTGCCGAAGGCTCCACCCGCGCCCTGAGGCGGGTTCGGTCACTTCGCGAGACGTTGGTCACCGCTTGCTGCCACGCTCCGTGGGAGCTTGTTGACATTTTGACAGAAGCCTGGATCGTATGGCGTAGGGCGCCCGGCTCATTTTGGTTCTCGCAGCCCGAAAGCGCTCCAGTTCAGGGCCGAACCACTCGATGGTTGGAGTGTGCCAACCGTCCGCAACGCCACACAGGGGTCGACATGAAGATGAACGCAGAGCAGCGAGAGCTCGTGGACTCCCACCTTCCGCTCGTGGAGCACCTCGTGTTGCGGGTCAGCGCCAACTTCCCCCGCCACGTCGATCGGTCCGAGCTCATCTCGGCCGGCACCCTCGGCCTCGTCGAGG
>JAENWR010000080.1 GCA_016649895.1 Acidimicrobiia bacterium | reverse complement strand
GTGGGCGATGCCGGCTCGATCCAGGAGCTCGACCACCGACCGGAGGGACTGGGTGAGGGTCACCCTGCGCGTCGAGCGCGGCGACGATCTGCTGCGTCGTCGCCGTGGAGCATTCGGACGTACTCGTCCAGCACCTGGTCGACATCGAGCTCGGGCCGCCGGGAGCGGATGCCGTCGAGCGCGATCTGACGACCTGCCTCCGACATCTCCAGGGCGATCGCCACGCGCTGTCCTGGCGTCATCGCCCGGTACAACTCGATCTGCCGACGTCGGACCTCGTTCGAGGTGTCCTGGAGCTCCACCTCCCCGAGCCTACCGATCGGCCGTCGGACGCAGCTCGTGCGCGTTGGATCATCCATCAGGCCAGACTGGCGACGATGCCGACCCAACCACGCTGGACGCACATCGCGCTGCCGAGCGCCGACCTCGACGCCACGGTCGAGTGGTACACGGCCTTCACGCCACTCGAGGTGCTGGCCCGTCATGCCGACGACGACGGCCAGAACGCGTGGCTGTCGCACCCCGGCGCCACCGACCGGCCGTTCGTGCTCGTGCTCGTGATGTTCAACGCCGACCGGGGCACCCCGCAGCCGCAACTCGCGCCGTTCGCCCACATGGGGATCGAGGTGCCGTCCCGCGAGGCCGTCGACGACATCGCGGAGCGTGGCGCCGATGCCGGGTGCCTCCACTGGGAGGCTCGTGAGCTACCGCCCCCCGTTGGGTATGTGTGCGCCCTCACCGACCCCGACGGCAACGTCGTCGAGTTCTCCTTCGACCAGGGCGTCTACGCCGCTGTCGCCGACAAGTGGGGTACCGCCTGATGTTCACCGGCCTCGTGGAGGAGATGGGCCACTTCGTCGAACGCCGCGACCACCGTTACCGCTTCGCGGCCCGCACCGTGCTCGAGGGCGTCACCATCGGCGACTCGATCGCCACCAACGGATGCTGCCTCACCGTGATCGCCTACGGCGACGACTGGTGGGAGACCGACCTGTCCGACGAGACGCTCTCGCGCACCGCCCTCGGCGTGCTGGCCCCCGGCGATCCGCTCAACTTCGAGCGAGCCGCCAAGGTCGGCGACCGACTGGGCGGCCACATCGTGCAGGGGCACGTCGACGGCGTCGGCACCATCGTGGTCACGCCGCCCGACCTGCGCGTCGCCGTGCCGCCGACGGTGCTGCGCTACTGCGTCGAGAAGGGCTCGATCACGATCGACGGCGTCAGCCTCACCATCGTCGACGTCCTCGACGACGGTGTCACCGCGGCGATCATCCCCCACACCGCCGAGGTCACCACCCTCGGCCACAAGCCGGTCGGCGCGATGGTGAACCTCGAGGTCGATGTCATCGCGAAGTACGTCGAGCGGCTGCTCGGCGGACACCTCCCCGCGTGACCGCTCCGGCGTCGCTGCCCGTCGCCGAGGGAATCCGACTGAGCGGCGTGTCGAAGCGGTTCGGCCGCCACCAGCAGGGCATCCAGGCGCTGTCGGACATCACGCTCGACGTCGCCGAGGGTGAGCTCGTCACCCTCATCGGCCCGAGCGGGTGCGGCAAGACCACGCTGCTGCGCATCATCGGCGGCCTCCTCGACCCCGACACCGGCACGGTTCGGGTCGGCACGCTCTCGCCCGACGCCGCTCGCCGCGAGAAGCACTTCGGGTTCGTCCCCCAGGCTCCGGCGCTGCTGCCGTGGCGCACGGTCATCGACAACGTCACCCTCCTCGACGAGGTCAACAAGCGACGCGGCCGCCGACGAGCGGACCCCGCCGGGAACCGTCCCACGCCGGCCGAGCTCCTCGAGCAGACGGGTCTGAGCGAGTTCGGGCACGCCCATCCCCACGAACTGTCGGGCGGCATGCAGCAGCGGGTCGCGCTCGCTCGGGCGATGGCACTGTGCGCCCCGATCCTGTTGATGGACGAGCCCTTTGCCGCCCTCGACGAGATCACCCGCGGCGAGATGCGCCACCTGCTGCTCGACGTGTGGGCGAGTAGCGGCGCCACCTGCGTCTTCGTCACCCACAGCATCGACGAGGCCGTGCTGCTGTCGGATCGGGTCGTGGTGCTCGCCCCCCGACCGGGGCGCATCGCGGCGGTCGAGCCGATCGACCTCCCACGCCCGCGCCCGCCGGGCATCGAGGACCAGCCCGAGTTCCACGAACACGTCCGCCGCATCCGCCAGGCGCTGCACGGGAGCGCCCGGTGAGCGTCGTCATGGAGCCCTACGTCCCGCCGAGCGAACCGGGACGGGGGCGGCGGGCGTTCAGCGCCGTGCTCCCACCCACACTCGCCTTCGCAGTGTTGTTCGGCGGATGGGAGCTGTTCGTCCGGGCCAGCGACATCAGCCACCTGGTGCTGCCGGCCCCGTCGGCCATCGGCCGCGAGATCTGGGACGAGCCCGGCTACTGGTGGTCGCACGCCATGGTCACCGGATCCGAGGCGCTGCTCGGTCTTCTCATCGCCCTCGTGGTGGCCATCGTCCTCGCCATCCTCATCGCCCACTCGACCGTCATGGACCGGGCGCTCACCCCGGTGGTCACGATGGTGCAGGTCACACCCGTGATCGCGCTGGCCACCCCCCTCGTCATCTGGCTCGGCTTCGGCCTCGCCCCCAAGGTGGTGATGGCGGCGCTCATCACGTTCGTGCCCTTGGTGGTCAACGCGGCGATGGGGCTGCGATCCATCGATGCCACGACCGAGGAGGTGCTCCGCTCGGTCGCAGCATCCCCATCGGAGATCTTCTGGAAGCTGCGGGTGCCGCAGGCGCTCCCCTACCTGTTCTCGGCCCTCAGGGTGTGCGTGGGCCTGGCGCTCATCGGCGCCCTCGTCGCCGAGTGGTTCGGCTCCACCGAGGGGCTCGGCCGGGTGATGACCCAGGCCCGCAACAGCCTGGCGATCACCAAGCTGTGGGCGGCGGTCGCCGTCCTGATGGCCATGGGCATCGTCGCCACGACGCTGGTGCGCCTCGTCGAACGTCGGGTGCTGCGCTGGCACGCACCCGGCCGACGCCCGTGAGGCACCACGTCGTCAGAGGATCCGGTTGACCCGTTCCATCATCTCGTCGACCTGCTTGTTGCGGCGGTGCCGTCCGAGCACTGCCAGCACGAACGCAACCGCGAGTGCGACACCACCGATGCCGAGCACGCCGCTGAGGATGCGCGAGTCGAGGCCTTCACCCTCGCCGAGCAGGAGCAGCACCGAACCGACGCCGAGGTTCCTGCGCTCGAGCACGTAGGTGCCCGTCTCGTCGAACTCGACGATCCACGCCGCCTTGCCGTGGCGATCACCGGAGATCCGGTACTTCTGTTCGCCCGGATACGGCTCGGGGCGCACCATCGTGCCCGACGGTGCCTCGAAACCCAGCACCATCAGCTCGTAGAGGTCGTCGAGGGCAGGCACCGGGCACCGGCCGCCGCACGCTGCGCTGGCCCACACCGTGTAGGTGCCGGCCTCGTCCACCTCGAAGGGGATCCCGCTTTGCGGCGGCAGTCGCTGGAACTGGTTGATCTCGTTGGTCTGGTCACTCAACGCGTAGTTGAACCACGCGAAGGCGCCGATGAGACCGGCGACGATCACCACGATCGCCATCTGGAACAACCGCTTGGGCGGCATGTCAGCTACGGGCACGTCGGCTCCCTCCCCCGGTGCCGAAGTCTCCCGTGTGCGGACGCGCGCCGCCAACCCGCAGAATGGTGCGGTGCACATCGGTCCCCTGCCCGTCGATCCAGCTGTGGTGCTCGCCCCGATGGCGGGCGTCACCGACGCGCCCTTCCGCATCCTGTGCGCCGAGCACGGCGGCGGCATCTTCGTCTCGGAGATGGTGACCGCACGCGGCCTGGTGGAAGGCGGCGACAAGTCGTGGAAGATGGCGGGGCACCACCCCGCCGAGCGCACCCGGTCGCTCCAGCTCTACGGCTCCGACCCCGCGGTGATGGGCGAGGCGGTGCGGCGCCTGGTCGCCGAGACGGCGATCGAGCACATCGACCTCAACTTCGGCTGCCCGGTGGCCAAGGTGACGCGCAACGGTGGCGGCGCTGCTCTGCCCGTGCGTCGGCGCCTCCTGGCCGAGGTGGTCGGTTCGGCAGTGGCGGGTGCCGGCGCCGTGCCGGTCACCGTCAAGATGCGGATGGGGCTCGACGACGACCGCCTCACCTTCCTCGACGCCGGGCGCATCGCCGCCGACCAGGGTGCCGCCGCGGTGGCGTTGCACAGCCGCACCGCGGTGCAGGGCTACTCGGGCCTCGCCCGCTGGGAGGCCATCGCCGCCCTTCGGGCCGAGCTACCGGTCGAGGTGCCGGTGCTCGGCAACGGCGACATCTGGTCGGCCGACGACGCAGTGCGGATGATGCACGACACCGGTTGCGATGGCGTGGTCATCGGGCGCGGCTGCCTCGGACGCCCTTGGCTCTTCGCCGACCTCCAGCGCGTGATGAGCGGTGAGCCGCCACTCGGCCCGCCCGCGCTCGGCGCCGTCATCCGCTCGGTGCGTCGCCACCTCGAGCTCTCGCTCGAGTGGTACGGCGACGAGCTCGGCGCGGTTCGCCGGCTGCGCAAGCACCTGCGCTGGTACCTCCAGGGCTACCCGGTGGGCGCCGAGCCTCGCCTGCTGGTGTCGAGGGTGGAGTCGGCCGCCGACATCGAGGACCTGCTCGACCGCCTCGACCCCACGCTGAGGATCTTGCCGGAGGCGGTGCGCGCCCCCCGCGGCCGCACCGATGCGATCACCCGGCTCGCCCTGCCGCATGACTGGTTCGACCACCCTGATGCCGACACCGTGGTTCCCGACCCGGTCGGCGCCGTGAGCGGCGGCTGAGCCCGACCTCGCCCCGATCTCCGGAAGCCCGGCCCCGCATGCGGGGCGCAGACTCCGGAGGTGGCGTCAGAGGTGGGTGTCGAGCCAGGCGAGGACATCGGCGACGACGTCGTCGCGGTTCGTCTCGTTGAACAGCTCGTGGCGGGCTCCGGCGTAGGACCGGAAAGTGGCGTCGGTGAGGCCGAGCGACCGGTAGTGATCGGTCAGAGCGCGGCCGCCCTCCTCGCCGCCGATCGGGTCGTCCGCTCCGTTGAAGATCAGGACCGGCAGCGACGCGGCGGGTCGGCGGCCGGCGGGGTTCTGCGGTTCGTCCCGCGAACGCACTGCGGTCGGCGTAGACCGCATGATCTCGAACCCGCACAGCGGATCGGCCACGTAGAGGTCGACCTCGGCCTCGTCGCGGCTCAGCCAGTCGTAGGGAGTGCGCGCCGGTTCGAACCGCTCGTTGGGCGACGGGCGCTCGACGGTGGGTGCAGCGGGATCGCGGTACGTGGTGCCGGTGAGGAGGGCCGCGTCGATCTCGTCGCTCCACCGCCGGAGGTAGCGCTGCAGGATGAACGAGCCCCAGCTGTGACCGAGCACGGCCACCGGCACCCCCGGGTTCTCGCTCGCCGCCCGGAGGGTGACCGCGTGGACGGCGTCGAGCACACCATCGGCGCCGCGGGGGCCGAGGTCGCCGAGCGTGTTGCTCCGCACGCCGCTCTGGCCGTGGCCGCGATGATCGTCGGCGTAGATTGCGTACCCGGCGTCGACCAGCGCCCGCGCCGGCCGATCGTAGCGGGCGGCGTGTTCGGCCCAACCGTGCACGATGTGGACCACAGCGCGTGGCTCGGCGTCGGGGAGCCAGCGCTGCACCACCGACTCGAGGCCGTCGGGATCGGGCACGATGACCTCGTCGACTTCCATCCTGGCGAGCGTAGGCGGGCGTCGAGCGGCGAGCGGGCGGTCAGCCTTCGCAGCGGCTGAAGCTGCGCACCACACCCGACTCGACCACGACCTCGTGGTCGCCGCCGTCGTCGTTCACGAAGGTGGTGACATCGCCGTCGACCTCGTCGACCTCCCAGCCCCCGAGGGGGTACTGGTCGGAGTTGTTGGCCACGAACTCGCCCAGAGCCTCCTCGGCCGGACGGTCGACCGGTGCGATCACCGCCTGCTCGCCCTCCACACAGGTGACGTCGGCGCCGCTCAGCGCCACGAGACCGAGGGCGGCGACCGCAACGAACACCACGAGGGCGAGGGCCACGAGACCGAGCTGGATCGGCGACCAGTTGCGCATCGGCCCATCATGGCCGCCCGCAAACCGACCTTTCGTCCGCAGGGTCTCAGCCCTTGGGGCGCAGCACCGTCTGGGTCTGGGTGACCTTGGCGACGAGCCGACCGTCGTCACGACGAAGCTCGGTTTCGACCACGATCGTGGTGGAGCCCACGTGCAACGGCCGCGCCGTGGCCGTCACCGTCCCGTCGCGCACGGCGCCGAGGAAGTTGGTCTTCGACTCGATGGTGGAGGTGCCCGCCGCCCCATCCGGCAGGTTGGCGAAGGCGCAGGCTCCGCCGGCGGAATCGGCGAGCGCCATCACCGCCCCACCGTGCAGCACCCCACCGGTGGTGCAGAGGTCGGCCCGCCACGGCATCGTCAGGACCGTCTCGTCCTTGTCGAGCGACACCGCGGCGATGCCGAGGGTGGCGCCAATGGGCATCGATGCGTAGAGGTACTCGGTGGGATCGTCAGCCATGGCAGGAGTCTCCACCCTGGGCCGCCGGCACGCCACGACCTCGGGGGTCATGGCCGCGATGGGGCCTCGACGAACGGGTGCGCGCGAAGATCGCCGGGTGACGCGCACCCGATCGTTCTTCGCCATGCTCCTCGTCCTGTTGGCGGCGGCGATTCTCACCGCACCTCTGGCCGCGGCCCAGGACGATCCCGGTACCGACTCCGACACCACGACGACCACGATGTTCCGCCGCGATGGCGACTCCCCCATCGGCGACATCCTCCCCGAGCCCAACTCGGGCCAGGCGCCCGACTCGCCCAACGATCCCGGCGGCTGGCAGCAGTACCTCGTGTTCGCGCTCATCGCCGGTGGGCTCGGCGCCATCGTGCTGCTCGTGCGGCGCGAGTCGAAGCGGGCCAAGCGCCCACAGGCCGACTGACATCGGCGCCATGCTCTACGCCGTAGGGCTAGCGTCGACGATGTGACGACCAGCACACTGCTCGATTCCACCGAGACGATGCCGAACCCCATCGAGCCATGGTTCTGGACCCGCCCGGCCTCCGAGATCGACTCCGATCTCGCCGTGCTCAGGGCCCAGGGGGTGTCGTTCCATCCGCTGATGGAACTGCCGCCTGACGCGCCGCTCCCCGACCAGGGCAAGGGCTTCTGGGCGGTCACCCGCCACGCCGACATCCTGCACGTGTCGAAGAACGCCAGCACCTTCAGCTCGGCTCGCGGCGTCACGGTGATGGACACGCCCCAGGAGTTCAACGACTTCTTCGGGTCGATGATCTCGATGGACGACCCTCGCCACGCCCGGTTGCGTCGCATCGTGTCGGCTGGCTTCACCCCCCGCATGCTGAAGCAGCTCGAGGACTCGGTGGCCGTGCTCGCCAGCCAGATCGTCGACAGGATCGCCGAGCGGGGTGAGTGCGACTTCGTGGTCGACGTGGCCGCCCGGCTGCCGCTCAAGATCGTGTGCGACCTGATGGGAATCCCCGACACCCACCTCGACTACGTGTTCGACCGCACCAACATGATCCTCGGCGCCTCCGACCCCGAGTACGCCCCCGCCGACGGCGATGTGCTCACCGGTCTGCTCACCGCGGGCGGCGAGCTCGCAGCACTCATGGAGGAGGTCGCCGAATCCAAGCGCGGGGGCGACGGCACCGACCTCACCTCGATGCTCGTCAACGCCGAGCTCGACGACGACCGGCTCACAGCAGCCGACCTCGCCAGCTTCTTCATCCTCCTCGTCATCGCCGGCAACGAGACCACCCGCAACGCCATCTCCTGGGGCCTCATGTACCTCACCGAGAACCCCGACCAGCGGGCGATCTGGGCCGCCGACTTCGACGCGGTGGCACCCACCGCCATCGAGGAGATCGTGCGGCTCGCCAGCCCGGTCACCTACATGCGGCGCACCGCTCTCGCCGACACCGAGGTGGGCGGCGCGCAGATCGCCGAGGGCGAGAAGCTGTGCCAGTTCTACCTGGCCGCCAACCGCGACGACAGCATCTTCGACGACCCGCACCGCTTCGACGTTCGACGCAGCCCGAACCCACACGTGGGGTTCGGCGGCCCCGGTCCCCACTTCTGCCTCGGGGCGCACCTGGCGCGGCGCGAGATCACGGTGATGTTCCGCGAGCTGTTCCGGCGCCTCCCCGACATCGCCGCGTCGGGTGAGCCCGAGCTGCTGCGCGCCAGCTTCATCCACGGCGTGAAGCACCTGCCCTGCACGTTCTCACCGGCCTAAGCGCAACGGAGCCCCGGGGCGCGGAAGGCTCCGGGGCTCCCGATCAGATCAGACGCCGACGCCTAGTTGCGGGGCACGTCCTTCCACGGCAGGCCCTTCGACATGTCGGGTTCGCGCGGCAGACCGAGCACGCGGTCGCCGATGATGTTGCGCTGGATCTCGGACGTGCCGCCCTCGATCGAGTTGCCGCGCGACCGCAGGAACGCCCGGGCACGCATGGCCGACGCGCCGTCGTCGGGCTCCCATGCCATCGGCCCCACCATGAGGTCGGCCGACAGGACCTGGGCCTTCATGTTGAACTCGGTGCCGAACAGCTTGGCGATGGAGCCCTCGGGGCCGGGCTGGCCGCCGGCCTTGCGTTGAGCAGCGGCACGCTGGATGTTGAGCGCCGACACCCGGCCGGTGATGTAGAGCTGCACGATGCGATCGCGCACCACGGGGTTCTTCCAGGTGCCGTTGGACTTGGCCTCGCGGATGAGCCCGTCCATGACCGCGCCACCGCCGACCATGCCGGCACCGACCTCACGGGGCTTGTCCTTCCTCTCGGTCGACTTGGCCGGTGCCGATCCGGCGGCTGGAGCCGCCGCGGGCCGGCGACGACGGCGGGCACCACCACCGAACGCTCCCGACAGGGCCACACGCTCGTTGAGCAGCGTGGTCTGGGCGACCGACCAACCTTCGCCCTCGGGCCCGATGCGCCACTTGTCGGGCACCCGCACGTCGGTGAGGAACACCTCGTTGAACTCGGCGTCGCCGGTGATCTGGCGCAGCGGCCGAACCTCGACCCCGGGCGCCTCCATGTCGAGGATGAAGTAGCTGATGCCCTTGTGCTTGGGCTGATCGGGGTTGGTGCGGGCGACGAGCATGCCCCACTTGGACATGTGTGCGCCGGAGGTCCAGACCTTCTGGCCGTTCATGATCCACTCGTCGCCATCGCGCTCGGCCCGCATGGCGAGGCCGGCCACATCGGAGCCGTTGCCCGGCTCGGAGAACAGCTGGCACCAGTAGTCGCCCTGGGCCATGCCCGAGAGGAAGAACTGCTTCTGCTCCTCGGTGGCCCACTGGCGCAGCGTCGGTGCGGCGAGGCCAAAGCCCAAGATGTTGAACGAGCGGGGGACGCGGTAGTCGTCCTTCAGGTCTTCGACGATGGCCGCCTGGTCGGTGGAGAGCCCGGCACCGGAGTACTCGACCTCCCACTCGGGCATGGCCCAGCCGGCCTCGCCGATCTGGCGCAGGAACGCGCGCTGGTCGAGCTGGCTCTGGCCCTTGCGGAACAGGGCGTCGTCGCCGTTCTCGATGCCGGCGACCCAGTCCGCCGGGAGGTTCTCACGAAGCCAGCCGACGACCGCGTCGCGGATCTGGTCGTCGGTGCGCTGGGCGTGGTCGCGGATGGTCATCTCGTGTGTCCCCCAAGTAGGTGTGTGCAGGTGTCGGTTGTGGTCGATGGTGCGGATCGGGTCACGGCGGCGGGGGCATGCCGGTGGAGCGCAGCAGGCACTCCTGCACGAACGACGCCACGAGCGTGCCGTCGACCGTGTGGAACGAACCGCGGGCCAGGCCGCGTGCCCCGAAGTTGGTGACCGGGTCGACCGAGAAGAGCAGCCAGTCGTCGACGCGCAGCGGCCGGTGGAACCAGACGGCGTGGTCGAGGCTGGCCCCACCCCAGCTGGTCGGCGCGCCCGGTGCCATGGCGCTGCGGATGACCGCCATGTCGGAGATGTAGGTGAGGGCCGACGCGTGCATCGAGGGATCGTCGCCGATGGGCTCGCGCAGCCGCACCCAGGCTGGGTGGATCGCGAAGTCCTCGCCGAGCTTCACCGGCCGCAGCTCGAACAGCATGGCGGCACGTGGCCCACGGAACCGTGGCGGTTCGGGCTCGTCGGCATCGTTCGAGCCGTCGCCGCTGGACGCATCGGCCTCGGCGGTCGCCGCAGCACTCCGAGCCCAGGGTGGCCGTGAACCGAAAAGGTCTCGGGGCGGCACCTCGTCGGGACCGGGTACACCGAGCGGGGCTGGTTCCTGCCAATCGAAACCCTCCTCCACCACGTGGAACGACGCGTCGAGAACGAAGATCGCTTCGTCCTCCTGCACCGCGGTGACCCGGCGGGTGGCGAACGACCTGCCGTCGCGGATGCGCTCGACCACGAGTTGCAGCGGCACCCCTGGGCGGCCGGGACGCACGAAGTACGAGTGCAGCGAGTGGACGAACCGATCGTCGCCGATGGTGAGCGTGGCCGCTCTGAGAGATTGTGCCGCGACCTGCCCGCCGAAGAGTCGAGGCGGACCCTCGGCCGGCGTGGCCGCGACGTACCGATCGGTGCCGGCCTGGTCGAGGTCGAGGAGCCCGAGCAGACCGCGAGGCTGGCCGCGGTCATCCTCGGTGGAAGTGGTGAAGCTCAGCGGACGATCCTTCCATCCGGTCGAGAAACGATGGTTAGACAGCCTAATCGTTTCCGGGGATCACTCCGCACGGCGCCGATCAGCGGCCGAGGAGCAGGCCGCGGGTGGTGTCGACATCGACGGTCAGCTGCGCGACCAGCGCATCGACCGACTCGAATCGCATCTCGGAGCGCAGGAGCTGCACGAACTCGATGCGTGCCTCCTCGCCGTAGAGATCGGCGTCCGCGTCGATGAGGTGGGCCTCGAGCAGCGACGTGTCGGCGTGTTCGTAGAACGTGGGGCGACGCCCCAGGTTGATGGCGGCAGGGTGCCGTGAGCCGTCGGGACGGATGTACCAGCCGGCGTACACGGCATCGGCGGGCACGGCCATGGTGGTCGACACCGGGATGTTCGCGGTGGGGAAGCCGAGGAGCCGACCCCGCTGATCGCCGAGCACCACGGTGCCGCGCAGCTCGTAGCTGCGTCCCAGCATGGCGGCTGCGGCGGTGACGTCGCCGCCGGCCAGGACCCGCCGGATGGCGGTCGACGACACCGGCTCGGCGGCCCCCGCTGGGCTCGACAGCAGGCCAAGCCCCTCCACCGTGAAGCCGTGGCGCAGCCCCACCTCGCGCAGCATCGCGACGTTGCCCCGTCGCTGGTGACCGAAGTGGAAGTCCTCCCCAACCACGATGGCGCGGGCACGGAGGCGTTCGACGAGCACGTCGTTCACGAAGTCCTCGGCCGCCTCCTTCGAGCGCGCCTCGTCGAACTCGACGACGAAGGTGCAATCGACCCCCGCCGCTTCGAGCAGACCGAGCTTCTGGTCGAGGGTGGTGAGCAGCAACGGCGCGTTCTCGGGCCGCAAGACGGTGGCCGGATGACGGTCGAAGGTGACCACCGCCGTCGGCACCCCGAGGCGCTCCGCCTCGGCTTGGGTGGCCTTGATGACCGCCTGGTGCCCGAGGTGGACGCCGTCGTACACGCCGATGGTGGCCACACAGCCCTCGATCGACGCGGGACTGAGATCGTTGTCGCGGATCACCTGCACGGCAGCGACGCTACCGGCCGAGGCTGTAGGGGCACCACACCGCGGTGCCAGCAGTAGCTACACGACCTGGACGACCCGCTCGCAGCAGATCGGGAGCTCTGTCCCTCGTTTCCATCGCTGAGCGAACGAAACGGTGGACAGACGCGGCTACCGGGGCGCTCACGATCCTCTGGACCTCCAGCCGAGCAGCCGAACTCAGGCCGGGATCACCACGGTGGGCTTGGCGCGCTCGCCGGGTACCGGCTCGTAGACGGCGAGAAGCGTGCCCGACTCGTCGAGCACCGGCCACGGCGGCCGGCCCGTCGCACCGAGGGCAGCGAGATCGAGGACCCGGCCGTTGCGCACCAGGGCCGCCGTGTCGGCATCGACCGTGATCGACGTGTGGTCGCGCAGCGCCGCTGCCGGAGGCATCACCGTGGCCCCTTCGATGGTGGTGGCCTCGGCGAGGGTGAACGATCCGATGGCCGTGCGTCGCAGGTTGCGGAGGTGGGCCCCGCCGCCGAGGAGGACGCCGAGGTCGGCGGCAAGTGTGCGCACGTAGGTGCCCGACGAGCAGTCGACCTCGATGCGCAGGATCCCGGGTTCGCCTGGCACCTCGTCGACGTCGAACCGGTGGACGGTGACGGGGCGGGCTTCACGCTCGATCTCGATGCCCTGGCGGGCCAGCTCGTGGAGGCGCACGCCACCGACCTTCAGCGCCGACACCATCGGCGGCACCTGCATGATGTCGCCGGTGAGCTGCACCGCGGCGGCCCGAGCCTGTTCGAGGGTGACACCGTCCATGTCGTGGGTGGCAGTGACCTCGCCGGCGGCGTCGAGGGTGGAGGTCTCGGTGCCGAGCACCACCTCGCCCACGTAGGACTTCGGCAGGGCGGTCATGAACCGCATCAGGCGGGTGGCCTTGCCGACGCCCACCAGCAGCACCCCGGTGGCATCGGGATCGAGGGTGCCGGCATGGCCCACCTTGCGGGTGCCGAGAACGCCGCGCAGCTTGGCGACGACATCGTGCGATGTCCACCCCGCCGGCTTGTCGATGACCGCCAGGCCGTCAGGTCCGGCCGGCTGCTTCATCCGGTCGTGGCGCCGTCGGTGTCGTCATCGACGGCGGGATCATCGACGACGGGATCGTCGATGGCGGTCTCGTCGTCGGCGCCGCCGCCCTGGAGCTCGGGGAGGTCGCGGAGGATCTCTTCGATGCGCGCCGCACCGCCGGTGACGGTGTCGACCTTGAATCCCAGCTCGGGCACGCGCTTCACCCGGGCCTGCCGCCCGATGGCGCCCTGGAGGCGGATCCGGTTGTCGGCGAGCGCGGCGAGCACCTCGGCATCGAGGGCATCGGCGTCGGGATCGGCCGGATCGTGTGGTGCGGCGAAGTAGAGCGTGGCCGCGTGCAGGTCGGCATCGACGTCGACCTCGATGACGGTGACCAGCTCGAGGCGCGGGTCGTCGATGCGATCGAGCTCCTCGGCGAGGATCTCGCGGAACAGCTCCTTCAGCCGCGCCGTGCGCGGGTAGTGGCGGGTGCCGCTCGTGCGGCGACCCGGGCCGCCCGATCCTCGCTTCTTGCTCATGACTCGTGCTCCAACCAGTGGCGATCGGCTCGCAGGACCTGTACCTCCGGCATCGACCAGATGAACCTCTCCACCTCGTCGATGACATCCTCAGCGTGGTGCACGCTGTTCGACACGATGGCCACGCCGATGGAGGCGCGTTGCCACGTGTTCTCGCCGGCGACCTCGGCACAGGCCACACCGAAGCGACGCTTGGCCCCCTCGATGATCGGCTTCAGCACCGCTCGCTTCGCCTTGAGCGAGCGGCACTCACCGATGTGCAGATCGACCTGCATGGCCAGAACGTGCACGTCTGCGCCTTCCCGACGGGATCAGGTGCGGGGGATCTCCCGCTCCTCGAAGGTCTCGATGATGTCACCGGGCTTGAGGTCCTGGAAGTCGGAGAGGCCGATGCCGCACTCGTAGCCGGCGGCCACCTCGCGGGCATCGTCCTTGAACCGCTTGAGCGACGTGATGTCGCCCTTCCAGATGATGGTGCCCTCCCGCAGGAAACGGACCTTCGACCCACGGGTGATGACGCCGTTGGTGACATAGCAACCAGCGATGGCACCGATGCGCGGGACCCGGAAGATCTCGCGGACCTCGGCGTCGCCGGTGACGACCTCTTCGTACTCCGGCGCCAGCATGCCGATGATGGCGTTCTCGATGTCCTCAAGCGCCTTGTAGATGATCTCGTAGGATCGGATCTCGACACCCTCGGCCAGGGCGAGCTCGCGGGCGTTGCGATCGGGGCGCACGTTGAAGCCGATGATGGTGGCGTTGGACGCCGCCGCCAGCTCGATGTCGCCCTGGCTGATGCCACCGACGCCGCGCAACACGAACGACAGCTTGACCTCGGGCCGCTCGAGCTTCTTCAGGCTCTCGGTGAGCGCCTCGAGCGAGCCGTTCACGTCAGCCTTCACGACCAGGTTCAGGTTGGCGGCTTCACCGGCCTGGATCTGGCTGAAGATGTCCTCGAGGCGGGCACCGCCCGACATGGCGTGGGCGTCGCGGCCGTGGCTGGCCACCCGCTGCCAGTGCTCGCGGGTCTCGGCGACCTTGGAGGCCTTGCGCTCGTCGGGAGCGACGATGAAGTCGTCACCCGCCTGGGCGACATCGGAGAGGCCGAGGACCTCGACCGGCGTGGACGGCCCGGCCTCCTTCACCTGGTTGCCCTGGTAGTCGATGAGCGCGCGCACCCGGCCCCACGAGGCGCCGGCGACGAGCGGATCGCCCACCTTGAGGGTGCCGCGCTGCACAAGGACGGTGGCCACCGGGCCACGGCCCACGTCGAGGTGCGACTCGAGCACCACGCCACGGGAACGGCCGTCAGGGGCGGCACGGAGGTCTTCGAGGTCGGCGACCACGAGCAGGTTGTCGAGCAGATCGTCGATGCCGAGGTCCTGCAGAGCGGACACCTCGACGACGATGGTGTCGCCGCCCCAGGCCTCGGGGACGAGGCCACGCTCGGAGAGCTGCTGGAGCACACGGGTGGGGTCGGCGTTGTCGCGGTCGATCTTGTTGACCGCCACCACGATGGGCACGTCGGCCGCACGAGCGTGGTCGAGCGCCTCGATGGTCTGGGGCATGACGCCGTCGTCGGCCGCCACCACGAGGATGACGATGTCGGTGGCATCGGCGCCGCGAGCACGCATGGCGGTGAACGCCTCGTGGCCCGGGGTGTCGATGAAGGTGAGCAGCCGGTCGTTGCGGACCGTCTGGTACGCACCGATGTGCTGGGTGATGCCACCGGCCTCGCCCGCCACCACGTTGGCGCTGCGGATGCGGTCGAGCAGGGTGGTCTTGCCGTGGTCGACGTGGCCCATGACGGTGATGACCGGCGGGCGCAGCGGGGCGTCGTCGTCGTCCTCGTCGTCGTCGAGGAGACCGACCTCGAGCATCTTGAGGAGCTCGACCTCTTGCTCCTCGCCCGGATCGACGAGGCGGATCTCGGCGCCGACGTCGGCCGCGAACAGCTCGATCATGTCGTCGTTGAGCGACTGGGTGGCGGTGACCATCTCGCCCTGCTGCATGAGGAAGCGCACGACGTCGGCCGCGGTGCGGTTGAGCTTGGGGCCGAGGTCCTGTGGGGTCGAGGCGCGCTCGAGCACCACGACACCCTCGGGGACAGCCGTGTCGTCGGGCGTGTACGACGGGAAGTCCATCGGCTGCAGCTCCTCGCGGGAGCGACGACGACGACCCTTGCGACGCGGCGGACGGCGGTTCTGGCCGGGACCGCCACCGGGACGACCGCCACCAGGGCCGCCGGGACGGCCACCGGGACCGCCACCGCCGCCGGGACCGGCGCCGGGCACCGATTGGCGGGGTCCGCCGCCGGCCGGGGCGCCACCAGGGCGCGGGCCACCGGGACGAGCGACACCGGGGCCGCCGGGGCGACCGCGGGGGGCAGGCGCGGGGCCACGACCGCCGAGGCCGGGAGGGGGCGGGATGGGCTTACCGGACTGCGAGGTCGGCGGACCGGGTGGCGGCGGGATGGGATTGCCGGTGGCCGACATGGGCGGCGCCGGAGCATCAGCGGGCGCCGAGGCGGCCGGCGCTTGCGGCACCGAGGCGGCCGGCGCTTGCGGCACCGAGGCGGCCGGCGCTTGCGGCACCGAGG
>JAENWR010000011.1 GCA_016649895.1 Acidimicrobiia bacterium | reverse complement strand
TGGAACTGCCGCCTCCAGTGGACGAGGTAGCCGTCCTCGGTCTTCTCTCCCTCGGTGAAGACGAGGATGGACCGCCGCTGCGCCGACGAGCGCTGCCGACGGAGCGGCCCCCGTGGCTGGCGCGTCGTCAATCTGTGCCCGTCGTGATGAGCTCAGCAGCCGCAGCGAACTCCTGAGACGAGGGGCAACAGGGTGGGGCGGTTGGCTGCGGCTGCTGTGGGGAGGAAGAGCGCGTTGGGGCGCAAGAGCTCCATCACGGCTCGTCCCTTCGGACGATCCGACGCGCCCAGCTCCACCTCATCGCCGTGACGGTGGAGCACCAGCGCGGCTCGACCCTTCGGGTACCGGTAGGCCCACTCCTCGGTCACTCGATCGTCGTCCACCGCGAACCCGTACTCGACCCGAACACCGTCGAGCACCAGCTCGACCTCGAGCCGAGATGGACTCGCCTTGGATCGCGCGTCGAGCAGGAACGGCCGCCGCTGGATGCCACCATCGGGGTTCCCGTGCCGGAACGAGTGGACGACGTGGGAGCGCATGTCGTCCATGATCCTGAGCACCGTGCTCTTGCCCGAGCCGTTCGCCCCGAACAAGCCGGCCGCCGGAAGCACCGACACCGGCTGGCCGCCCTGACGCCACGGCACCTCCCGGACGTATCGAGGCTCGGACATGCCCGCCACCTGGGGCTCTCACTGGACATCGGTTGTCCAGCTCCTCCGCCCTCACATGCCTCCGGATCGACGCTGCCCGCATGGTATGGCGCCGAGGTCGAACGGCCCCGCCTCTACTCTCAACGCGCGTTGAGAGTAGGCGTTCGAGTAGCTCCCACGCCCCTCTCCCCGAAGGGATCCGGCGCTGTAGTGACATGGATGTCATTCGATCTTGAGCGTCCAGTAGGTACGAGGATCCTTGGGGCTCCTGCCGACCCACTCCACGATCCCTGCGGACTCCAGCGCCTTGAGTTGGCGGATCACCACCGGACGCGATCGTCCGGTGGCAGCCGCGATGTCACCGGTGCTGGCTCGGGCGTTCTCACCGATGATCCGGGTGAGGTCACGAGACCCTGGAGGCAGGCGGGACTCCAGCGCTCGATCGACGGGGCTCGCCGAGAGGGTGACGCGAAGTAGGTTGGTGTTCGTCGCAGTTCGACGCCTGCCCCGGTCCCCCGGTACGTTGCGCGCATGAGAGAAGCCGTCATCGTCTCGACCGCCCGCACCCCGATCGGCAAGGCCTACCGGGGTGCCTTCAACAACACCCAGGCCCAGGAGCTGGCCGGACACGCCATCCGCGAAGCCGTCAGCCGTGCCGGGATCGATCCCGCCGAGGTCGACGACGTCATCGTCGGCGCCGCCCTCCAGCAGGGCTCGCAGAGCTTCAACATCGGCCGCCAGGCGGCCCTGAAGGCCGGGCTCCCCCAATCCGTGCCCGGCCAGAGCATGGACCGCCAGTGCTCGTCGGGCCTCATGGCCATCGCCACCGCCGCCAAGCAGATCATCGTCGACGGCATGACCGTCACGATCGGTGGCGGCGTCGAGTCGATCTCGCTCGTGCAGAACAAGCACATGAACAACTTCCGGGCCAACGATCCCGGCCTGCTCGAATCGACCCCCGGGCTCTATGCCCCGATGATCGAGACGGCCGAGCTCGTCGCCGAGCGCCACGGCGTCTCCCGCGAAGCGCAGGACGAGTACTCGCTCCAGTCCCAGCAGCGCACCGCCCAGGCCCAGGCCGACGGTCGTTTCGATGCCGAGATCGTTCCCCTCACCTCCACCAAGGCCCTCGTCGACCGCGAGTCGGGCGAGACCTCCTACGAGGAGGTCACCCTCACCAGCGACGAGTGCAACCGGCCCCAGACCACGATCGAGGACCTCCAGAAGCTCGGCCCGGTCTGGAAGACCGGCCACTTCGTGAAGGAAGGCAAGTACGTCACCGCCGGCAACGCCTCGCAGCTCTCCGACGGTGCCGCCGCCGTGGTGCTCATGGAGGCCGCCGAGGCATCGCGACGTGGGCTCGAGCCCCTCGGTGCGTATCGGGGCATGGCCGTCGCCGGCTGCGCCCCCGAGGAGATGGGCATCGGCCCCGTCTTCGCCATTCCGAAGCTACTGGCCCAGGCGGGCCTCACCGTCGACGACATCGGCATCTGGGAGCTCAACGAGGCGTTCGCCAGCCAGACGCTCTACTGCCGCGACACACTCGGCATCCCGAACGAGAAGCTCAACGTCTCGGGCGGGGCGATCTCGGTCGGGCACCCCTACGGCATGACCGGAGCCCGCTGCACCGGCCACGTGCTGCGCGAAGGCAAGGCCCGTGGCGCCAAGTGGGGCGTCGTCACCATGTGCGTCGGTGGCGGCCAGGGCGCCGCCGGCCTGTTCGAGATCTTCTAGACCTCCGCCGGGTGCCGCGCCGCGGCCTCAGCCGGATCTCGGGAGGATCTTCCACCACCACGGTGGAGGATCCTCCCGAGCCGCGTTCGGAGCTAGTTGCGGCCCACATCGACGTGCTCGTCGGACACGTCGTAGGGCTGGTAGCGGGCGATCTCGGCGCGGCCCACCACCATGTGGTGCACCTCGTCGGGGCCGTCGGCCAGCCGCAGCGTGCGCTGCGAGTGGTACATGTCGGGCAGCGGGGTCCACTGCGACACGCCGGTGGCGCCGTGCATCTGGATGGCCTGGTCGATGATCTTGCAGACCCGCTCGGGCACCATCGCCTTCACCGCGCTCACCCACACCCGGGCCTCGGCGTTGCCCATCAGGTCCATGGCCTTGGCCGCCTTCAGCACCATGAGGCGCATGGCCTCGATCTCGATGCGGGCCCGCGAGATGATCTCGGTGTTGCCGCCCAGGGCGACGAGCGGCTTGCCGAACGCCTCGCGGCTGAGGCCGCGCTCGACCATGAGCTGCAGGGCACGTTCGGCGGCACCGATGGAGCGCATGCAGTGGTGGATGCGGCCAGGGCCGAGGCGCAGCTGCGAGATCTCGAAGCCGCGGCCCTCGCCGAGCAGCACGTTCGACTTGGGCACCCGCACGTCGTTCAGGCGGATGTGCATGTGGCCGTGCGGGGCGTCGTCGCTGCCGAACACGTGCATCGGGCCGACGATCTCGAGGCCCGGCGCGTCCATCGGGACGAGGATCTGCGACTGCTGCTGGTGCGGTGCCGCGTCGGGGTTGGTCTTGACCATGCAGATCATGACCTTGCAGCGGGGGTCACCAGCACCGGAGATGTAGTACTTCTCGCCGGTGATGACCCACTCCTCGCCGTCGAGGACAGCCTGGGTCGAGATGTTGCGGGCGTCGGACGAGGCCATGGCCGGCTCGGTCATGCCGAAGCACGAGCGGATCTCGCCGTTGAGGAGCGGCTCGAGCCACTGCTTCTTCTGCTCGGGCGTGCCGACCCGCTCGAGCACCTCCATGTTGCCGGTGTCGGGCGCCGAGCAGTTGAGCGACTCCGACGCCAGGCGGTTCTTGCCGAGCTCGACGGCGATGTACGCGTAGTCGAGGTTCTTCAGGCCCTGGCCGGTCTCGGCGTCGGGCAGGAAGAAGTTCCAGAGACCGTTGGCCTTCGCCTTGGCCTTCACCCCGTCGAGCAACTCGAGCTGTCCGGGCGCGTAGCTCCAGCGGTCCTCGCGGTTCTCGCCGAGCCGGTAGTACTCGGCGGTGATCGGTTCGACCTCGTCGGCGATGAAGGCCTTCACCTTCTCGAGCAGCGGACGGGCGGCGTCGGACATCGCGAGGTTGTAGAGCTCGCCTCCGAAGTCGTCGGTGTTCAGCGGGTTGGCCGGCATGTGGGGTCCCCTCCCATGGGTCGTCCGATGAGCGTCCTACGAACGCGCCCGTGCGGCAAGTCACGGACGCGCGGCGCCCGATCAGATCGCACCCTCGCGAGCCAACAGCGCCCCGTACGGACCCGTCGCTGGCCCCTCGGCCGGTAACCTTCGGACGACCCGTTGCGCCTGGAGCGGGTCGGAGGGGGACACGTGCACACGTTCTGTCGAGCGAGCCTCAACTACGCGCGCGACGGTGGGCCAGCGCCCACCGTCGTGGAGATCCGCGACGGCCGCCGCGCCGATCTGCCCGGATGGCAGGCGTGCGGCTTCGAGCTGGTGCAGCACCCGTCTGCCGTCGCCGACTGGGACGACGATGCGGAGGTCACCGCGGTCCACCACGCCGAGGTCGAGGCGCTGGCTCGCACCATGACCGGCGCCGACGTGGCGCTGGTGTCGAGTCACATCCGCCGCAGCCCGCAGTCGGTCCGCCAGCACCAAGACCTGTCGCCGATCACGTTCGTCCACTCCGACTTCGCCGCCGGCCAGGAGCTCATCCGGACGAACTACCTGAACCGTCGGCCGGGCACCGAGGTGGCGCTCGAGCGCAACGCCACCACCGTCGATCAGGTTCGCGACGCACCGCGCGTGGTGATCCTCCAGTTCTGGCGCAACCTCGGCCCCGCCAAGATGGACCACCCCCTCGCGTTCTGCGACGCCCGCAGCGTGTCGGTCGACCAGGGGATGCCGATCCACGTCGAGAACTACGGCGGAACGGGCGCCACGTTCGACGCCCTCGCGCTGCTGGCGCCCGACGACGACACGTCGCACGAGTGGTACGCCTTCCCCGAGCTGCTGCCCGCCGAAGCCGTGGCGTTCCGTACGTACGACACCGATCTTGTGAGCCGCGGGGAGGTCTACTTCACCCCGCACTCGGCCTTCCGCGACCCCGACGTCGAGGTTGGCAAGCCGGCCCGCGTCAGCATCGAGACCAGGGCGACCTGCCTGTTCCTCTGATCAGGGCTGCTCGAAGAGCGCGCTGACCGACTCGCCGGCGTGGATCCGCCGGATCGCCTCGGCGAGTGCGGGAGCGACGCTGATGACGGTGAGCTTCGGCACCATCTTCTCCGGGGCGATGGGCACGGTGTTGGTGCACACGACCTCGACGACGTCGGGATGGGCTTGGAGCCGCGACAGGGCGTCGGACGCGAAGAGGCCGTGGGTGCACACCACCCGCGACGACCTGGCACCGCGCTCCTTCAGGCGGTCGAGCACCTCGAACACCGTGCTGCCCCTGGCGATCTCGTCGTCGAGGACGATGACGTCGCGACCCTCGACCTCGCCGATGATCGAGGTGATCACCACCTTCTCGTCGTTGATGCGCTCCTTCGCGCCGGCCGCCACGGGCACCCCGAGGATGCGAGCGAACGCCGACGCCGACTTGGCGTTACCGAGGTCGGGCGACACCACCACGCTGTTCGACAGGTCGGCGCCGTCGAAGTGGCGAGCGAGCTCGTGGAGGGCGTGCAGGTGATCCACCGGGACGCCGAAGAAGCCGTGGACCTGGGGCGAGTGCAGGGTGACGGTGAGGACCCGGTTCGCCCCTGCGGTCACGAGCAGGTCGGCCACGAGACGCCCGCCGATCGAGATGCGTGGAGCGTCCTTCTTGTCGGAGCGGGCGTCGGCGTAGTGGGGCATCACCACCGTGACCCGGCCCGCCGAGGCACCCCTCGCGGCGTCGGCCATGAGCAGGAGCTCGACGAGGTTCTCCTGGGTGGGCGGCACGATCGGCTGGATCAGGAAGACGTCGTTCTCGCGGCAGTTCGCCTGCACCTGCACCTCGATGCAGTCGTTGGAGAACCGCAGGACCCGGGTCGGGCTCAGCTCCACACCGAGGTGGGCGCACACCTCCGCCGCGAGGGTCGGATGGGCACTCCCGCTGAAGATCGCGATCCCCGACACGTTGGCTCTCCCCGGCTCGTCCGAACGCATCCTACGAGGGGGACCGAACCCCGTGGATCACGTCAATGCAGGCGGCGTACAGGTCCAGCCGCGACGGGTGAGCTCGTCGGCCAGCATCTCGTCGGGGAATGCGAGTACGACCTGACCCGGGTCGGGCTCGGGTTCGGGCGGAGGTGGCGCGACCGCCGTCGGCGCGCGTGCGGCCCGCGCCGGAGGGGTGCGACGGGTGGGCGGTGACGGTGTCTCCGGGGGCTCGGCGCCCACGCCGCCCTCCTCCACCTCGGCGGTGAGCCGCTCGATGAGCTCGTCGGCCTCGCCGCGGGTGAACTTGCCGCCGGCCTGGCGTTGCGTGAGCCCGTATGGATGCCGCGCTTCGCGGAAGCTCTCGAAACCGACCTGTGCGAACAGGTCAGCGAGCTCCTGGAGCTGCGCGGCGGTGGCGGGTGGGCCTGATGCCTGTCCGAATGCCATGCCCGCAGTATGGACGAGTGCGGTGACACCACCTGGGCCAACGGCGATGGGAGCGCGACGAACCGACGCACCACAACCGCACGCTCCCTACCATCGGCGCATGCCCGACCCGCGCCCCGAGCTCTCGCCCGTCTACCGCATCGCCGATCGGTTCATCGACGAGGTGGCGGCCATCGACCCGATCGCCGCGACGTCCTGGGGTATCCCCGGCCACGACGACCGCCTGCCCGACCTGTCGCCCGACGGCGAAGCAGAGTCGGATGCCCTCGGGCAACGCACCCTCGCCCAGCTGGCGGAGGCGCCGATCGAGTCGGACCGCGACCGGGTGGCTGCTGCGTTCATGACCGAACGCCTCGACCTCAGCCGCGAGCAGTTCGCCGCTGGCGACCACCTGCGGTCGATCCGGGTGCTGGGCAGCCCGATGGGCTCGGTGCGCGCTGCGTTCGATCTGATGCGCCTCGAGTCGGCCGACGACTGGGCCACCGCCGCCCGCCGCATGCACTCGGTGCCCGGCGCCCTCGACGGTTGGATCGAGAGCCAGCGCGCCGGAGCGGCCCAGGGTCTGGTCGTCGCCAAGCGTCAAGTCGCGGCCGCGGCTCAGCAAGCCGCGGTGTGGTCGGGCACCGACGACGACCGCTCGCGTCCGTTCTTCCACCGGCTGGCCGACGGCTACGAAGCCTCCGAGGGCCACTCCCCGGCCGTGCTCGCCGACCTACGGGCTGGGGCCGATGCCGCCACCTTGGCGTTCACCGCCACCGCCGGGTTCTTGCGCGACGGGTACCACCCGCTGGCCACCGATCGCGACCCTGTCGGCCCCGAGCGCTACGCCCGCGAGGCCCGCCGCTTCCTCGGCGCCACCATCGACCCGATCGAGACCTACGAGTGGGGCTGGGAGGAGCTGGCCCGCATCGAGGCGAGGGCCGACGAGGTCTGCAACATGATCCGCCCGGGCAGCACGTGGGCCGAGGCCGTCGAGCTGCTCGAGAACGACCCCCGGCACGTCATCGAGGGTGAAGCCGACTTCCAGGCCTGGAACCAGGACCTCATCGACACCACCATCGCCGAGCTCGACGGCCGCCACTTCGACATCGCTCCGCCGATCCGCACCTGCGAGGCGATGATCGCTCCGCCCGGTGGCGCCGCGGCGATGTACTACACCGGCCCGAGCGAGGACTTCTCACGCCCGGGCCGCACCTGGTACCCCACGCTCGGCAAGACCCGCTTCCCCCTGTGGCGCGAGGTGTCGATCTGCTACCACGAGGGCGTCCCCGGCCACCACCTCCAGATCGGCCAGGCCACCCTCCTCGCCGACGAGCTCTCGCGCTACCAGCGCCTGGCCGGCTTCGTCTCGGGCCACGGGGAAGGGTGGGCCCTCTACGCCGAGCGGCTGATGGGCGAGCTCGGCTACCTCGACGACCCCGCCTACGAGCTGGGGATGCTGGCGGCGTCGGCCATGCGCGCCGTGCGGGTCATCGTCGACATCGGCATGCACCTCGAACTGCGCATCCCCGCCGGCGCCGACCACCACCCGGGCGCCACGTGGAACGCCGAGCTGGCCCTGCCGTTCGTCATCGAGCGCAGCCACTTCCCGGCCGACTTCATGGCGAGCGAGGTCGACCGCTACCTCGGCCTGCCCGGCCAGGCCATCAGCTACAAGGTGGGCGAGCGCGCGTGGCTCGAGGCGCGCGCCGACGCCGAGCGACGCCACGGCGCCGCGTTCGACCTCAAGGAGTGGCACGCCCGGGCCCTCGACCTCGGGGGTCTCGGCCTCGATGCGCTGCGCGAGGAGCTGGCCAAAGTCTGAAGCCGCGCCGCCCCGGCGACCGCGCAGTAGCGTCGCCCCGGTGAGCGACGAGGCGGTGGTGACGACGGCTGCCCCGGGGCGCGACCGGCTCATCGACGCGATGCGCGCCGCCAGCTTGGCGGTCGTCATCGTCTGGCACTGGGTGTTCACCGTGGTGGTCTGGCAGTCCGACGGGCCCCACGCCTCGAACCCCATCGGCTACACGTCGGGCCTGTGGGCCGTCACCTGGCTGTTCCAGGTGATGCCGCTCTTCTTCTTCTGCGGTGGCTACGCCCACATCCGCACGTGGGAGTCGGCGCAGACGCGTGGCGAGCACTGGGCCGGGTTCATCACCGGCCGCGTGCGGCGGCTGGCCGCGCCGGCCCTCGTGGCCGTGGCCGTGGTCGGCGCCGGTGCGTGGGCGCTGTCGACCTACCTCGACGTGTCGTGGGCGATGCGGGGGGCCGTTCTGGTCCTCAGCCCGCTGTGGTTCCTGATCGTCTACCTGTTCATCGTCGTGCTCGTTCCCGCCGGGGCGTGGCTGCGCGAGCGGTTCGGTCAGAATGTGCTGGTGGTGGGCATCGGGCTGGTGATCTGGGTCGACCTGCTGCGCTTCCACTTCGGTCACGACGCCATCGCCTGGGTGAACATGCTGCTGGTGTGGGGGCTCGTCCACCAGGCGGGGTTCGACTGGCCCACGTGGCGTTCCCTCGCCCCCCGCACCGGCTGGTCGCTCATCTGGGGCGGCCTCATCGGCTTGTCGGCGCTCACCAACATGGGCCTCTACCCCCGGTCGATGGTGGGGGTGCCGGGCGAGCGCTTCTCGAACATGGGGCCACCCACGCTGTGCATCGTCGCCCTCGCCGTCTTCCAGGTGGGGGTGCTGCTCGTGAACCGCGACCGGCTCGAGCGGTTCATCACCGGCACACGGACCTCGGTGTGGGTCGAGCGCCTGCAGCGGTCGTCGATGACGCTCTTCCTCTGGCACGTGCCGGTCTACGCGGTCGTCTACGCCGTGGGGTGGGCCACCGGTTGGCGCACCCCGCAGGAACCCACGTTGCAATGGTGGGCCGAGCGCCCGTTCTGGCTGCTCGCCCCGGCCCTCCTGTGCGTGGCCGCCGCCGGCATCGCCGCTGCGGTGCGCCCCGGGGGTGATCGAAAGAATCCTGATCGCGCCCGTCGGAGCGCGGCACCTTCCGACGATGTACCCGTGTGAGCGAGGCACACCACACCCCCGATCCCGGCGCCCTGCTCGCCATCTACGACCGGGCACTCCCCCAGGTCTACGGCTACCTCGTCAACCGCACCGGGAGCCCCACCCTCGCCGAGGACCCCACCGCCGAGACGTTCCTGGCCGCGGCCGAGTCGCTCGATCGGGGCAAGGTCCCCGACCTCACCGTTGCTTGGCTCGTCACCGTGGCCCGCAACAAGCTCGTCGACCACTGGCGGCGCCGCGAGCGCGAGCAGCGCAAGCTCCAACTGGTGCACGACGCTGGCGACAACGTCGGCGAGGGTGCCGATGCCGACATCGTCGCCACGTTCGAGCGGGCCCGGGCCCGGGCGGTGCTGGGGCAGCTGGGTCCGCACCATCAGGCCGCGCTCACCCTGCGCTACCTCGACGGGCTCCCCGTCCACGAGGTGGCCGACCACCTGGGCCGCACCCTGCACGGCACCGAGTCGCTGCTCGTGCGGGCCCGCAACGCGTTCCGAACCCGCTACCAGGAAGGAGAGGGCGATGACGGCTGACCCGTTCGAGCAGCTGCGCGAGCCGACCATCCCGCTCGCTCCACGCGCCACGTTCGCCGCCGACCTCCGTCGCCGCCTGGCGGCCCGACTCGGTGTCGCCGACCAAGGGAGACCCCCCATGCCCGAGATCCGTGAGTACACCCCCGCCCGCTACACGAGCCTCCTCCCCATGCTCAGCTGCCCCCGCGCGGCCGAGGCGGTGGAGTGGTACGTCGACGTGCTCGACGCGGTGCTGATGGAGCCGCCGATGATGATGGACGACGGTCGGCTCGGCCACGCCGAGCTGCGGGTGGGCAACACCGTGTTCTCCGTCGCCGACGAGTGGCCCGAGCTCGACCTCGTCGGCCCTGCCGAAACCAACAGCGTGAGCCTCATGCTCTACGTGCCCGACGCCCGGGCAACATACGACCGTGCGGTGGCGAAGGGTGCGACGGCCCAGCGCCCGCCCGAGGAGGCCTACGGCGCGCGGCGCGGCAGCTTCCGCGATCCGTTCGGACATCGCTGGAACGTGGGCACCGCCCTCGAGCCCGACGACGTGCCGGTGGAGGACATCGCGTCGCGCCGCTACGGCGACGTGGGCTACGCCACCCTCAACGTGCCCGACGGCGACCGGGCGGCGAGGTTCTTCTCGGCACTGTTCGGTTGGGACGTGCGGCCGGGCAGCGTTCCGGGCGGGTTCCACATCGAGTCGATCACCCCACCGGCCGGCATCGCCACCAGTCCCGGCGACGAACCGTCGACGCTCCTCTACTTCCGGGTCGACGACATCGAGGCCGCGGCCGAGAAGGTGCGCGAGCTCGGCGGCCAGGTGCTCGCGGTGACCGACTACGCGTCGGGCGGCAACGCCGAGTGCCGCGACGACCAGGGCCTGCGCTTCGACCTCTTCCGCCCTCGCCCCGGATACTGAAACCGAGCCGAACCCGGCCGGCAGTTGGTCATCGTTTCGCAACATTGCCCGAGGGGTAGTTGCCGACGGCGCAGGCTCGAACCGTCGCACGACATGTGCGGCACCTCAGGAGGTCATCGCCATGACTGAGCTTCTCGCCTGGTCGGCTCTCATCATCCTCGTCGTGGGCGCCTGGCTCATGGCCGGCCGCTTCTCCGGTGGCGGCGCTACCGGTCGGACCCCTCGCGACGACATCCCCGGGGGTGGCGGCGCCATCTGACGTCGCTATCGACGCCCAGGCGTGCATCCCGCCTGCCAGCCGGGCGTGGGGCCGATGAACGACCCCACGCCGGCGGGCGGCTCCGCCTCAGTCACCAGCGGCGAACGCCTGCATCTCCTCGACACGAGCACGACGGACGTTGACCCGCCGCTTCCAGAACGGCTGCTTCCACGGCTTGAAGCCGCCACCCCCGGTCCGAACCTCGTCACGTTCAGCGGGCTCGATGCGGCCACGAGTGGCCTTCGGCACGGGAAGCACGACGTCGTCGAGGACGCCATCGGTGTTCGCCTCGTGCAGGGTCTGGTGGACGGAGTGTCGCTCCGCCCGCTGGTGCGCCTTGCGCATCTCGCGGGTCTCGGTGGCGAAGGCGGGCTGATCTGCCTTGCGCTGCCGGTGACGTGCTCCCATGGTCCTACCTCCATGCCCGGGCTCTCGCGCGGGCCTCGTCGGCCGGTGGCCGAACGACCCGAAACACCCGGAGAGGCGGAACGTCGAGTGCCCCTCCGGGCACCTTGGGAAGTTCACTCGCGACCATACCCACACCGCGACGTCGGCGGCTCAAAAGGTCGCTGACCTGCGGCTTCCACCCGCTGAGATCGCATGCGGGTCGAACGACCCACACGATGGGCCGATCCCATCCCTACAGCACCTTTCGACAGCTCCACGGGCGCCAGCCCTGCTGGGCCCAGATGTCGGCGGCCACCTGCGCGTTCTGCCACGGGTGGAGCATCTCGTTCCACCCGAACCCGAGCTGGTTGACCCGGGCACGGTGCACGCTGTTGATCTGGAACAGGCCCCAGTTGCCACCGCCCGGGCTGATGGCACCCGGGTTCAGGGTCGACTCGCAATGGGCCACTGCGATGGCCTGCTCCTGCTGGGCGGGGGAGGCGCCGCGGTCGGCGAACGCCACGCGGACCATGTCTTCGGTGGTGCACGCACCCAGTGCGAACACCATCACCAGCACGGCGATGGCGCGACGGAGGCGCGACGAGTTGAACATCAAAGGGTTTCTCCTCTCGGGCATCCGATGCCGTGCTCGTGGCCACGCCCGGTTCGGGGGCACACGACGGGGGATGCGTCGACGGTGACCGTCAGCGACCGAGGAGGCGGTGCCGACGGACCCGAAGTGCCTCGGGCGGGGCTATGGGCACAGCGCAAGGGGCGCCGCACACGACCGAGGGAGTATCACCGTGAACATGTTCGGTTCGCAACCAAACCGCAACATTTGCGTCATGAAATGGGTCACGCGACCCACGAGCTGTCGAACGACACCCGGCGCAGAGGGCTGAGGCGGCGACGAGGGGCGCCCGTGCGGGCTCCCGACCCCAATGACGGCCGTCCGGTAGCGTCGCCGACAGTCGAGCGGGACGGCACGATGTTCGGAGGACGCGAGAAGCGCGAGGAGCTCGAGCGACGGGTCGCCTCGCACGCGAACAGCCGCAACCAGATCAGCTCCTACCTCAGCGGCGTCGTCCGACCCGGCGAGTACTGGATGCTCGAGTCGATCGTCGGGCCCGGCACCGGCTTCCTGGCCACGTTCACTCCGCTCGTCTGACCACTCAGGGCTTGGTGTCGTCGGCGAGGATCCACTCGCGGCTGGGCTCGGAGTCGACCTCGGCCGTGAAGAAGCGGTCGAACGCCTCGGCGACGGTGTCGTCCTCGTCCTGATCCCAGGCGTCGGCGAACCCCGACGACGGGTTCGGCCTGACGCCCACCGGTCGCTCCCCCAACGCTGTGGCGTCGATCTCGAGCTGCGCCTCGACCGACGGTGCGGGCGAGGTGGAGGCCTCGATGATGCCGACACCGGCGTCGGTGGTGCCGGCAGGAGGATCGACCGGCCGAGCGGTCGGCGAGGCCGCGGGGCGCGCTCCCTCGAGGGCGATCAGGTCGACCGGGAAGTCGTCGGCTGCCGGCGCGACGGTGCCCGCGAGGGAGATCCGCCGCTGCAGGTCGGCGCGCAGCTCCTCGAGGCTGGCCGCCTCGGCTGCCACCGCCATGCGCAGCGCCTGGAGCTCGGTGGACTCGCGCCGCACCAGCTCGCGCTGGGCCGTGAGCTCGTCGTGGGTCCGTTCTCGTGCAGCGTCGATGATCTGCTTGGCCCGGGCCCGGGCATCGTCGAGGAGCCCGTTGACGGTGCGCTGACCGAGCGCGAGGAGGTGGGGCAGGGCGGTCTCGGCCTCGGCGGCTCGCTTCTCGGCTGCGGCCAGACGCTGACGGAGGTCGTCGATCTCGGCGCTCAGCGTGCCCGGATCGGGCACCCCGGCGGGCGTGGCCCGGGGGCGGTCATCGGGGGCGAGTCCGAGCAGCCAGCTGCGACGACGGCCCTGGCCGGCCTCAGGACCTCTCTCGACGTCGTGCTCACGGATCGCAGCCATCTCGTTCATGGTCGGCTGCTCGGCACCCGCGGTTGAGCTGTCGCGGCCCGACGTGACGTTCGACCCATCCGAGGCGTGGTCGGTGGGGTCGTCGGCCGCGTCGAAGGGATCGCGCATACGATTCCCTCCGTCGTGATCGGTCATCCCGCGCCGAACATGGAGAGCCACTGTTCGACCGACTGGGGCCGGAACACGAAGTTCGTGCGCCGGGTGTCGGCCATCGACGCCGACGGGGCGTCGGAGTACTGGTGGCCAGGGAAGAGGACCGCCTCGCCGGCGACCTTCGACAGACGTTGGCTGAGCGAGAAGTACAGCTCGCGCGCGTCGCCCCCCGGCAGGTCGGTGCGGCCGCAGCCCTCGAGGAACAGGGTGTCGCCCGACACGAGGTGGCCGTCGACCAGGAAGCACTGCGAGCCCGGGGTGTGGCCCGGGGTGTGGATCAGCTCGATGGGGATGTCGCCCACCATCACCGAGTCGCCCGATTGGTGCTCCACCAGGTCGGACGCCGACGCGCCGGTGACCTTCTGGACGCCGAACGACTCGGGCTCCTGCACGTGGATCGGCACCGGGCGGTGCTCGAGCAGCTCGGCCAGGCCCTCGATGGTGTGCCCCATCATCGAGCCACCCACGTGATCGGGGTGGTAGTGGGTGACGAGGGCGCCGGTGAGCTGCATGCCGTCGGCGTCGAGCACATCGCAGATGCCGGCGATGTCGTAGGCCGGGTCGACGACGACCGCCTCACCCGATTCGCGGTCGCCGATGAGGTAGACGAAGTTCACCATCTGGCGGGCGAGAGGGTCGTGCACGGCGACGTCGCGACCTGCGAGCAACTGCCGGAAGTAGAGGCGTTCGTCCATCGCGAACAGCCTAGGGGTGGACGGTTCGCGTCCCTGCGCCGTGGGTCAGGCCGGCGTGTCGTCCTCAGGCCCCGGTTGCGGGGTGGGATGGCCGTTGCCGATGACGGGTTCGTCGCCGTGGTCGTGACCGTCGTGGTCGTGGTCGTGGTCGTGGTGGTAGGTGGCCTCGGCGCCGGCGATCACCTCGCGCACCGGACGACCCGTGCGGCGAGCCACGGCGGCGGCATCGTCGAACTCGGCCTTCACCCGGCCCGGTCCCACCTTCACCCGCACGAGGTGGCCGTCGACGTCGACGACCCCGGCCTCACGGACGCCCGGCCAGCGCTCGACGCGGGTGGCTCGCACCCCGAACGAGCCGGTCTCGGCCCGCATGGTGGCCGCCACCTGCTCAGCCAGCGCCACGTCGGCGAGCGCACTCACCGTGTGTGCCGGCCGCCCCTTCTTCATGAGGATCGGTGTGATCCAGGCGTCGTGGGCACCTGCCTCGAGCAGGGCGGCCACCGAGTGGGCGAGGGTCTCGCCGGTGGCGTCGTCGACGTTCACCTCGAACAAGGTGACGGGCTGGCCCCGCTCGAGCACCGGGGCCCGCTCGCCGATCACCACCTGCAGCAGGTTCGGCCGACCTTCGAGCTCGCGAGTGCCGGCGCCGAAGCCGGCCGCGTGGATGGTCATGTCGGGCAGCGGACCCCACTGCACCGACAGGGCAGCGACGATGGCGGCGCCGGTGGGGGTGGTGAGCTCCATGGGCACGTCGAGGCCCACGGTGGGTGCACCGCGGAGGAGCTCGACCACCGCCGGAGCGGGGTTGGGGAGGATGCCGTGGGCGGCCCGGATGGTTCCGAGGCCGTTGGCCACCGGGCTGCACGCCAGTTCGTCGATGCCCAGGACCTCGAGCGCCGCACAGGTGCCGACGATGTCGACGATGGCGTCGATGGCGCCCACCTCGTGGAAGTGCACCTGGTCGGGCGGCTGGCGGTGCAAGTGCCCCTCGGCCTCGGCGAGGGCCCGGAAGACGGCGCGTGCACGGTCGCGCACCCGATCGGGTAGCTGGGCATCGTCGAGCATGGCGTCGATGTTGCCTGCGGTGCGCACCACGTTGGTGGGCTCGTGGAGCACGTGGGCCTTGGTGCCGCCGATGCCGTTGCGCATGACCGCCTCGGCCTCCAGCTCCCAGCCGCCGACGGGAAGACCGCCGACGATGGCTCGCACCTCGTCGAGGTCGGCGCCGGCATCGAGCAGCGCACCCAGCGCCATGTCGCCGGCGACGCCGGAGAAGCAGTGGAACCACGCGACTCGCCGGGCGGTCACGAGGCGCTCTCCTCTCGCCCCGACGCATCGTCGAGAGCAACGCCGACCGGCTGGGCCGCCAGACGGGCCGTCGGGAGGGCGCGGGCCACGGCCATCGCCGCGCCGAAGCCGTTGTCGATGCCGACCACGCTCACCCCAGCCGCACACGACGCGAGCATCCCGAGCAGCGCGGTGACCCCCTCCAGCGCAGCGCCGTAGCCGACGCTGGTGGGGACCGCAACGACCGGAGCGCCGGTGATGCCGCCCACCACGCTGGCAAGAGCACCTTCCATCCCTGCGACCACCACGACCGCGTCGGCCGAGATGAGCGCGTCGACCTCGGCGAGGATGCGGTGGATGCCGGCGACCCCCGCGTCGGTGATGCGCGCCGGGCGGAACCCCAACGCGTCGAGGGTGGCCGCGCACTCGTCGGCCACCGGCAGATCAGCGGTGCCAGCGGTGACGACAACCACCCGATCGGACCGCTCCGGGGCGGGCCGCCACGAGACGGTGCCGGCGCGGGCCACGCCATCGGGGTGGGCGGCGAGCACCGCCGACACCTGGTCGGGCGAGGCCCGCGTGAGCAGCACCGGACCCGGATCGGGCACCGAGAGCAGCTCGTCGACGACGAGCACGCACTGCCTCGGAGTCTTGCCGGGCCCGTAGACCGCCTCGACGAGTCCTTGGCGCAGGGCGCGGTGGTGATCGATGCGCGCCACGTCGATGTCGGCGAAGGGCACCCGTCGCAGTTCGGCCACCGCATCGTCGGCGGAGACCTCCCCCGATCGGACGGCCTCGATCAACCCGTGCAGGGCGGCAAGGTCCACCTCTCTATCCTGTCGTCCCATGTCCGCTCCCGCCGCATCCGAGCTCTCCGTCCCGGACGGCGCCGCCTCCGTCGCCTACCTGGGGCCCGAGGCCACCTTCACCCAGCAGGCGCTCCTCACCCAACCCGATCTGGCCCGTCTGCACATGGTCGCGATGCCCACGATCTCCGACGTGCTGGCGGCCACCGCAGGCGGCACCGTCGACATCGGCTTCGCGCCCATCGAGAACGCCATCGAGGGTTCGGTGACCGTCACGCTCGACACGTTGGCGTTCGAGTCCGACCTCGTCATCCAGCGCGAGGTGATCATCGACGTGTCGCTCAACCTGCTCGGCACCCACGACGCCACCCTCGCCGACATCCGCACGGTCAGCTCGTACCAGGTGGCGACGGCGCAGTGCCGGCGGTTCCTCGGCGAGGCCGTGCCCGAGGCGCGGGTGGCGGCGGCCAACTCCACCGCCGAGGCGGCGCGCGCCGTGGCCGAGGCGGGCGATCGCACCCGGGCGGCCATCGGCACCGCGCTCGCGGCCGAGGTCTACGGCCTCAAGGTGCTGGCACCCGAGATCGAGGACCACCCCGGCAACCAGACCCGCTTCGTCCTCGTGTCGCGATCGGGCGTGCCTGCCCCCACCGGCCACGACAAGACCACGCTCGTCGTCTTCCAGCGAGCCGACGCCCCCGGCAGCCTGCTCTCGATCCTGCAGGAGTTCGCGGCCCGGGCGATCAACCTGTCGAAGCTCGAGTCGCGGCCCACCAAGAAGGGCCTCGGCGATTACTGCTTCATCATCGACCTCGAGGGTCACATCGACGACGAGCTCATCGCCGACTGCATCCGCAACCTCAAGAGCAAGCAGGCCGACGTGCGGTTCCTCGGCTCGTACCCCGCCGCCGGCGAGCAGGGCCCGGCCTTGCGCCGCGACTCGGTCGAGGCGTGGCGCAAGGCCGACGAGTGGGTCCAGCAGCTGCGCGACCAGGTGCGCCGATGATCCCTCGGCCAGTCGGCCACTGACCTCGTCCCCGGAGCCCCGCAAAACGCGCTCGAGGCCCCCGGCGGAGGGGCCTCGAGGCTGCCAGTCACGAGCGAGCTCGGACGGCGGCGCCGGTGGCGGAACCGGCGCTGAAGGTCAGATCATACCGTCTGTCGGGCGCGGTAGGCATCCAGCTCAGAGCGACGGACGTGGACCCAGCGCCCGGCACGCCCCTCGACCGGTCGCGGGATCCCCTCGAGGTCGCCGTTCTCGATGAGGGTGTAGATCTGGCGGATGGTGAGGCCAAGCTGATCGGCGGCCTCGTCGGTGCGGAGCAGCTCGGCGGTGTCGGTCATGGTCATGAGGTTACTCCTGGTCGTCGGGGAAGAGCTTGGCGATGAGGGTCGCGTGGGCCTGCTCGATCTCGATGGCGATCCCGACCCACTCGCTGCTGACGAGGACCTCGTATGCGCTCTGGAGGGCGGCGACCATGTCGAAGGCCTCGCGGGCGGTGAGTTCGATGCAGTCGGGAAGGAACTGGGCCATGCGTAGAGACTACCTCTACGGTAGACAGGTGTAAAGACTTTCATTACAGTGGGCTCCATGGACATCACCGACCGCAACCCCCCAGTCGGCCTCGCCGAGATCGCAGACCGGCTTGGCGTCAAGCGCGGCACCGTCGACCAGTGGCGCATCCGCGGGCTCCTGCCGGAGCCGCGTTGGACCGTCGGAGGTCGCCCAGCATGGGCATGGCGAGATATCGCGAAGTGGGCCGAGGAGAGCGGGCGCGCCTACGCGGTGCACAACCACCGGATTGGCAAGGACTCCGGGCCCTGGACGAACGTCGACGACGCCATCGCCCACGCCCGCGCCACTGGCGACCGGTGCACCGTGGTCCGATTCGGTCGCGAGCGTGTCGGTAGCGGCTACGAGGTGATCGCCGAGATCGACCCGCCCGGGTGACCCAGACGCCCACAAGCCCCGCGGGCCGTGATGGCCGGCGGAGCTTCTCCTCACCTGTTTGCGTGGGTGGTGATCTACCGGTTCAGTAGTAGCCGCGGGTGAAGGTCCAGGGGCTGCGCGACCAGGTGCGCCGATGACCCCCCGGCCAGTCGGCCACTAGCCTCGTCCCCGGAGGGATGGCAGAGCGGACGAATGCGACGGTCTTGAAAACCGTTGGGCCTCACGGTCCCGCGGGTTCGAATCCCGCTCCCTCCGCTGATGTGGCGCCGTGGCGCGCCGTCGGGATCGGTTCCCGGCGGCCGCCACGGTCCCGCTACCATCATCGGATCACCTGGAGAGGTGCCGGAGTCCGGTCGAACGGGCCTCCCTGCTAAGGAGGTGCTGGGGGTAACCCTGGCCGTGGGTTCAAATCCCACCCTCTCCGCCACTCGTGCGGCGCCCTGGCCTCGGGCCGGGGCACCGTCGCGTCCGAGGGTCGGCGGGTTCCGAGGCGGGCGCTCGGCCGCCGATTCTGCGAACATGGGCCAAATGGCCCAGAAAGCCTCAATGCGGTGGCCCACCCGTCCGATGTAAGCACTGACCGAGCAGGACAAGGGGAACCTTGTGATTCGAGACGCCGACACCGAAGGGGAGAGTGACGTTCCGGTGACCGTCGCGCCTGTTGCCCCCGACGTCGACGTGTCGAACAGCGGCGTCGGCAGTGGCCACGTCACCCGGCTCATCTACGGCCGCCACCTGCGGGTCCTGCTGGTCGAGGCCGACCCCGATGCCGCGGCGGCGTTCGCCGATGCCGCCGAGGAGAGCGTCCTCGACGTCCGGGTCGAGGTGGCGATCGGCGTCGATGCCGCCGTCACCAGCCTGCAACGGTCGATGGAACCCCGTCGGCGGCGCACCCCGCCCGACATCATCGTCTCGTCGCTGTCGGTGCCCCACAGCCACCAGTTGCTCACGTTCCTGCGCGACGACTCCCGGTTCGATCTGCTGCGGGTGGTGGTGCTGGCGGCGGAGTCCGACGCCCGCCTCGAGCGGCGTTCGTTCGCCCTCGGCGCCGCCGGGCACCTCGTGGCCCCCCGTCGCGACTACGAGCGCGTGGCCCTCGTCCACGCGTTGCCCGACTTCATGCCCCGGGCTCGCGCCGCCCACGCCCACGCCCACATCCACCGCTGACCCCACGCCGCCGCGGCTCGCGGTCGTCTCACCCTTCGCCTCGCATCGAGGATCGACTGGGCATCGCTGTCGAATGCGCTCACCCAGCCCTCCTCACCCGCTCGATGTCGTCACCGTGTCCATCGGGAGCGTGACGAGGTACCCTGCCAACCGATGGTCATCGGTTCTGCCGCGGCCTGCCACTGCCGGTGCCCCCCGTGGGCGATGAGTGAGGTGTGATGGACGTCCAGGTCTCGGTCGACGACAGCCAGATCGTGGTGAAGCCCGTCGGCGAGCTCGACGCGCACAACTGCGGCGAGCTCGGCGACGCCGTCACCACCGCGATGAAGGAGAACCCCGGCCGTGTCACCGTCATCGACGCGTCGGAGCTGAGCTTCATCGACTCCTCCGCCATCAGCGAACTGCTGCGGCTCCGCGAGCAGCAGACGGCCGACGGGGGCAGCCTGATGCTCGCCGACGTGCAGCCATCGGTGCGGCGGGTCCTCGAGATCACCGGCCTGCTCGAGACCTTCGGCGTCAGCTGACGCTCGGGCCCCCGACGAGCCCGGCGCCACAGCACCGGCCCACCGGCCGCAGGTCACTCGATGCGACCCTCACCCTTGACGTTGGCGCCACGTTCGATGGCCTCCTCGTATGATGCGGCCGCGTCGGGGTCGAGCTCGTTCTGCTCGGCCAGCCGCTCCTCCTCGGGAGTCGGCATCCGATCGGCTCGCGAGGTGACCTCGGCGTCGTCATCCTCGGTCTCACGAGTCTCGTCGGTCGGGTCAGGCATCGAACTCTCCTTCATGGGCGGGGAGGGATCGGCAGCTCCGGTGGACGCCGTCGACACGTTCGGGAGGTACCCTCGCGCCCTGAGCCCGAAACCCTGGGGCTCCGCCCAGAGAGGATCCATGTGGCCGACGATGCCGTGACCCTGAGCTTCCCCGCCTCGACCAACCGGGTTCGCCTGGCTCGGGTGCTGGCCGCCACCCTGGCCGACGAGGCGGGCTTCGACTACGACGAGGTCGAGGACATCCGCATCGCGGTCGACGAGCTCTGCTTCCTCTTGCTCGAAGCGGCCACCCCCACCGGCACGTTCTCCATCACCGCGGCGCGCCAGCCGGGCGATCTGCTCATCGAGGGGTCGTGCTCGTTCACCGCCGAGCCCACCCTCAAGACCGATGCAGCCACCGCCGAGCTCACCGCGCAGATCCTGTCGACGGTGGTCGACGAGTACGACATCAGCTTCACGGGGACCGACGGCCGGTTCCGTCTTCGGAAATCTCGCTCGTGAGCCAGAACACCACGGCTCCCGACCTCGACCCCCGGTTCGCCGAGTACCGGCGAACCGGCAACCGCAAGATCCGCAACCAACTCATCGAGGATCACCGCCACGTCGCCGAGCGAGTGGCCCGGCGGTTCCCCAACCGCAGCCTCGCATGGGACGACGTGTTCCAGGTCGCTCAGCTCGGGTTGCTCAAGGCCGTCGAGCGATTCGACCCCGAGCGCGGGTTCAAGTTCACCACCTTCGCCGAGCCCACCATCAGCGGTGAGCTGAAGCGCCACTTCCGTGATCATGCGTGGGACGTGCGGATCCCCCGACGGGCCCACGATCTCAGCCAAGCCATGAAGAAGGTGGTCGACGAGCTCACCAACGACCTGGGTCGGGTTCCGATGATCTCCGAGATCGCCGATCGGCTGGCCGTGTCGGTCGACGACGTGATGATGGCGATGGAGGCCGATTCGGCCCGCCGCGCGACATCCCTGTCGACGCCGATCGGCGACGAGGACGGAGCCGTGCTCGGCGAGCAGATCGGCGCCGAGGATCCGGCGCTCGAGCGGGCCGCCGACCGCATGACCATCTTCAAGCTCGTGGCCAAGCTCCCCGACCGCGAGCGCGAGATCGTCCGGCTGAGGTTCGAGGAGAACCTGTCGCAGGCCGAGATCGGCGAACGGGTCGGCATCAGCCAGATGCACGTGTCACGACTGCTCCGCCGCACGCTCACCGAGCTGCGGACCCACGTCGAAGCCGAAGAGGCGCAGGACGACACCGCCTGATCGGCGGCTGATGACGCCGTCGGTCACGTCGACAATGCGGGTCAGGCGGTCTTGCGGGCTCTCGCGGCCGGCTTCGCAGGCCCCGTGGCCGCCTTCTTCCTCGAGGCTGCCCGCTTGGCCGGAGCCTTCCTCGTGGCGGCCGCGCTCGCGGCACCGGTGGGATGGCGCTCCTTGGCTGCGGTACGTGCGCTGACGCTGGCCTCGAGCGCGGCCATGAGGTCGACGACGGCGTTGCTGTCGGCTGCTGCGTTCGATGTGACGAGCTCGGTCGCACCCGCGGCCTTCGCATCGATGAGCGCCATGACCTGCTCGCGGTGGGTGTCGTGGTACTTGTCGGGCTCGAACGGGGCGCTGAGCGACTCGATGAGCTGGGCGGCCAGCAGTTGCTCGCGCTCGGAGACCTCGACGTCGGTGACGCCGTCGAGCTCTCCGATGGCGTCGGGCGCGTTCACCTCGTCGGCCCAGTTCATCGTCGACATCACCAGGCGGCCGTCGACCGAGCGGATGGCGGCCAGGTGCTGCTTCTGGCGCATCACGAACCGCGCGATTGCCACACGGCCCGATGTGGCCATGGCCTCGGCGAGGAGCGCGTACGGCTTCGGGTTCCCCTTGTCGGGGGCCAGCCAGTAGGGGCGATCGAAGTAGATGGGGTCGATGTCGGCGAGGTCGACGAACTCCTCGATGTCGATGGTGTTCGCCGCCGTGGGGTCGAGGGCGGCCAGCTCGGCGTCGTCGATGACGACGTAATCGCCGGGGCGCACCTCGTAGCCCTTCACGATCTTGTCGCGCGTGACCTCGGTGCCGTCGGCCTCGGCCACCAGCTTCTGGCGCACCCGCGACCCGGTGGTGGAGTCGAGCTGGTTGAAGCGAACGGTCTTCTGACTGACCGCGCTGAAGAGCTTCACTGGGATGTTCACCAGCCGGAAGCTGATGGCACCGCTCCACATCGCACGAGGCATTGCGCGACCTCCGTCGCAGCTTGGTTCGTCCCCCAGGGGTTCTGGACCGACCAGGATCGTGCACCCGCTCACAATTGGCAACAGTCGCACTGCTGTGTGTGGTCGACGGGGCGGCGGGGTACGCGGGGGGCATGAGCATTCCGGAACCGATTCCACCGGGTCATCCACCACCTCCCGGTGAGCCGCCGACGAAGCCACCTCCCCCCATCGAGCCGTTTCCGCCCGCCGAGCCCCGTCCCGGTCCGGGGCCGCAGCCGCCCACTCCCGGTCCGGGCCAGCCTGATCCCAACCCCGGTCCCCCGCCGATGCCGCTGCCCCAACTGGGCGATGAGGGCATCTGATGCCCATGCATGCCCGCAGTCCGTCGGGCTCGTTGGTCCCGCCGTTGCGGGTATCTGCCGCAACGACGGTTTCAGTCCTCTCCGCAGTGGGTATCGGCCGCTCGTCTAGAGCCAGAGGACATCGAATGATGAGCGACTCCATGTGGTCCGTCGCACCTGTCGGGCCACCGCCCTCTCCCGGCTGGCGCTGTTGCGCGCCAGCGCGGGGATGAGCGTCGATGTCCTCCGACCGATGACGTGGCACAGCGGCCCCGCGCTGCACCTCCACTTCAGGGCGACCGTCGATTGCGTCCCGATGTCGCGGCACCGTCTGGTCGGGTGGCTCGGCGCGATGAACATCGACAGGAACATCATCGGCGAGCTCGCCCTGGTCGTCACCGAACTGGTCACCAATGCCGTGGAGGCGTCGCCGTCCGCCGCGGCCGAGGTGTCCCTCCGGGCCCGCATCCACAACCGCGATGTCGTGCTCGAGGTCACCGACCAGGGCGGTGGCTTCAACCTCGATCACGATGCTGCCCCCAGACCTGAGCAGATCAGGGGTCGCGGGCTTCCCATCGTCCAAGCCTCGGTGGACCTGGTCGAGGTCGAGCGCTTCGACGGTCAGACCCGGGTGCTGGCCACCCGTCGCCTCGCCCCAGCGAGGTTGTGACCGGAGATCCCGTGGCCCCCGGCACCGCCCGGCCGGGGGCCACGGCCCCTTTCGCGGGAGGGGGCGATGACCCCCATCACTCACCATGGCCTCTGTTCGGGCGATTGTTCTATGGGGCGGCGCACGACTTCGCCAGGCCCGACGGACGACGATCCCCGACGACGGGGGGTGGGCGAGATGGACAACCGGAGGCTGGGAGACCGGGCGAGGCCCGATGACCTTTCCGTGCAGTGGGTCGTCCCCGGTACCAAGGTGGGGGCCAGGCGCGAGAGCAAGCGACCACCGGCCGCCCGCGTGCTCGACATCTCTCACAGCGGCTTGCAGGTGGTGGCGCCGGCCGACAAGCAGATCCAGCGCGGAACCACGCTCGAGGTGGTGATCCGCGACGTGAGCACCGGCGTGCGGGTGCGCTGGGTCGAACTCACCAACGTCCAGGGCGTGCTCGCCTACGGCGTGGAGTTCGTGAAGGCGCCGCCGGCGCTGCGTGAGGTGGTCAGCCAGATCATCGAGGAGACGTTCCGCAGCCAGGGCATCGAGCTGCGCGACCAGCCGCCGGAGCGCCGCACGATCTGGTGAGCGCTCCTGTCGCGACGTGCCGATCGGGGTGCCGACGGGCTCAGCCGAGGCCGGCGACGATGGGCGTGATCGACTCCGCGGTGGGCGCCTCGAGATGGCGGGGTCGGACGGGGCACCGCAGATGGTGAAGGGGATGGTGGCGTTCGGGTCGTCGCTCACCGGCTGCACGGTGACCCCGTCGTCGAGTCGGACGGCGCGGGCCTCCCATGGCTGGCACCGCCTGTCGCTGGTCTCGTGGTAGTCGAGGCCCTTTGTCGCACAGATCACGTAGCCCGCCTTCTCGAGCGAGACCGCCGTCCGCTTGCCGGCCAAACCGGGCCACACCTCGACCGAGTCCTCGTTGACGACGACGACCGCGACGGATGCGCCCGGGTCGGTCGGTGCGCCGGGGACGCGTGTCACCCCGCTGAGCGGCAGGCACACGGCGCGGATCTGTTCGTCGATCGGCTGGTCGGGTACGGCGCCATCGCTGGAGCTCTCGGCCAGGAACCGCAGCGATGCCTCGTCGGGGTACAGATCGTCGGGGATCTGGCCACCCCTCACCCAGATGCCGCCCGGGCACCCGGGCGGCTCGTGCGGCACGGTGGTGGAGGCGAGCACCGTGCCGGTCCGGGCCTCGCGCACCTCGACGAGCTCGTCGTGGAAGTACATGGGGAGCTGGGTGTAGCGCTCGTAGCTGCACTCGGCGACCGCCGGCTCACCCACCGGCTGACGACACCCCACCAGCTCGATCTCCTCGAGCGGCAGGTCGTTGTCGCCACACACCCTCATGAGGTTGGCAAGGGTCATCCGCTGCTTCTCGGGCTGGAAGGCGAGAGGATCGGATGCCGCGACCCTCTCCGTGTCGGAACCCACCAGTGCGCTGACTGCTGTGTAGAGGCCGAGGAGGGCGGCGAGCCCCACGAGCACCGACACGGCGATAACCCCACGGCTACTGATGCCATCGCTGGATGAGGGACCGCCGGGGGGTGCGGGCGCGTCCGGGTCGAGGGACCAGCTGCCGGGCGGCGGGGGTGGCGGGGCGTCAGGGCTGGCCAGCTCCCGCCTGCAGAACCGGCAGGTGTCCCAGTCGTGCTCCACCATGAATCCGCAACCGCCGCACGTTCTCATGAAGCCACCACCCTTGGTTTGGGGGCTCCCGGTGACTCCGGTAGGCTGCTGCCTCCAACCATGCGCTCGTAGCTCAGTTGGATAGAGCATCTGACTACGGATCAGAAGGTCGGGAGTTCGAATCTCTCCGAGCGCGCTGAAGTCCCTGGTCACAGACTTGTGCCCAGGGACTTTTCGCTTTTCTCGAACTTCTTGGCAATCCGTTGGCACTCCGCCGGCCTAGTAGTACCGAGGAGGCCGACATGCGAGGACACATCCAGCAACGAGGACCCAAGAGCTGGCGGATCAAGGCGTACCTGGGGCGCGACCCCGAGGGACGCAAGCGCTACGCCCAGCGCACCATCACCGGAACACGAGCAGATGCCGAGCGGGAGCTGTCCCGGCTGCTCGTCGAGGTCGACGAGGGACGCCACGCGCCCGCGGCGCCGCTGACCTTCGGGCAGTTGCTCGACCGGTGGCTGGCGGTGAAGCGCCTGGCGGTGGAGCCGTCGACGGTGACGTCGTATGAGTGGGTGGCCCGCGAGTACCTGCGGCACGCGCTCGGCGAGCGGAAGGTGGCGTCGCTGCGGCCGATCGAGCTCGACACGCTCTACGCCGAGCTGCGCGGGTCGGGGTTGTCGGCTCGGACGGTGCGGATCTGCCACACGGTCGTGCGCCAGTCGCTCGAGCAGGCCCGCAAGTGGGGGCTCATCGCCCGGTCGCCGGCGGTGGACGCCACACCACCGCCACAGACTCGGCGGACGGTGACGCCGCCGACGGTCGATGAGGTGCTGCGGCTGTTGGCTGCTGCTCGGGACGACGATCCCGAGTTCGGTGCGTACCTGTGGGTGCTCGCCGCCACCGGCTGCCGACGGGGTGAGGGCTGCGGGTTGCGGTGGTGCGACATCGACCTCGACCGTGACGATCTGGTGGTCCGCCGGGCGATCGCCATGGCCAATGGCGTGCCGTACGAGAAGGCGACCAAGACCCACGCCTCGCGGCGCGTGTCGCTCGACGAGGCGACGGTGCTCCTGCTGCGGGAGCACCGACGGCGGATGCTCGAGCGGGCCATGGCCCTCGGTGTGCGCCTGGCCGACGACGCCTACGTGTTCGCCGACGTCGAGGGTCGGCCGTGGCGGCCCGACGTGTGCACCAACCGCTTCGGCCGGCTCCGGGCACAGCTCGGCCTCGAGAAGGTGCGCCTGCACGACCTGCGCCACTTCGTCGCCACCGTCCTCGGCGACGGCGGAGTCCCGATCGCCACGATCAGCTCCCGCCTCGGCCACCGCGACACCGCCACCACGCTGAACATCTACACCCACGCCCTCCCCGCCACCGACCGAGTCGCCGCTACCTACCTCGGCGCCCTGCTGTCGCCGAAGTCAGGGGCTTCGTAGGAATGCGTCACCCCATGGGGGCATTTCCCCTACCTGCTACTCGGGGACAATCATCAACCAACCCCCACCGGCATGAGATCCTCCACCTGCCTCTCGCTGGCGGACGCGCGGGCCAACGTGATCATCGAGTGCCTCATGTCGCCGCATCCATCGCACCTACTGCCGGCGATAGCGGCATCTCCGGCAGCTCAAAGCGCCCAGCGGGACATCGCGGCAGGTGCAAGAGTCGCAGCGTCGGGTTCGCGTCCGAGCCTCGGACGGCCCATGCTCAGGACGCGGATGGAGGGGGGCGAACGGCATCGTGAGCAAGAAGACTCCTGGGCAGAAGCCCCGTAAGAAGCGACAGGCCCCAAAGCCCAGCCAGCCTCGTACGAGGCAAGCTGGTCCGGCGCACGCAGACGCGCCTCCCCTGGACGGGGAAGCTGTACAGGACGACGGCGAACTGCTCGTCGCTGCGTGGGACGCATCGCGATCCGGCGCTCGGGCGGGGAGAGGCTTCCACTTCCAGGATGCCGTCGGCGCTTGGTTGGCGGCTCGAGTCGCCGCTGGAGATGTTGCAGCGGCCTCGGTCACTCCCGAGGGCCTTGACGACATCGTCCTAGAAGGCGACCCGTCCGCAGAAATCCAGGTCAAGTCTCGGGTCGAGCACCTCGGGCGGTTCCCCTCGCGTTTGGCGTCCCATCACATCCTGGACGCTTGGAACCGGCATGCCGGCCGAGCCCGTGAGATCGGGCGACTCATCGTGGTACTCGAGCGCGGGGTCGACGGCGAAGAGAGCCTCTCGTCGCTCGATCAGTGTCTCGCCGACTCTCTGGGGGACGGCTCGGTCCTTCGCGCAGCCCTCATGGACCTCGCAGCGGAACGGGGCATGAGCCAGACGAATCTCGGTGAGATGCTCGTCAGGACAGTCGTCCTCGCAATCACGTGGGAGATGCTCGCAGTAGAGACCGCCTCGTTCGTCGGGGCTCTCGTTGACGTCCCTCCGTCGGCGCTTGAACTCATCGCCCGCCAGTTGCGCGTCCTCGTTGCGGAAGCATCCGATGCGAACGTCGTGCTCGAGTACGGCAGCAGGCGAACGCTGACGAGAACCGAAGTTGTCTCAGCGATATCTCACCTCGCATCGCACATAGATCAGGACGCTCTCGAGTTTGCGCTGCGAGACGGAATCTGCGAGGTCTTTGATCTGTCCCACGCTGCTGGCGGCGATCGCTACTACGAAGGCACGGCGACGCAACCGTTCCACGTCGCGGCGGGGCTCGTCGTACCTCGTCCGGGTCTTGTCGCGGAGGTGCTGGCGGGTCTCAGCGAGCACTCGGCTGTCGTCATCACAGGTCCGTCAGGCGTCGGCAAGAGCGCGGTTCTGTGGACCATCCCACTCGCAACACCGGGAGTGTTGTGGTTCCGAGTTCGCCGTCTTGCGCCAGGGGATGTGCCGGCACTGATTCGGCTGACTCGCGCGCACAAGGCCTCAGAATCCGCTCCAGTCGGCTTCATCGTAGATGCCGTCGGTGCTGGCGACATACGCGGGTGGGCGCGCCTTCGCACCGACGCGGCCTCCGAGCCCGGGGTGCTCCTGCTCGGGAGCGCCCGTATGGAGGATCTACCCACGTTGGGCGACCTATCCGGATGCGCGACAGTCACGGTCGCCCTCAACGAGGCCGCCGCCCAGGTCATCTTCGACGGGCTGGTGCGACGCGGTGCTACTTCCGCGCACCACTGGAGGGAGGCGTTCGAACGGTCAAACGGGCTGACTCTCGAGTTCACCCACCTGCTCACCCAGGGGCGGCGCCTCGATGACGTCATCCAGGAGCAAGTTCGTCGGCGAATCGAGGAAGGCCGATGGGATGAGCTAGACGTACTCAGCCTGGTGTCGGTCGCCGACATGTGGGCGGCGACGCTTCCCTCCGCGGATGTGGCTGCGGCGTGCGGAGCGACAAGGCTCGCGCTGCGGCAGGCGACAACACGTCTTGCGGAGGAGCACCTGGTGGTCGAACGAGACGGCGTCATGTCCGGCCGACACCGGCTCCGTTCTGCTGCGATCAGCTCCGCCATTCACGCACAGCCCCCGCCAGACCTAGGCACAACGGTCGGACGAGTTCTTGAACTCATCCCCGCCAACCAGCTCCATCGCTTTGTCGCCAGCGCTGTTAGCGACGAGCCCTCGGCGGCCGACGCCGTCATCGAGACGGCAGCTGCCGAGCCGCTGCAGTTGGACAGGTTGGTGGCGTACCTGCACGGCCTCCGCCTGGGAGACTTCCACGACCTCGCCACGAAGTGGAGGGCCATCGCAGAAGACCATGAGGTTCCGGCCAGCAGCCAGCCCGTCCTCTTCCAGTTCGCTGCCGCTGGTCTGACGTTTCCCGACTTCTTCCCAGAAGCCCTTCGCAGCGCTAGCAGTGAAATGACCGCCGTGTCGGGACCGAACAGGGCTGACAAGCTGGCAGGGACGATCGGGCACGCCTCGCTTGCGGGGGTGCTGGTTGGATGCGACTCCGCAGTGGATGCTGCTCGGCTCCTCTCGACCTTGCCAGGGGCCGGGCCACATTTCACCTCCGCAGCACGAGACCTCATGGCGGGCGGATGCCCCCTCGTCGAGGCCTTGGCCGGATCTTCCATCGAAGAACTGGCCGACTGCCTCGCCGCCGCGCGGTTGTGCGACCCACCACTCGCCATGCTGCTTGCCGACCTCATCGGCGGCCAACCAGAGATGCTCCTACGACTGCGCGACGAGAATCCCTGGGTCACGTATGTCGATGTCCGTCTCAAGGAGTCGGAGACGCCCGAAGCGTCGGACGAGTTGATTGGGTATTGCCGGTTGCTCCACCTGTCGGACGAACTTCAGGGCGATCCTCGACAACAGGCCCTGAGCGTCGGTCGGCTGTTGCTCCGTTGCCTTCCGAACATCGAGAGCGTCGACGTCCAGGCACTCATGCCTGGGGGGCACGAGTTGCGCATCGGCGACTACACACACGGCGTCAGCGGACTCCGCCGTCAGTACGACCACTCGTCGCTCAGCGTCGCGTGGAACCAGGCTCGGCTCCGAGCGGCGGTGACCCTGTTGGGCGACACGGACACGGCGCGGCTTGCAGCAGCACTTCCGCTGCTCGATACGGCGGAGCACGTCGCGCGCGAGGCCGGCGTTGTGCTCGTAGGACGAGCGGCGAAGACCGACTTCGCTGAATTGGCGCAGACCGTCGCCGATCTGCATGAACGGGCTCGCTCGTTGAAGCCGCCGCTTGGAACGATCGAGATCGGCGATACCTCGATCGGCGAAGAAGCTCCCATCCCGATGGCGGACGACCTGTCTGGGCTCCTCACGGACCTGACCGGCAACATTCTTCCGCGGCTGTCGAACCGGGAGAACTACCGCGCGCTGGAGGCGTACATCGCAGAAACCACTATCGGCCGCCACCTCATCGGCGCCACGCAGGAGCGCTGGCATCTTCTCGGGATCGACGGACATCCAGCGAGCCTGGATCGCCTGCGAGACGCGCTCGCTGACCTCCACGCCGTTGTTCACGAGTTGACGATCGATGGCGCCGACTTTGGGAAAGTCGGGCGCAGTGCCCGCTCTACTGTCCGGGCTCAGGCGTTGCACCAGGCGGCCGAAACCTGTCGCCGAGAAGAACGTCGGCGGCAGCAGGCGCGCCGGGAAGGATTGCAGCGAGTCTGTAGTGCCACCCGAAGGGGCACCAAGGTGTTGAGGCCCCCGCCGAACCCTTTGCCCGGTACCTCAACCGCCTGGGCAGTGACCATCGAACTAGATTCCCTTCTCGACTGGCCTGACACCGTTGACGACTTGATCTCAACCCTTAGTCCCGAGCAGCGGCTCGGTGAGTCGTGTGTACTCATCCCCCTTCGCGCTGGTCGACCTGTGCCGAGCCTGTCCGTCAAATTGATGGGCTCAGCATTTCCAGCTACGAGCATCGATGAGTGGGCGCCGCAACTCGGCAAGCCGCACCCGACCTCGCTCGCCGACACCGTCGCCGAGGCACAACGGGCCCTGCAGGCTCTCTCCGGCATCCTTGAGCTGCCAGACCACCAGTGCTCCCATCCCCTCGTTGAGGCGGCTGCATCACAGGCGGCGGCGGACTTCCTGCGTGCGAGAGAGGAGTTGCTGGTTGCGCCAAGCGACCCGCTGACGCAGGAGCTGCTCTCAGTAGTCGATGCGCTCGCAGCCGAGGTCCAGGCAGAGATCGACGGCTCGAGCAGCGGCGCGGGTGTTGCCGCCCAAGTTGCGGCCGGGGCCCTACACGCCTCAGGCGGCTCCGTCTTCGACACGATCGTTGGTGCTCGCTACTTTGCGCTTGAGTGGGACATCGATCGCGCACTCGCTGTCGACCTTCTGCAGTCGCCCGGGGTGCCACCGCGACGCTGATCGACGGACTCTCCGGGCCGAACTCCGTACCTGCGCGGTTGGTGCCATCGGCTGGTGCTCACGCGCGGGAATGCCGGCACCGCCAACCTTCGTGTTCGGGTCTCCGCACGGGACGCTGCTACGGCCACGAGCATCTGCAACCAGAGAGTTGGGCGTGGCAGGACGAGGATCGAGCGGCCGTCGTTGTTGCCCCGCGCCGGTGAGTCGATGGATTCCCTGCGGCTCACCCCCAGCAGGCCGGCATCCGAGAGCCTGCGGAGGCACCCAATTGCAGCGTTCACCTCGGCGAGCGACGGCGGACCGCGAACGACTGGAGGGTTCCGTGCAGCCCTCGCCACCAACTGAAGCTCCCGCACCCCTTGGCCACGCCCAGTGGTCACCTCCGAAGCACGATCCGGCGCCCACACATTTGCAGGTTTCCCTTCGGGAAACCTGCCCACCGCACAGCGTGGTACGCTTCGTCGTCCGGACGGTCACACGTAGCAACACTTCCCGGAAGATCTGGGCCGCTCGAGGGCCTAGTAGGGGCATGAGAAGCGAACACCCACTCACGTTGACCGTCGAGGAGGCAGGCCGGGCTCTCGGGGTCGGCCGCTCCACCGCCTACGAGCTCGTCCGCTCCGGAGACCTAGCGAGCATCCGCCTACGTCGGCGGATCGTGGTCCCCACCGCGCACGTCGCAGAACAGCTCGGCGTCACCTTGGACCAGGTACGCGCCGCCCTATGGCCGATCACAACGCGGGCAGCCACTCCGACGACTGCTGAACGCGTCCACCGGGCAGCCGTGGACCTGGACTCCCCTCGCCTGTTCTGATCCCCAACTCCAACGGGCACGGCGCCCGAGCTACTCACCCGCTCGAACTCAGTCTCACTCCCTGCGGTGGTTCACGTCTCGGCGGGCGATGAACTGGAAGGTCCGCTGACCTGGGCGGACACTCGAGACACGATCCGGAGCACGACCCGAAACACGATCGTGTTCGTGTCTCTCCGTGACCGTCTGGCGGACCGCACACCATCTCCGGGCCTCGGGCCACCGCAACCGCGATCCGATCGGCGGCGGGGCCCCGCCCATGGAGCGAACGCAGCGACACCCTCCGGATGAGCTTGGACTCAACGGACGGAGCCGACCCGTCGGGAACGTCCGCTCCGGACGCTCGCACCGTCGCTGCGCGCACCCGGTTGATGCCGTCAGGTTCCCCGTGAGGGGAACCTGCAAGTGTGTGCGCGCAGGATCGAACTTCGAAGCAACGGTAGGGACTGCCCACGACGCGTGCCCTCGGACCTGACGGCGGACGGTCGCAGCCGCGACGCCTGCGCACAGGCAGCGCTAACGTGACGCCGCATGGGCGAGGAAGTTGGCGAGGATCGCGAGGACCGGTTGCGGCGCATGCGGCTCGTCAACGACGAGACTCGCTACCGCCTCGACGTACAACGTTCGTCGATCGATCAGGTCGCCACGAAGGCCTCGTTCGTGGCGGGCGTCGCCGTCACGTTGCTGACCTTCCTTGCGGCCGCGAACGGCGAGACTCTCTGGAAGTGGCTTGCGCTCTTGGCATTCGCTCTGACCGCTGCGTGCTCGCTCAACGCCCTCCGACTCCGAAAGTGGAGGGAGGTGCCCGAGCCTCGACCAACGGCGGACCATGCGTGGCAACACTCCGAGGAGGAGGTGCTGGTTGAACTTCTCAACTCGCGCATCTCCGCGTTCGCCATCAACGAGACACGCCGAGCGATGGTGCATCGCTGGTGGTGGCTCAGCGTTGCCTCTCTCGCCGCAGGGACGACCCTCGGGTTGGCGCACCTCGTCACCAATGAGGAAACAGAAGCTACGGTGCCGGAGATGGGCGACAACGATGACGAAGGCAAGCAGGGATCGACGGGCGGCTTGCCGAAGGGCACAGTCGATCTGAGCGGCGAAGACACACGCTCGGTCCGCGAGGCCGAACGCTTCGAGAAGGCCGAGCGGGAGCGCGAGCCCGAACGCCGGCGTTCCGAGGACTGAGGCTCCCAGAGGCCCTGTTGTTCGCGGGAGTGCTCTAGGTTCGCATCCGCCGGTGCGTCGGCACCGATTCCACTACGCATCAGATCAGCACACTGATCCGAATCAGTGTTGTCCACACCACTAGCGAATGGCGGAGTCACTCGCCCCTGTGCGAGCGTGACGACCTCCTGCTACAACTGGGCGCAGGTTGCAGCGATCTGCTGAGCTTCCTGCGGAGTCAGCCCCTGCGGTTGACCTTGGTAGGGAATCTGCAGGTTCAGTTGCACGGCGAAGCGGCTTACATTGTTCTGCACACGTTGCCCGTTCTGGTTTCGCGAATAGGCAGCAGAGCAGATCACCGCCGCTCTAGCTCGCGTGATGCTTACATACATGAGGCGCGCTCCTTCGGAGATCAGGCCCGGCGCCTGCTGCATGCGCTGAGTCGGAAAGACGTTCTCCTCGAGTCCAGGTATAAAGACCACCTTTGCGGACAGGCCTTTCGATCCGTGCATGGTCATCACCTCCACAAGGTCGCCATCGGTGGCCGGAGGGGCGTCAAGACCGAGACGCTCGTGGACAGTGGAGATCACCGCGTTGCTCTTCTCAAGCCCGCCGGCTTGGAGAAGTGACAAAAGCTCTTGCAGCGTTGCGTCAGGGGGGAGCGCCTGGCAATAGGCATCCCAGCTTTGTTGATCCGCCGGGCCCCGGACCTGCGAGACAAGCTGAGAGAGGTCGGCACCGCGTTGCGCGATTGTGTCACCCAGGTCCCACGATCGAACGGCGGCCACAAGGCTGCGCACCTGGTTGACCTTCGTGAGCTGCATAGGTTGCAGCACACCGTTCGGAATATGACCTCGATAGAGGCCAACAGCGTTCATGTTGGCAGCGATGCACCTGCGGGTGACGTCGCGACAGCGAGCCGGGCCCATCTGCGAGAGCAGCCCCAAGAGGTTTCGATGGGCCACTAGGTCATCTCCGTCCGCAAGGATTCGCAGGAGCGAGTAGCCAGTGCGGCCCGCGTCAGTGTCGCTGAACGGCTCGGACTGTATTGGTGCGAACGGGACCCCTTTCGCCGACAATGCGTTTTCGATCTCGGAGGCCATGACTCGCCGGTTCCCAAGCAGAATCATGAGGTCGCCCCAGTTCAGGCCAGCCACATGAAGTTCGTTGCAGGAATCAGCGATTGCCGACACTTCGGCTTGAGGCGACGCAAACAGGGTCATCGTCGCTAGACCATTCACAGGCGGATTCGCGGTGGCGTACAAGGAGTTGAGTTGCTTCGGGATGCGGCTGGGCGCGGCGAAGTAGGTGAGGACGCTAAGTGCGGCACTGAGCACCGATGGCGTGCACCGGAAACAGTCTGAGAGCATGTGATCGGCGGCTTGCGGGAACCGTTGGTTGAAGGTTTGGATACCTTGTGGCGAGGCATGGCGGAACGAGTACACGCTCTGGTCATCATCGCCGGCGACGAATGTCGCGACGCCTTGTCCCACGAGGTGGTCGACGAAGCGCAAGTCCATCGGGTTGAGGTCTTGGTACTCATCGACGATGAGGTGATCGATGCCGAGAAGGAGCCGCAGGTCGATCGCGCCCGGAGAGGCGTAGTTCATGCACGCCTGGACGATCTCACCAACAAGCAGGCATGCATAGAACGTCGTCTGATCGCGGTGGAACGTGTTGAACTGTTGCTGTTCCACCTGACTGATTGGCGGTGTAGCCGGGATGTAGTTCGCCGGGTTCTGCTGTCCAGTGCTCCACAGCGCCTCATGAAACTCGCGGACGTCCTTCGCCCGACCTGGACTGCACGATGCATCATCGGCGAACTCAGCATCTATCCAATGCCTCATCTCCCATTCGTCCAGCACCCGCGGGTCAACCGGGTACTGGTTCAAGAGGTTCGCCAGGCGCATCACCCGCAGTGCGACGGAGTGGAGGGTGCTGACTCGGACGTCGGCGCCTTGTGGAAGTCCAACCGCAGTGCAGTGCGCTGCGATCCGGTCGGCCAGATCCCTTGCCGAATTTCGAGTGAACGAGACCGCCAAGATGCTCAGGGGCTGGAGTGATTGGCGGAGCAGGTGCTCCACGCGCGCCTCGATCGAGAATGACTTCCCACTTCCAGGTCCGGCAACGAGTCGCACCTCCCCAGCTCCATCGCTCGCGGCAGCCTGTTGCTTCGCAATCGCGGGTGCGATCGCCTTCGGGTCCAGAGGCATGGCAGAGGAACCTAGTCGTGGGCGAAGGTCCGGCCTCCGCCGGTACCCCACGGGAGCGGGCCTCGTCGGTGGATCGAAACCTGTACTCAAGGTCGTCGAGATCGATGACCGTTTGTCGACCGGAGTCGACTTTGTCTCTCGTCTTGGCACTCCAATTGGCACTCCAAGGGGCGAAATCGGGCCGGATTCGGCAACACGGCCCGACCGCCGCACCTCACCTGACCTGCGATAACGTGATTCGACAACACCCGACGGACCGGTCGGATGGGCCTACGGATCAGAAGGTTGGGGTTCGATCGCCAACTGTGCCTACCGCGAGCGGGTGATCCGCTTCAGCGGATGAGATCAGGAGATCCGTCGGATGGTGGACCGCCCGGCGCCTCCCTTGCGAGGTGGCACGTGCCAGCGGCCGAGGGACCACTTGCCGAGCGTCTCCTTGCCCAGGGATCGGATGGCGGGCCAGAGGTCCTCGCCGCGAACGTCGGATCTCGGGGGGTCGATCTCGAGCTCGTCGAGATCTGCTTCCATCTCGTCGATGGCAATGCGGACCTTCACAGCGAGGGTGCGGGTCATCCCGGTCGCTGCGGAGGATTCGAGGTTCACGAGGTGTCGGGCCACGTTGAACATGGCGATCCAGTTCGGCCGGACGATCGGCATCGATCCGACGAAGGCCTCGAGCTGGCCCCGATTCGCCAGCGAGTAGTAGAAGCGGTTCCCCGTGGGCCTGACGCTTAGGACTCCTGCTTTTGCGAGCGTCTCGCACTCCTCGGAGATGTTTCGCTTGGTGTAGTTGGTGGCCGCGCTGATGGTTGCGGCGCTCGCCCGGCCATCCTCCTGGGCGAGGAAGAAGCGCAGGATCTCGGTGCGAGCACCAAGACCGAACATGGCCCGAAGGCGGAGCCAGACCATCGATGGCTTATCGAGCTGCGGCGCCGCCGATCGCCCCGTCACGGTGAACCGCCGTTGCTCTGTCGCGTAGGGCCAGACGACGCCGGCGTGCTCGCTGACGGTCGCAGCGAACGGTCCGAAGGCATCGCGCACAGCAGGGGGTTGCTCACGGACGAGGTTCTTCAGCCGCGTCTTGGAGACGTACCGCCAGTTGCGGACGCACCAGTCGGTGGCCTCGTCCCGCAGGCGCGCGTCCTCGTCGCCCAAGAACGCGGTGAAGGTGATCAGTGGTTCGGGGTCGATCGCCCATGCGCTGTGGGTCTCGGTCCAGCCCGACACCCCGAGCTCGACCCACGCGCCCCAGGCCAGGGCGGTTGCCTGCTCGGCGAACGTCGCGGCTGGTCGACGACGAACCTGGCTAGAGGTCGCCATCGCCGACCACCACCTCGAACAACGCAAGTGGCTCGCGCAGTTCGCCGAGGAACCCGACGGAAGGATCGTGGGTACGCGTCCGCTGAGCCGCCGTCACCAGTTCGTCCGGAGAAGGACCGAGCGCACGAAGATCGTCCATGTGCTTGCTGCGCGGGCCCTGATCGACCAGGGCGTCGAGCTTGAAGCAGATCGGGTCCTCGCGAGCCGGCAGGTGGACCTCGAGCGAACCGTACCGACGAACCGTCACCCGGTCCGCCGTCCCTCCCGGCAGGTCGAAGTCGATCAACGCTGCGGGTCCGACGTTCAGCCACCGATCGCCGACACCAAGTGCTCGGCCGACCTCGCCGACTGCGTCGGCAAGGAACTGCGGAAGCCGATCTGCCTTCACGTAGCCGGTGGGGCTCGCAAGACCGACGACATCGACGTCGGCCGTCGGTCGTTCGACATATCCGAGGAGGAGGAGACTGCTGCCACCGACGACGAGCAGCCCAACGTTCTGGCCGCGCTCGGCGAGAAGGTCACCCAGTGTCTCGAGTGCCTCCTCCAGGCGTTCACGTTCCATGGTCGAGAGGATAACTTGCGCGAACCGCGAGTTCTACTTACTCGACCGATGAGCGTTTCGGCGGGGGCGGTCGGTCCACACCGCGGATGGGTTGACCGGTCGAGGTCGTCGTCAGCCGGCCGGGTAGGAACGGAACTCGACCAGCAGGCGGTCCGGGTCGCGCACGTACACCGACTGGCCCATGCCCCGGGCACCCGACCGCTCCCCCTGGTCGACGATCTCGAGGTCGTCATCGGAGGCGAGGGCCGCGAGATCGTCATGGGTCACGACGAAGCAGATGTGGTCGAGGTGCCCTCGATCGCTGCCCGGCTCACCCTCGACGAAATCGATGATCGTGGCCTCGTTCACGCGCAGCGACGGGAAGAAGGCGTTGCCGGCCCGCCACTCGTCGACGTTGACCGAGCTCAGTCCGGCGTGGCGCATGTACCAATCCAGCGCGGCATCGACGTCGGCGACAGCAAGCACGATGTGGTCGAGGGCCGAGGCGGAGGCCATGGGGTCGACGCTAGACCACGACCTTGAGTCCGTGGCCGCGGGGTCTTCCGAGCGACACAATGGCCACCAGCTGGCGGTCTACTCGAGCTGTAGGCCGTGGAGGGCGAGCGCGACCACGAGATCGGCGTCGTCGCTGGCGAATTCCGTGACGTGAATGTTCTCGGGGTGGGCGTGCTCGAAGACCGCCCAATTCTGTAGGTCGTCGCCGTGCTTGGAGAGGTAGGCGAGACCGTTCCAGCGTCGCCTGCCGTCGACCGTCTGCTCGAAGACGTATCGCGACACCTCCTGCGTGAAGGCACGTGGCGCGGTGAGGCGAATCGCGGCACCGTCGAGATCGTGGAGGCCGTGGTGGACGACCCGCGCGGCGAGCTCACTGCGCAACCTCGCGAGCGACTCGTGATGGCCGATATCGACGTGGTCGCCCACGAGCGTGCCGCGCCCAACACAACGTCGCTCGATCCAACCGGCCGGAACGAGGCCGGCGCCGGGTGGTTCCTCGTCCCCGTCGTCACCCACGATCGCCCGCATCCCCGCGATGACGCCGATGTCCGGTCGGAAGTAGGCAAGGCATTCCACGAACGTCGCGACCCGCTGGGTGGAGGCGTACAGCACACGGTAGATCCCCCGTGGGTCGTCGAATCGATTGCCGAACGTGCCGTCCGTCTCGGCGTAGGCCCAGTCGGGCTACGCCCACGGGTCGGGGCGTCGCCCGAGGCGGAAGACTTCGGCAGGCAGGTCGGCTGACTTCACCCGCCGACGAGGAAGGCGCGGGCTGCGGCGAGCACGATCGAACCGACTTCGTCGAGGTCGCCATCGCGGAGAAGTCGCGCCGGCGAACGGTCATCAAGGTGGGGGTTCAAGCCCTGGAACCACGCCTGCACGACACGCGGTGCATCGCCCTCGCTGAGAAGGAGCGCGACCTGTAGTGCGAAGCGCAGGCGATCCTCGACCTCGCCCGATTTCACATCGCGAGTTCCGTCGGCCCACTGGTGGACGGCCCGGGTCTCCCGGACCCCACCGATGTAAGCCACAAGCCTTGGGGTCAGCAGGTCCCGCAACTCCTTGACCGCCGCCTCAAACGGGAGGCGCATCGCTCGTTCATGGGCCCGCAGCTCCGGTCGGCTCATCGTTGCATCTGCCATACGACAACGGTATCCCCCCCTTGATCCCATAGCAATCATAATCGAAGGGCCGTTCCTTTCACCTGCGCGCCGAGGCCGGGCGCGCATGCGGTGCGGCCACCCGACGACGAGTGAGGAACTCACATCGCGGCTGCTACGTCCAGCCCTTGGTCTTCAGGACCGCGGCGATGCGCCCATCGAGCTCCCCTTGCTCTGCGGTGGTGAGGGGATCGCGAGCGTGGTCGTTGCACGCGGCCACGTAGGTCCTGCGCACGCCCTCGCTCGTCGGCCGCCAGTCTCGATAGCGGGTGCCGAGGAGCACGGCCGACTTGGCGAGGTCGGCGACGCGGGTGTCGTAGGTGAGCTCCTCGAGGTCCAGAACAGCGGTGATCCGCGACCCATCGTGGAGGATGTTCGCCGAGCGGAAGTCGTTGTCGACGAGCTGCACCAGCCCTCGCGGCCGGCGTCGGTCGACTCCGTCCCGATACGAAGCGAGCCCTTCGTGAACCCTCGCCATCATCTGACCGGCATCGGCGACGTGAGAGACGTCATCGACATCGAGCAGATCACCCTCGACAACCGGTAAGACCCCCACCAGGAAGCGGCGTCCCGGTGGCAGCAACGCACCGTCTGCGTCGTCGCCGAGCTCAACCAACAGTCGATCGTCGGTTGCGGGGATCGGGGCTGCGACTGGTATCCCCTGGGTGTCGAGCCACATGGCGACACTCGCCGCGTCCGCCAGATGGGCGAAGAGCTGGGGCAGCGACGACCACTTGGCGATGAGTCGACGGTCGTCGGCCGTGACCCACGCCATCGCGTTCCATGCGCTGATCACGAGCACTCGACGGCTTCGCCGCGGACAGGCCGACGATCGAAGCTTGCAGGTCGTCAGTCCCAGCAGAGGCAGAAGGGGTGGCCCACGGGATCGAGGTAGACCCGGAACGTGTCGCCGTCGGCCACGCCGGGCTGGACCTCGTGCTTCCTCGCCCCGATCGCCAGCACCGCAGGCTCGGCCTCGTCGATGTCGTCGATCGTCACGTCGAGGTGGAACTGCTGTGGTCGCTCGCCCGTCGGCCAGGTCGGTGGGGCGTAGTCCTCGGCCTGCTGGAAGGCGAGGCGGCGTCCGGGTTCGGGCTCGAGCACGACCCAGTCGTCGGCCACGGATGTGACCTCGCCACCAACGAGCTGGCGGTAGAACTCGGCGAGTGCCGCTGGTTCGGGGCAGTCGATCACGACGGTCCGCATGCGGGCGATGCCAGCCATGGGCGCTCCTCCTCGGGACGGGATGTAGCGGCAGTATCTCAGTCGGGCTCCGAACTCCGTCGCCATCGGGCGGGCGAGGTGGAAGTGTCGCCGGATGCTCCCCAACCACTTCGACGACGACGTCGCAGCCCACTACGACGAGACCCACGCACCGCAGTTCGATCCCGTCGTGATCGCGCGGACCGTCGACCTGCTGGCAGAGCTCGCCGGCGACGGTGCCGCTCTGGAGCTCGCCGTCGGTACGGGTCGGATCGCCCTGCCGCTCGCCGACCGGGGGGTGCCGGTGTCGGGCATCGAGCTCTCGACGGCCATGGCCGAGCGACTGCGGTCCAAGGATCGGGCCGAGCGGATCCCAGTGACGATCGGTGACATGGCGACGACGCGGGTGGAGGGCACCTTCCGGGTCGTCTACCTCGTGTACAACACCATCGGGAACCTCACCACCCAGGAGCAACAGGTGGCGTGCTTCGCCAACGCCGCCGCCCACCTCGAGCCCGGCGGGTGCTTCGTCGTGGAGGTCGGCGTCCCCGACCTCCGCCGCCTCCCACCCGGTGAGGATGCCCGAGTCTTCTCCCACGCCCCGGGCTACGTCGGCTACGTCGGCTACGACCGCTACATCGACTTGGTGGCCCAACAGGCGGAGTCGCACCACTTCAGAGCAGAGGGCTCCCACATCTCGGAGGTCAGGACCCAGTTCCGCTACGTCTGGCCGTCCGAGCTCGATCTGATGGCGCGCCTCGCCGGTCTGGCCCTCCGCAACCGATGGGCCGGCTGGGACCGGACGCCGTTCACCGGCGGGAGCCCGTCCCACGTCTCGGTCTGGCAGACAGCGGCCGGTTAGCCCGCGCGAGTCCCGGCCAAGCGTGAGGCGACCGCCCACCCTCGCTACGGGGATGACAACGTCAGGAAGTCGAGCGCTCCCGCGCCGCCCGATGGCAGGGGTCGATCGCTGAACGCGGCGCCGAAAGTGCCGTCCCCAGCTCGGTGCAGCGTTCGATCGTGGCGGCCGAGGCGTTGATGCACATGACCCCAGAGCCGGTACCTGGAGACGACGCCTCGCCGAGATCGCCCGAGGCCATGTCGGCGTCCTCGGCCGAGATCATCACATCGCCGCACCACCATTCGACGCCTGCGTCTCGTGGGGCCAGTTCCTCGACGATCCAGTGCCGCTCATCGATCCGGTTGTAGCCGTACCAGTAGACGAGCACCGCACCCGCGTTTGCGGCTTCTCTGGCGACATCCAGGGCCGACAGACCCGACGGACCGACTGCGTAGTGGTCGAAGGGATCGATGAAGACGACGACGCTGGCATCGTCGCGGTCGGCCAGTGCGGCGTGAACGGAGCCCATCCCGTCAGCCGTGAGCACCTGCGCCGAGCGCACACCACGAGCAGCCGCGACGTCTCGGATGTTGCTCGCGCTGTCGGGATCGCGATCACAGAAGACGTACTCCGCGTCGGTCCCGAGGACCTCCATCGCCACCAGTGGGCCACCGGGGATGCCGTCGAGGGTCGAGTCGGTCCTCACACTCGCCAGGACCGAGGCATATGCAGAGTCCCGAAGCAGCGGATGACCGCCGACGAGGTCGTTGAAGGCCATGACGCCGTACGACCGCTCTGGGTCGTCAACGACCGGGTAGAGCGCGTCGCCGGCGTGGGTGTCGAGGAGGGCTCGGGGCTGCTCGATCGCAAGGACCTCGGCGAGGAGGAGGTCCTTCCACACCTCGCTGATCCGGCCGAAGTGGCGGTTCGTCACGGTGGAAGTATGGACATGCGACGGGATTGCTGCGCCAGCAGATTGCTACGGCGTCCGTGAGCAGCGGCACCTCGGGGCAAGACGCGCGTAGGTGCGCGCGACTATCCACGATCGTGTCACTGGCCATCGTTAGGGTTGGCCAATGGGTCGTCCTCGAGTCTCCAACGAGAGGCGGATCGCCACTGCGGTCCGTCTCCCTGCATCAGTCCACCAGCGCCTGCACCTCACGGCCCGCGACCGCAACGTCTCGGCCAACCTGATCATCACCAGCGCGGTCGCCGACTACCTCGATCGGCTGCCGAGCATTGACGCTGTCCTCACGCCGATGCCCGCCGACTCCCGGCGTGGCGGTGAGTCATGACCCTCACAGCATCGGCCGCAGCACGGAACGGGCGAGGTCGAGTGTCGACGTCCACCGCAAACTTCGGCTCGGGCCGTCGGGAGAACCACGACGCCTCGGCGTTCTACGACCGGTTCGTCGCGCCAGAGATCTCGACCGACACCACCATCGAGCAGACTTCCGACCTCGACGTCGTCTACTGCGCCGATGCTCGCGACATGACGAAGGTCGCTTCCAACTCGGTGGCGCTGGTCGTGACATCGCCCCCCTACTTCGCCGGGAAGCAGTACGAGGAGGATCTCGGCGCCGAGGGCGTCCCGGCCGACTACTTCGAGTACCTGGAGCTGCTGCACAGCGTCTTCGCAGAGTGCAAGCGGGTCCTCGAGCCCGGCGGTCGCATCGCCGTCAACGTCGCCAACCTGGGCCGACGCCCCTACCGCTCGCTGTCGGGCGACGTCACCGCGATCCTCCAAGACCTTGGGCTGCTGCTGCGCGGCGAGGCGATCTGGTGGAAGGGCCGGGCGGCAGGCGGATCGTGCGCATGGGGCACCTTCCAACGGCCGTCGAACCCGGTGCTGCGCGACATCACCGAGCGTGTCGTCATCGCCAGCAAGGGACGGTTCGACCGGGCGCTCACGCCGGCAGAGCGCCACGAGCGGGGCCTGCCGTCCACGACCAGCATCTCGCGCGAGGAGTTCATGGAGGCAACGACCGACCTCTGGGAGATCGCTCCCGAGAGGGCGACGCGCGTGGGGCATCCGGCGCCGTTCCCCGTCGAGCTGCCGCAGCGTCTCATCGAGCTCTACACCTATGAGGGCGACGTGGTGCTCGATCCCTTCATGGGTTCTGGGAGCACCGGCATCGCTGCGGTCCGTACCGATCGTCGCTACCTCGGCTTCGACACCGACTCCGACTACGTGGGCATCGCCGAACGACGGATCGCCGAGGAGCGCGACCGCGTCGCGTCGGCGATCAGCGACGTGAGCACAGCGTTTCGAGTCGAGATCCCTGCCATCGCCCGAACTGATGACTCCGCCGACGCCCTGGCGCACGCCGTCAGAGGGGGCCGGAAGGTGGGCGAGATCGCCGAGGCTCTCCTTCGGTTGTGCGGGTTCACCGACATCCGGGCGGACGTGAAGCCGAGGGGTCTCGGCATCGTCCTCGACTTCGTCGCCACCGACCAGCTGGGTGGCGACTGGGCGTTCGACGTCTCCGGTGCGTTCACCTCGAACCGCGCTGGTCTGCGGCGCACCGACACCCTCTGGAGGTCGCTCGGCATGGCCGCCGTCCTCCACGAGAGCCAGAACCGACAGGGCGGCCAAGCCATGCCCTTGGTCCTGCTCACCACCGACGCGCCCAGCAAGGGAACCAGCGGTCACAGGGCTCTCGGCGTCGTGCGAGGTGCGGGCCGGCCGGTGTCCGATGTCATCGAGGTCCTCAACGTCGAGGACCAGAACCGCCTACGGGCACTGGCAACCGGCGGGCACGGAACAGCGCCGGCCTGATCGGTCCCGTCTCCGCTCACCTGGGGGCGGTCGCGACCCAGAGGACCTTGGCGATCTCTGCGGTGAAGTCGCCCGCGGCAGCCGCGCGACGAACGTCCTCCAGCCACTGCCGCACCTCGTCCCCCGAGGCGTGACCGTTGGCGACCGCCCGATCGAGGGACGACTCGATGTCGGTGAGCTGCTCGAAGTCGGCGGCGCTCCACCACGATCGCTCCTCGACCCGGTCGACGACCGAGGAACCGACCTCGCGCAACAGCTCGCCGACGGCGCCACCCACCGCAGGATGCCGGGCGAGGCTCACCCACCTGGTCGGCACCGGCGACCCGTTGACGGTGAGGCTCGACCAGTCGGGCTCGAAGATCGTGAGGAGGCCGCCGGGCTCGACGCACCGCACCACCTCGGCGACCACCACAGCAGGATCGGCGACGTGCATGAGCACACGCTCGATGCGGCACCCGCCGAAGGCATGATCGGCGAAGGGAAGCAGCTCGCCAGTGGCCTGCACGAGCGACCCGCCGACACGCTCGGCGGCCGTGCCGAGCATGACCCGGCTGGCGTCCACTCCAACGCACGCCACGCCGACGGCAGCCAGGATCTCCAGGTCGTGACCGGCCCCACACCCGAGGTCGAGCACGGGACGGGTCGGTCGCCGGAGGGCATGGGTGACGGCCATGTAGTGCTTCATGGCCGCCAGACCGCTGGCGAAGTGGTCGAGGGAGCGGATCAGCCGGTCGGGGTCGGCTGCCTGGTCGACGGAGGAGAAAGCTGACACGTAGGGCCTCCCGTTCAGGGACCCAGGCGGACGGTCCCCGATCAGGGCTCCCCCGTGGTGATCCACGCCGGTGCCGCCAGTTGCAGTGCCCCGAGTGTCGCGCGTCGCAATGGGCTGCGCTCGCGGCGCTACGTTCGGCGCGTGACCGTGCCGGACCACATCTCGACGACCCAGGCCGTCTACGACGCCACCGCCGACGCCTACGCCACCGCGATCGGCACCGCGGTGTCGGCGGTCATCGAGGGTCCCGTCGATCGAGCCCTGCTGGGCGCGTTCGTCGAACTGGTGGGGTCGACACCCGGCACCGTGGCCGACATCGGCTGCGGACCGGGGCCTTAACGCCGTCGGCGTCGACCTCTCGCCGGCCATGCTCGCCATCGCCCGAAGGGCGCACCCCCACATCCGGTTCGAAGAAGGACGGCTCACGGCCCTCCCCTTCGCCGATGGATCGGTCGTCGGGGCGGTGTGCTGGTACTCGATCATCCACACGCCGCCCGATGGGCTGGCCGAGGTGTTCGCCGAGCTGCGCCGGGTGCTCGCACCCGACCGGCCCCTCCTGGTGGCGTTCCAGGCCGGCGACGGCGAGACGGTGCATCGCGACGACGCCCACGGCAGTGGACTGCCGCTCACCAACTACCGCCACTCGCCGGTCGCCGTGGCAGATGGGATGAACGCCGCCGGGCTGCACGTGCACGCCCGGACGACGCGAGACCCCGCGCTCGCCCACGAGTCGACCCCGCAGGCGTTCCTCCTGGCTCGCTCCCCCAGCGCCGACGACGCCTAGGAACGTCGCCGGCGGCGGAGCCGGTCAGCCGTCGTTGCTGTCGACGAACCGCACCGTGACCGCGAGGTACTCCGACGGCATGTAGCCGGGCACGATGGCGGTGAGGTGCGACTTGCCGGGAAGGACGACGCTGGTGAAGTCGCGCAGCTCGCGCCACATGCGATGCGTCTTGGCAAGCGGACGGTCGAACTCACCATTGATCGCCAGCACCGGGATGGCGATCTCCCGCAGGTCGAGGGTGCCCGTGCCCATCCCCATCCGGCGGGCCCGCTCGGGGGTCACCGGCGGCCGCGGCTCCCTCGGCGCGTCGGCCGTGGTCTCGGCGTCGGCACGCGACAGCCCGTTGTTCATCGCAGCCGAGATGCGCAGGTTGCGGCTGGCGGTCGCCTCGTCAGGATCGGTGCCGTCGACGTCGGGCGGCACCCGGGCGACCCACTCCTCGTCGGTCTCGCGGATGCCCGAACCGCCGAACGCCGCAGTGATCATCCGATCGGGGATGAGGCTGAGCAACCGGCCGGTGATCATGCCGCCCATCGAGTAGCCGTGGACGTGCGCCCGCTCGATGCCCAGGTGGTCCATCAGCTCGACCACGTCCTCGGGCTTGCCGGGGCCGCCGGGCGTGGGCTTGTCGCTGCGGCCGTGGTTGCGGCAGTCGATCGCCACGACCCGGTGGCGCTCAGCGAGCGCAGCGGCCACGCCGTTGGCACACCAGTTGCCCTCGGCGCTGCCGGTGTAGCCGTGGACGAGGACCACCCACGACCCCTCGTCGCCCATGCTGATGTAGTGGATCTTCACCCCATCGGACGCAGTGAAATCGCCGTGCTCGCGGCCATCATCGGACATCTCGTTCCCCCCGGAATCGTGTCTGGCTGCCGACCCTCCACCGGCACCATCGGCGACGCTACCCCGAAGGTCATGCGGCTCGCCGAGCAGCCGGGAACTTCGCAGGCGCCCCTCGCAAGCGCCCCTCGCAGCGCCCGCTCGCGGCAGGATCAGCTACGTCGGTTCGGGATCGGCAAGCCACGCCGATATGTCACGAGCGCTGTGGAGCAGCCGCCAGATGTCGAGGTGGTCTGTCTCGTCGACGTAGAAGACGAAGACGAGGTATGGAAACCGGCGCAGCGGCCAACTCCGCAGGCCCGGGATGTCGAGCTCGTAGGAGAACCGGGGCGAACCGGTCTGGGGATGGCGCCCGAGGTGGTTGAAGGCCCGTTCCACGGCGTCGACGAATCGACCGGCCACGGCATCGTCGCCTTCCCGTCGCAAGTGCTCGGCCACCGTCTCGATGTCGTCGGCCGCGCGCCGACGCAACCTCACCGCCTTCGCCATGTCGCAGGGTCAGCCGGGCGTGATGCGTTGACGGAGTGTCGCGAAGAACTCGGCGTCGGCGTCCCCCGCTGACGGAGAGGCAGCCCCGTCGAGGAGCAGCTGTCGAAGTCGCTGACGATCTTTGTCACGCCGGATGAGCTCACGCACGTATTCACTCGTCGAGCTGTAGGCACCCTCGTGCACCTTGCCGTCGACGAACTCTCGCAGCTCGGAGGGCAGGGACACGTTCATCGTTGGTACGGGCGCCATCGTAGGCCGTGGTTGGCAAAGATTGCCAAGGAGGGGGCACGTACGCACGAACAGTGGCGGCTACCCGCCCGTGCCGACCTACGCGGTGGGGAACGGGGCCTCGCGGTCCCAGAAGCCGAGGCGTCGCATCTCCCCGTGGATCCGGTTGGCGTGCGACTTCGTGCACAGCTTCTGCTCGCCGGCGTCGATGAGCAGCCGGCGGATGCGCTGGTAGGGGTGGCCCGGCGCGTGGGCGTCGAGCGCCCGAAGCGCATCCTGGTCGTCGGTGGCCAGCACCAGGTTTCGCTCGACCGCCAGGGCGAGGCAGGCGGCTTCACCGGCGTGGAGCGGGAAGCGGAGGCCGAACGTCCGGCAGCCGGTCGGGCTGGTGGCGCGACCGAGCAGTTCCAGTTCGGTCTCGGTGAGGTCGAGGACGACGAGGTCGCCAACAGCGTGCAGGTCGGCCGTACGGGCCAGGCGCTCCGCGGCTCGTTCCGACTCGCCCCGGGACTCGCGGTCGCGAGCGGGATCCCGGCTGGCCTGGCGTTGGTAGGCGATGCTGAGAGCGATCTCGCTCTTGGCCGCGTCGCCGGCCTCGGGCGGCTCTTCGGGGTCGAAGACGATTGTAGGTACTGCGATCGGCGACCCCACGACGCGCAGCAGCAGGTCCACCTCGTCAGCCATGAGGAAGTACCGCAGGACGACGGTGTCGACGACGCAGCTAGCCGCCGGCAAGGACACCACTGTCGGTGTATTGCTCGAGCTCGGCGAGCTCCTCGTCCACCGCTTCGCCGGCGGTGGTGTCGACGCCGACCAGCTCGGCGATCTCATCGATGGAGAGGCGGGTCATCGCGGCGGCTGACGGGACCGAGAGGATGTCGCTCCGAACGGCCTGGCGGAGCAGTCGACGGAAGCGGGGCGGGAACCGCTCCAGTCGCCAGAGCTCGGCGCGCGGGTGGTACTCCTCGTCGCTGATCTCGAAGCCGAGCGATCGCGCCAGCAGCACTGGCCGGACCCGCTTGAACTCGTCGAAGCTGGCCTGGGTGAGGAACTTCGCCTGCCGGAGCCGGACGAGGGCAGTCACGTACGACACGCCGAAGAACCGCTGGAGGTGGACGACATCGCCGGGGTCGTCGATTCGAGGACCGATGCCTTGCTCCTCCATGACTCGGCGCAGGCCTTCGGTGGGCATCAGGAACTCGCCCGCGAACACGTCTGCGAACCGCTCCCTGGGCGGCTTGCGTGACGTCGACACCGTGTAGCCGGAGTCGTTGTGGAACAGGGCGTGCGCCAGCTCGTGGGCCACGGTGAATCGACGCCGGCCGGGGGTCATGTCGAGGTTCACGAGGATCGAGAATCCGATCGCCGGGTGGTTGAGGAACGCGCCGGAGATGGTCGTGGCGAGATCGGCCCCGAGCGGCGTTCGATAGACCGTGATGCCGAGCAGTTCACAGAGGGCGTCGAGGTCGCCGATGGGTCCGAGCCCGACGCGAAGATGGGCCCGGACCTCTTCGGCCTTGCGTCGGGCGTCGTCGGCGGTCTCGTATCCGGAGATGGTGACGAACGGGCTTTGGCGCATGGCCCGGATCTCGAAGCCGACGGCGTCGGCCAGGTCGGCGTAGGTGTCAAGGAACTCGGCGAACTCCCGCAGCCCTGGCAGCGCCTCGTCCGGAAGGTCCTGGTCCGCTCCCCGCAGCAGCATCGCCGCAACGTTCGGCGTGGGTGCTGGCTCCCCGGTGCCGAGCAGCTCGGCGATGGGTGCTCTGAGCAGTCGGCTCAGCGCGGCGAGCTGGCGGTCGTTGGGAGTGCGGGTCCCCGCTTCCCAGTAGCTGACCATCGCCCGGCTGACACCGAGCGCGTTGGCCAGATCCTCCTGGGCCAACCCGCTGCCGGCACGTGCACGCACGAGATTCTCAGCGATCAGCATGCGGACCTCCTCATTTGCCGCTGTTGCGTAGTTCAGCCTATCTCACTGACTAGCGCAACCGCGCCGACCCAACGGCACCATTCGATCGGGCGTCGCGGAGCCAGCAGGCTGGGGACGACCGACGTGCTCGCGGCATCAGCGCGGCATCGAGCCACCCTCCACCAGGTGCTTGAGCGTCAGGTGGTGAGCACAGTCGAGCCACGCCGTGATCTTCGACGGCGTGAGCAGTCGCTCTTGAGAGGTCACGACCTCCCAGTCGGCCTCGTAGTCGCTGTGTTGATCCTGGTGAACGGCTCCGTTGGACCCAGGAGATCTTCGATGAGCTCGAGGCTCGCCCGGAACGGCGACCTGAGAACGCCCGAGAGCGATCGCGCACAGCGATGAGGCTGATCCCGGATGCGGTCCTACCGGCGCCAACCGCCGAGCACCGCGACGACGCCGTCGCGATGACGACCGACGCCGGTGACACCCACGTGGCATCGGCGGCACTCACCGCCAGGCAGGTGGTCGACGACGGTGCAGGCCAGTGGGGTGAACACGCGGCGATCATCCTCCTGACGGACAACGTGCGTGACTTCAAGATGGAGGTGCTGGCTGAGGCACGCGTGCTCCTGCACCGGCCGGACGGGATGAGCCGATCGGCGGATCGGACCGAGCAACGGCTCAGGGATCTCGACCTGATGTGACCACGGTCATCGCCCGCCGCAGTGCGGTCAGACCTCGAACCGCGAACTGCGGGTGGATCCGCTGTGCGCGCCGGACAGATCGAATTGGTCGACAGTGCGATCATCGGCTCCCGAAGTCGTCCCTCGCCCAGTCTTCAAGCTTCGGCGTGCGAAGGGCCTTCGCTAGTGAACGAAGCGAGCCCAGGTGGATCGTCGGCAGGTCGTTGTCCGCTCCGAGGTTCCCGGTCAGCTCGTTCCACCAGACAGCATGGTGGGCGACGAGCTGTCCGAGCATCTCCGAATCGAGAGCGTGTCCCAGTCGTCCCGCCTCGATGCGCTCGAAGCACCACAGCACCGAGTACAGGTCTCGCATGGGTTCGGCGTGCTCGCCATCAGGGATCCCGGGCAAGCGGTCGTAGGTGCCCAGCACGCCGCGCTCTACGACGTGCTTGTCGGTGAGCACCGGCGACCGAATCTCACTCCAGGTGAACCGGTGACATAGGTTCTCGCCTTCCGCCTTCTCACCGGCCTTCCACATCAGCGCCGTGAATCGGCTCCGGGCCGCGCCGACCTCCCCACTGGTCAGGTCCCGGTGGAGGTCGATGACGCGCTGCACCCGAGTGGCCTTGATGCCCGAGCGGAGCTGCCAGGCAGCCACGCCGACGGCTGCGACGGCGCCGAGCCCTCCGACTACCGCGACGAGCCCAGCGCTCACCGCCCCGGTCCACTCACGCTGGTGACCTCAAAGATCTTGACGACTTCGTCGCCGTAGTCGTTGATGACCTTGACCGCGATCCGTCCCGTCGAGGGCTTGGGAAACGGTCGAGAGGTCGTCTGGTAGAGCGTGGCCCAGGCTTCGGCGTCGATGTCGGCCTTCAGCGCCGTCTTCAGGCGCTTGTACGGGTCCTGCCCGCCGGTGAAGTAGCAGTGCCGGACGAAGAAGCTCTCGCCGTCGTAGTCGGTGTCGATCATCCACAGCGCAACCTGGTCGGTGCTGTCGCTGCGCACCTCGCCGGTGGTGGGGTCGTAGACGTCGACTCCGTGCAGCTCGACGGTCACGTCGCCATCCGACTCGTGCACCTCGATGTCCGGTTCGCCGAAGACGGTGAACAGGTTGCCGGCGCCGGTCTTCTTGAGGTCCTCGCCCATGAGGAGATCGGCGTTCATCCGGACGAGCAGAACGGGGATGCGACCCACCGCCCGCTCGGAGGCCACGTCGAAGCCCACGTCGGAGGCGACGAAGTCGTCGTTGCTGGCGAGCACCTGGGGCTCGAAGGCGAAGGCCAGGATGCACAACAGATCGAGGTCCATGTCACGCCCGGCTTCGCGGGCGGCGTCCTTGACGAACGAGGCAGAGACGGTGCCGTACTGCGGGCCGATCGACAACCCGATCCGCTTGGGCGCGCCCGCGGGCGCGTCTTCGCGCGTACCGACGGCCTGGATGTGGGTACCGGCGTAGCTCTCGACGATATCGAACTCGAGTCGCTCGGCCTTGCGGCCGTTCTGCACGCCGGCGGCTCGGAGGTTCTCCAGGACCGACTGCTCGAACGTCGGCGCGTCGGGGTCGACGGCAGCAGCCTTCTCGGCGGCCGGTTCGGCGGCTGACGCGAACGAGAGGCTGCGGTGGGGCGACAGGCTCTCGACGGTGAACGGCCCGGTGACCCGCACCTTCCGGCGGTCCTCGTAGGGCTTGTCGTAGAGGAGCTCGAAGTCGGCGTGCTTGCGGATCGCGGCGTCGATCTCCTCGCGGCTCATCCCCTCGACGATGTCGGGGTTGTTGGCGATCGACTTCAGCGTGATGTGCTGGACGCGTTCGTAGACGAAGCCATGTCGGATGTCGTTCGTCGGCGTGGACGGCGGCAGCGGCACCGCGGAGAGGTCGGACTCCTTGGCCCGCCCCTCGGCCGAGTCGGCCAGCAGGAAGTAGGGGAACCGGGCGCCCATGAGCCGCTGGCGGGCGAGGGCCAGCGCGACCCGCGAGGTGTCGATCGTGATCCACCGTCGCCCCCACTGCTCGGCCACGAACGCCGTCGTCCCCGACCCGCAGGTCGGATCGAGCACGAGGTCGCCGGGATCGGTGCACATCAGCATGCAGCGCTGGACGACCTTGGTGTTGGTCTGAACGACGTACACCTTCGGGTCTCCGAAGCCCGAAGTCATCGTGTCGGTCCACAGGTTTGTGAACGGATAGACGGGAAAGTCGGCCGCGAAGCGAACGAAGCTGAGCGTTCGTCCGCTCGGATAGAGGCGCCCAGCCCGGGCCAGGCGCTCGATCCCCTGCTCGTTTGTCTTCCAGTAGCCAGGCCTTGGATGGAACGTCGCTCCTGCAAACTCGACCGGAAAGTCGCCAGGTGGGCGCTGGCTCGTCATAGGAGAAGTTCGGAACAGCCGGGAGGCGGGGTCCACTAGCTCAGAGCGCGAGGCCCGTCGCAAGCCACCACCCTCCTCCTCCTCGATCATTGTGTACTGCTCGGCGATGCTCGCCGAATCAGACTTCTCGCCATAGGCACGTCTGAACTTCAGATTGGATCGTTCGCGCGCGAACCACAGTATTTGGTCGCCCACGCCCGCCAAGTACTCGGCCGTGGCATTGCCCGTCTTCTTGAACGTGATCTGGCTCACGAAGTTCTCGGCGCCGAAGACCTCGTCCAGCAAGGACCGGACGAGGTGGACGTTCTCGTCGCCGATCTGGACGAAGATGCTGCCGCTCTCGGTGAGCAGGTCCCGGGCGACCAGCAGGCGATCCCGGAGGTAGGTGAGGTAGCTGTTGATGCCCAGCTCCCAGGTGTCGCGGAACGCCTTGATCTGCTCGACCTCGCGGGCGATGTCGGTGACCTTGCCGTCCTTCACATCGCGCTTGCGGGCCGACACCTGCCAGTTCGACCCGAACTTGATGCCGTACGGCGGGTCCAGGTAGATCATCTGCACCTGGCCCCGCAGGCGTTCTCGGCTGTCGAGACTAGCCATCACCTGGAGGCTGTCGCCGAGGATCATTCGGTTCGACCAGTTGGCCTCGTGCTCGTAGAACTCGACGAGGTCGAGCCCCTCGAGCCCGTCGAAGCTCTCGAACAGGGTCAGCTCCGGCTCGGGCTCCTCGCCCTTCGACGTCTGGCGGAGGTGCTCCACCAGCACCCGCGGATCGATCTTCTCCTGGATGTAGATCGGCGGCGCGTCGGCCTCCAGATCGTGCTCGTCCAGCGCCTCCTTGCCCTGCCACACCAGCATCGGGGTCCGCAGATCGCGGGGATAGGTGACCGTCTCCGTCGCCTGGCGCGCCGGCGGCACGAGGTCGTGCGCGTCGGCGGTGGGGATGTTCGCCCGCTTGTCGTCGTGGGTGATGGCCTCGACGGGCGTCGGGCCGGCGGGCGTCTTCTTGCGAGGCGGCATCGGTGGTCCTTCGTTCAGGCGACCGGTTGGCCGATGATGGGCTCGTCGGCGTAGAGAGCGTCGATCGCGACGTCGAGCCGGGCAGCGGCGTTCTCCATGGTGTCGATCTCCACGTAGCCCCAGCGGCCGAACCCACCGTGGTTGTTCACCGCGGTACACCAGTGGTCGCGAGCGGTTGCCGCCTTCGCCGCCGTCGGTCCCGGGCTCTTCTGGCCCCCCGACACCTCGACGATCAGCGTGCGCACCACGTCACCGGGCTCAGCGACGAGGCGCACCAGGAAATCGGGCACGTAGCGGTGGGATCGACCCTTGTGGGTGTAGGGGATCTCGAAGCCGAGATGGTCGTTCTTCACGTAGGCCGCCACCTTGTCGTGCAGCTCGCACCGCAAGGCGATGATCTCCTCCCACGTGTTGCCACCGACCCCGTCGAGCACCACATGGCTGACGTGGCTCTTCGTCGTGTCGATCGCTGCCTTGCGGGTCACGAAGAAGACATCGTCGGTCGACCCCTCGCCATCGAAGCGACGCAGGATCGGGAGCACGACCGGGGTCCGGGCATCGGGGAGGCGGACCACCGCATCGAACACCGCCTCGGCCGCCTGCGCCTTGAACTGCGCCAGGCGCAGCGAACCCAGCGGCGTGTCGTCCGCGAACGTGACCTTCTCGTCGAGCCAACGCCGCGTCACGTCGATGAGGGCCGGGAACAGCCAGGGCCGGATGACGCCGTCGTGTGCGGTCATCTTGCGCCGCACGACCTCGGCAGCGACCTCGTAGGCCACCTGTTGGGGCCGTACGTCGAGGACCGACTCCAGCTGCTGCTCATCGACGCCGCCGACGAGGCCCGCCGTCTGGGTCCAGGTGGCGAGCCGGTCACGATCGACGTGGAGCGGCCGGGCGTGCTCATGATCGAACTCGACGGGTTCGTCAGGGATCTCCACGCGATAGCCCTCGACCAGGGGGAACGTGATCCGAAGGTCGCTCCGTTCGTCGAGGGCGCGCACCTCCTGGCCAGGCCGGGCAAGCGGCGGGTCGGTCACCGGTCGATCCGACGGCATGAACGCGAACGGCACGCCGTAGACCTCGGCGTACTCGGGGGCGAAGCGGCCGTCGTCGCCGACCACGTAGCTCCGCCGGCGCAGACCCCGACCGACGACCTGCTCGCACAGGAGCTGGCTGCGGAACGGACGGATGCCGAGGATGTGGGTGACGGTGTTGGCGTCCCAGCCCTCGGTGAGCATCGACACCGACACGACGCAGCGCACCTGCTCGCCGAGCTTGCCCGGCTTGCCGACGGTGTTCATGACCTCGCGCAGCAGGGCCTCGTCGGTCAGGTCGTCGGTGTCACGTCCGGGGAAGCGCTGGCGCAGCTCGGCCTTGAACTCCTCGATCTCCCGGGCGGCGATCGCCTTGAACTCCGCGCTCATGGCCTCGCCCGACTCGAGCTGCGTGGAGTCGACCAGCACCGTCTTGGGGCGGGCCGACCAGCCGCCGGCCTCCTCGTTCGAGAACAGCGGCAGCGCCCCGGGGACCACGACGGTG
>JAENWR010000085.1 GCA_016649895.1 Acidimicrobiia bacterium | reverse complement strand
CGGCGCGGCCACGGCAGCCTCTACAAGGCGCTCGACAAGGGAACGATCGACACCGACGCTGTTCAGGCTTTGCTCGTCGCCAACCGACCGAAGGACTGGCCAGCGGTGTTCGCGGTCGACGCGTCGACGTGGGACCGCTGCGACGCCGAGTGCAGTCCCGAACGGGGCTTCTACTACTCGGCATCGAAGCACTCCGCCGGTCAGCCGATCGTGGCGGGCTGGTCCTACCAGTGGATCACCCAACTCGACTGGGCACCGGACTCCTGGACCGCACCCGTTGACGCCACGCGGATCGCGCCTACAGCCGATGCCACCACCGCCACCATCGACCAAGTGCGACACCTCGTGGGGCGTCTCGACGACGACGATGACGTCCCGATGTTCGTCTTCGATGCCGGCTATGACCCCATCGCGCTCACCGTCGGGTTGGCCGACACCCGCGCCCAAACACTGGTACGCATCAGTCCCAAGCGGGTCTTTCACCCCGACCCCGACGAACGCGCCCCGGGCGCCATAGGGCGGCCCCGCCGCCACGGCGCCCGCTTCGCGTTGTCCGACCCCGACACCTGGACCGCACCAACAGCCGAGCTCGTGACCCACAACAAACGCTACGGCAACGTGAAGGTCCAAGCCTGGTCCGGGCTGCACCCCAAACTCCACGGCCGAGGCCGCTGGGCCGGCCCCGACGCACCACCGATCGTGCGCGGCACCGTGATCCGCGTCGAGGTCGAACACCTCCCCAAACCAACCGGCCGCAACGTCAAGACCCTGTGGCTGTGGTGGTCCGGGACCGGCGACGCCGACCTCGACCTGTGCTGGCGGGCCTACCTGCGCCGCTTCGACATCGAGCACACCTTCCGATTCCTCAAAGGCACCCTCGGCTGGACCACCCCAGCGTTGCGCACCCCCGAACAAGCCGACCGCGGGACCTGGCTCATCGCCGCCGCCTACACCCAACTCCGCCTCGCCCGAGGCACCGTCGAGGACCTACGGCTGCCATGGGAACGCCCCCGAGACCCCACGCTTCTCACCCCGTCACGAGTCCGCCGAGGGTTTCGGCTACTGCGCCACACCATCGGCACCCCAGCCCAACCACCGAAATCCAACACACCCGGACCCGGACGACCCAAAGGCACCCGAAAACCACCACGACAACGCTACCCAGCCATCAAGAAAGCCGCCTGACAACCAGGTCAGGGTTTAATCGCAAGCTAAGGCCCGGGACCACGGCGGTCGCCGGGCACAGAGTGGGTTGCAGGGCAACCCTAGCGAGGCCGTCGGAGCGGCGCTCAAAACATGAGGAGGCCCTCCCGACGTAGCGTCGGTGGCATGCGCACCACCTTCGTCGAGGCCACCGTCGACACGGTCGTGGCCGGCTTGGAGGCGGACGGCTACGTCGTGGTCGAGGGGTTCCTCGGGCCCGACGAGGTGGCGGCCACCCGGGCCGACCTGGCGGACGTGCTCGCCAGGACACCCACCGGCCGCAACGACTTCGAGGGCTTCACCACCCAGCGGGTGTATGCCCTGTTCGCCAAGACCCGTGCCTTCGACGAGCCCGCCACCCACCCGTTGCTGCTCGGCGTGGTCGACCGAGTGCTCGAGCACCACCAGCTGTCGGCCCCGGTCGGCATCCAGATCGGTCCGGGGGAGACGGCCCAGGTGCTCCACCGGGACGATTCGATCTACCCGCTCACCAAGCCGCACCCCGACGTGGTGGTCAACACGATGTGGCCCTTCGACGACTTCACCGAGGCCAACGGCGCCACCCGCCTCGTCCCCGGCAGCCACCGCCGGGACGACGCGCCGGACGAGGCGGAGACGATCGTCGCCGAGATGCCGGCCGGTTCGGTCATGTTCTACCTGGGGAGCCTCTGGCACGGAGGCGGTGCCAACCGCACCGACCGGCCCCGGCTCGGCGTCATCCTCGAGTACGTGTCGTCGTGGCTGCGACCCCAGGAGAACCACGTCCTGGCCGTCCCCCATGACGTGGCAGCCACGCTGCCGAAGCGCCTCCAGGAGCTGCTCGGATACAACATCTACCCGCCGTTCGTCGGCTACGTCGACGGGCACCACCCCCGCAGGGTCCTGCAGTCCGGGGACTGATCCCGGCGCCGTTCGCGGGCTACTCGGCCTTCCGCTCGGGACGCCAGCAGGTCAGGAGCAGGGCCGCTGCCCCGCCGGCGCCGGCGCCGGCGCCGACGGCGAGGTTGCCCCAGCTCGGCTCGTCGAAGAGGTCGAGCGCTGCGTCGAGCGACCAGTCCCCCGCACCGAGGGTGGCCAGCACCACCCCGCACACCGTCAGCACCATCACGTACTCCCAACCCTCGCCTGGCCGGAAGATGAAGAAGCCGTTCCCGCGATGGTTCGTGATCCAAGCGACGAGCATCACCCCGATCACCCCGGCCGCCGCCAGCGAGGTGAGGAGGCCGACCACGAGCAGCACGCCGGCGACCACCTCTGTGAGGCTCGCGAGCCAGGCGTGGACGATGCCGGGCCGCATGCCCAGGTTCTCGAACCACCTCGCAGTCCCCGTGATGCGGCCGCCCCCGACGATGTGGTTGACGCCGTGGGCGAGGAGCACCCCACCGACAGCCGCCCGCAGCACGAGCAGGGCGAAGCTGGCGGCGTCGGCGTCGGTCACCCCTCCATCTTGTCGGAGGCGGCCGGGTGGCAGGCGGCTCAGCGACCGACGGGTCACCGTTCACCTGGGCAGACCGTCACCGATCCGCGTCGGCGGACGATCTTCAGCGACCGACGGGGGCGATCGCCAGCTCGCCGGCGAGCGTCTGCTGGTTCTCGTCGACAGGCTTGCGCCGCTCGACGCGGCGGGTTCCGTGGGTGAGCAGCGCCACGAGGTCGCCGCCGAAGGCGGGGCATGAGGGCTTGAAGCTGCACCAGTCGCACAGGACGCCCTTGCGGGTCTCGAACTCGCCGCTGGCGCAGGCGCGCACCATCTCACGATGTGTCGACGTGACGACCTCGGCAGTGGTGGCGAGCGCCTCGGGCGTGACGTCGCGAATGACCTCGCCTGGCCGTTCGCCGAGGTAGAGGTGGCGGACCTTGGTGACGGGCCGAGAGGTGTGCTCCTCGGCGACGAGGTGGGCGTACACCCACACCCCGAAGAGGCGCTCGTCCTGGTACGCCGACATCGGCATCTTGCCAGATTTGCAATCGGTGACGACGAAGCCGCCGGTGACCTCGTCGATGTCGAGGCGGTCCACGATGCCCCGCATCGCCACACCGCCCACGGCGCCGTGGACCCACAGCTCGCACCCGGCGACGGTGACCGCGCCCGGGTCCTCGAGCTCGAACCAGCGTTGCACCGCCCGCCACGCCCGCCACTTGACCTGGGGGACGCGGTCGGCGGCGATCTCGAGCGACTGCCACTCCTCGTCCTCGATGTGGGTGGCCCAGGCGGCGGTGGCGACAGCCCGTGCCTCGTCGATCGTGCGGCGGGCGGGGGGCAGTTCGCAGAGGGCCTCGGCCCCGGCATGGACGAACGTGCCGATGTTGGCGTCGAGCGAGGGCGTGCGCTCGAGCCGTTCGATGTAGTCGAGGCGCCACGCCAGCGGGCAGGTGCGAAACAAGCTGATCGACGACGGCGACAGGGTGGCGGGGACCTGCATGCTCACGTCGGGCACGTTACGCGGACCGTGTGACAGCCACGGTGACCCCGACTGCGGCCCGTGGCCCTGGAGGTGGCGTCGAGCGCAAGGCGACCTGGCACTGAACCTCGACCGCGATCGTGCCGATGGGAGGCGGTGGCGCATCCTCCGCGACCGAGCATCATGAGCGAGCCCGAGCGCCGGTTGTCGACCGAGCGCCTCATCTGGCGCTTCCGATTCTGGGCCTGCGCCTTCACCGCCGTGCAGACAGCGGTGCGCACGGGCGACGATCCCAGGATCAGCTGGGCGTTCGTCGTACTGTTCGCCGCCTCGGTCGGCGTCTCCCGCCACATCCTCGCCGGCGAGCCGTCGGATGCGACCGTGCGGCGGGTGGGCGTGGCTGCGATGGCGCTCGACGTCGCCATCGTCTCCGGCACCCTCTTCAACAACCTCACCGACCCGGCTGAGCCGATCTACATGATCACGGTCCTCTTGACGCTCGAGGCGGCCGTGCGCTGGCGGTTCCGCGGCGGTGCGCTGGCCGGTCTGATGAGCGGGCTGGCCGCAGGTATGTGGACGTGGGCGGTGTACGAGCGGACCGGGCTGCCCTTCGTCTCGGATTACGCCACCATGCGCCTGGGCGTCCTCACCGTCCTCGGGTTCTTCATCGGGTCGATCGTCGAGCGGGTGAACGACGAGCGCAGGACGCTCCAGCAGACCCTCGACGTCAGCAGGGACCTGATCGTGTCCCTCGACCGGAAAGGCACGATCCTCACCGTCAACGCCGCCTGCATCGACCTGCTCGGCTACGAACCGTCAGAGCTGATCGACCGCTCGTACCACGATTTCGTCCAGGGGGGCGACCGCTCTGCGCCAGGGAGCTCGATCTTCGATGGCATCCCACAGCGGGAGTCGGCGATCCTCGCCGACCGCCGCTTCCGCTGCGCCGACGGCTCCAGCCGGTGGCTGGAGCTGCACCTCACCCGCGTCGACGACGGGAGCGTCGTCTACGCCGTGGGGCGCGATGTGACGGAGCGCCGCGCGGCGGCTCGGCGGCTCCTCGTCTCGGAGCAGCGCTTCCGTTCCCTGTTCGACCACAGCGCCGACGCGGTGTACTCCTTCGACCTCGACGGGCGGTTCACGTCGGCCAACCCGGCCACGCTGCAGATGACCGGCTACTCCTTGGACGAGCTCGGCGAGATGGGGTTCGCCCCCCTCATCGAGCCCGGTCACCTCGACGACACCAGAGCCCGGTTCGAGCAGGCAGCGGCGGGCATCGCCCAGTCGTACGACATGGTCCTGCGGACGCGCGACGGGCGCCTCATCGACCTCCACGTGACCAACCTGCCGATCGTCGTCGACGGCACCGTCGTCGGCGTCTACGGCGTGGCCAAGGACGTGACCGACCGGCGCCGCCTCGAGCGCCAGCTCGGGTTCCAGGCCCGCCACGACGCCCTCACCGGGCTGCCCAACCGGGTCGTGCTCGACGAGCTGCTGCGGCTCGTGGTCGAGGACCGTCGGGGCAGTGGTGTGGCGTTGCTCTTCGTCGACCTCGACCGGTTCAAGGTCGTGAACGACTCCCGCGGGCACCACCACGGTGACGAACTGTTGGTGGCGGTGGTCGGGCGCCTCCAGTCGTGCCTGCGCACCGGAGACGTGCTCGTGCGCTGGGCAGGAGACGAGTTCTGCGCCGTCCTTCCCGGAACCGGCCGCGCCGAGACGGCCGTGGCGGTGGCGAAGCGGATGCTCACCTCCCTCGAGGCACCGGTCGAGCTCGCCGGACGGGAGGTGCACGTCTCTGCGTCGATCGGGGTGGCCGTCGCATACGGCCCCGACCAGGTGGATGGCCTCCTCCTCCAGGCCGACCAGGCCATGTACGAGGCCAAGCGCGCCGGTCGCGCTCGCATCTCGGTGTACGCGGCCGGCGGAGCCGTGCGGGAGCGCAGCCAGCTCGACGTCGAGGTCGAGCTGCGCCGGGCGATCGAGCGGGCCGAGCTGTCGCTCGTCTACCAACCGGTCGTCGAGGTCGCGACCGGCCACATCGTGGGCTTCGAGTCGCTCGTGCGCTGGCCGCGCCCGGACGGCACCTGCCTGCCTCCGGCTGAGTTCGTCCCCCTCGCAGAAAGGACCGGCCTGATCCGGGGCCTGACCCGGTGGTCGCTGGGGGAGGCGTGTCGCCAGCTCGCGGCGTGGGACGACGTCGCTGCCGTGGCCGTCGGGCGCACGGTCCGACCACTCACAATGGGGGTCAACGTGAGCGCCGTCGACCTGGGCGCACCCGCCCTCGTCGACGAGGTCGCCTGCGCGCTGGCCGTCTCCGGCATCGCGCCCTGTCGCCTCGTGCTCGAGGTGACCGAGACCATGCTCATCGCCGACCCCGCTGCGGTGCAGCCGATCGTCGAGGGCCTCCGGGCGCTCGGCGTGCTGCTCGCCATCGACGACTTCGGTGTCGGCTACTCGTCGCTCAGCCAACTGCAGCACCTACCCGTATCGCTGATCAAGGTCGACAGCGCCTTCATGGCAGGCGTCGAGCCTGGCTCTCGGGGCGCCGCCATCGCCGCCTCCCTCATCGGCATCAGTGATGCCTTCGGCATCCCCTTCGTGGCCGAGGGGGTGGAGAACGTGGCGCAGATGGAAGTGCTCGTCGCCGCCGGCTTCCCGTACGCCCAGGGGTTCCTGTTCGCCCGCCCGGGGACACCCGACGAGGTGCTCCCACTGGTGCGGGCCCGCCAGGTGGCGCTGCCCGCCGCAACCGGAGCGGCGGCGGGGGTCCCCGTCGGTCTCGGTGCGGGACGTCCCTGAGGCGCTCACGGCTGCGGCACCCTCGGGTGCCCTCACCCTGGATGCAGCTCCGGCCGCGGCGCCCACTCGGGCGATCGTCCTCACCATGTCGAACACTGCCGTCCTGGTGCCAGGCGGGGGCCGCAGTGCCGACCGCCTACAGGTCCCGGCGCTGCAGGGCGATCGTCGCGAGCGAGAGGCCAGCGACCGTCCACACCACAAGGCTGGTGATGCAGATACCGGCAGCGGCGACGACGCCGAGCCGGTCGACGAGGTAGACGCCGAGCGACCCGAGGGTGGCGCTCCCGCCGTCGAGGAGCAGCAGTCCGAGCAGGCGGGCCGCCTCGAGCGGGTTCACGGCGATGGCGAGGAACGTCATGCCGAGCGACGGGTCGACGGCGGGCACGGTGGCGGCGAGGACGAGGTCGTAGCCGAGAGAGAAGGCGAACCAGGTCCCGACGGCGGCTCCGGTCGCCTCGGCCTGTCCCCGTGACCACGCGCTGATGGCGAGCCCGGCGGCCAGGGCGGCGGCCGTTGCCCCCACGCTGACGGCGGCCAGCACGGCAAGGCCGGCGAGGGCGCCGGCCGAGCCGCCCGACACCAGCGCGAGCGCGCTGAAGCCGAACCCGAACGCGAGAACGAGGCCGAGCGCCGAGGCCAGGCCGCAGTAGGCGGCGCCGACCAGCGACCATCGCCGCACCGGTTGGGCGGCGATCATGCCGAGGAACCCGCGCTCGCGCGATCCGGCCAGCGAGCCAGCGCCGAGCACGAGCGCGAGCAGGGGCGGGAGGAGCACGGACACCTGCAGGAGCGCGGCGGTGGTCGTGTCGAGCGACGCAGTGCCGAGCCCGTCCGCTGCGCTGCCACCGAGGACGCTGATACCCGTCGCCGACGCGGCGAGCACGAGCCCGCCGACGACGACGGCGCGCGATCGGGCGGCCTGGCGGAGCTCGCCGCCGGCAAGTGCGAGGACCGCGCTCATCGGACGGTTCCGCACAAGCTCGGCAAACAGCGGTCGACCAGTGCGTCGTGGACGACCTTGCCGTCGTCGAGCACCACGAGGCGATCGGCCAGGCCTCCCAGGTCGCTCGACGCCGGCGTGGCGATGAGGACCGTCGTCCCCGCGTCGCGGAGCGCGCCGAGCGTGTCCCACAGGCCGAGGCGGCCCTCCTCGTCGAGGCTCGCGTCCGGCTCGTCGAGCAGCAGCAGCGCGGGCGTACCGACGAGCGCGGCCGCGATCGCAACCCGCCGCCGCTGGCCGCCGGACAGCGTGGCGATCACCGCGTCGGGCGCGGGGAGGAACCCCGGTGGCAGGGGGTGGCTCTCAGGTGGCACGCGCCGCAGCCGCGCGAACAGGTAGAGCACCTCCGCGACCGACGATGTCGCCGGCAGCTCGACGTACTGGGGCAGGTACGAGAACGACCGACGCGCTGCGGCGTCGTCGACGGGGCGCCCGCCGAGGAGGACGTCGCCCCGGCAGCGGGCGATGCCGGCCAAGCATCGCAGCAGGGTGCTCTTGCCGGCGCCGTTCCCGCCGGTGACGGCCACGACCGACGATCGGTCGACGGTCAGGCTCACGCCGACCAGGCCCGGGCGCCGGCCGAACGACTTCGTCAGGCAGCGCGCCTCGAGGATCGGGGCGTGGTCAGGCGAGCGCATGTCGGGGACCTCCAGCGCGTGGGGACCGGAGCCCCCGCCAGGTGGCGACGCTCCCGAGCAGCAACGCGCCGCCGAGCGCGCCAGCCGCCGGTGACGGCGGACCCGGTGCCGAACCGGGCAGCGCAGGCGAGTGCGGCCGGACGAGCGGCAGCCGGTCGATGGCAGCGGGGTCGGCGAGCAGCAGGCGGTCTTCCATGAGCTGGAGGACGCCCATCGCCGCCGAGCCGGCGATCCCGCCGAGCTGTGGCGCCCGCTCGAGCAGGCGCTCGACGGCGCCACCGATCTCGTGTGGCCGTTCCCCGATGCCGTCACCGTCGACGTCGACGCCGCGGTAGTCGCCCCAGAAGTTGCCGGCTCCCTCGTACGACCAGTCGATCCGCGGATCCCCGCGCCTGCCGGTGAAGGCGAGGCTCACCAGGTTCTCGACGAAGCTGTTGCCGCCGATGTCGGCCCGGATGCTCGGCGCGAGCACCAGTGCGGTGCCGTTGGCTGCGACGGTGTTCCCCACGATGTCGACCGCGTCGTCGCTGCCGACCGTCGTCTCGACCTGGATGCCGATGCGGTTCCGGGCCACGACGTTCTCGGTGAGCCGGACGTCGACGACGTCCTTCACCAGGATCCCGTAGCCGGTCGCGGTCAAGCGGTCGTCGGTCAAGCGGTTGTCGACGATGACGTTCCTGAGAACGGAGACGGGGCCACCGTTCATGAGGACCAGACCCGCCGAGCCGCGCTCGAAGCGGTTCTCGCTGACCGTGAGGTCGGTCGAGTACATGTCGTGCACGCCGAACCGGCTCGAGCGCACCGTGTTGCGGCCGACGAGGACCTCGCGCCCGAACGACACGTAGACGCCGTCGCGCACGTCGGTCATCACGTTGTCGAGCACCAGGGCTGACGACGCGTCCCAGAGGGAGATGCCGTCACCCGGACCGGTGGTCGGGCCGTGGTGCACGTCGAGGTCGACCGGCACAGCGCCCCCGCGGCCGGTCACGACGTTGTCGTGGACCTGCACGCCGGACGCGCCCTGCACGACGATCCCCTGGTACACGTCCTCGACCACGAGGCCGTGGACGTGGACGTCGTCGGCCTCCACGAGGACACCGGTCGGCGCCCCGACGGGACCGCGGCCGCTGCCCCGGATGCCGAGCCCGGTGACGATGGTCCCGGGCGCGCGGACCTGGAGCACCGTGCCCGACCCGCCGCCGTCGAGCGTCGCGGCGCCCCTGCCGTCGAGCACCACCGGCCGGTCGAGCACGAAGTTGCCGCGGTGGACGCCGGGCGGCACGATGACGGTGGCACCGTCGGGCGCCTCCCGCAGCAGCTGCTCGAGGTCGCCATCCGGTGCGCCGCGCGCCGTCGCGCCGTCGTGCTGCCCGGTCGCGACGGCCGGCGTCGCCGCGGCCATCAGCAGCGCGATGGCCACAACAAGGCCCAGCACCGAGCGCGGCGCGCTCCGGGCGAGCCGGACCCGCTGCCACGCCCACGGGCCGAACGTGACGATGGCTGCGGCCAGGACGACCGCTACAAGCCCGAGCCCGGGCGTCGCAGTGGTGCGGAAGTTCCACACCCGCGTGTACCCGAGCACCCAGGGTGTGAACTCCTCGATGCGCAGCGCGGCGTCCGGGTACAGGTCGTGCCCGTATTGCCAGAGGCGGAGCTGGATGTCGCCGAGCACGCCGACCGGGATCACCCACAGCGCGGCCTTCGCCAGCCGGGCCACGCCTCGTCGGCGGGCGAAGCAGGCGACGAGCACGAGCAGGACGCCCACGGCGACGGTCGGCGCCCACAGCTGGAGCTCGGGGATGTCCTTGGCATCGAAGGGGCGCATCCCGACGTAGTGGTTGAGGTTGTTGATCTCGGAGACGTCGCCGGTGACCTTGCCGCCGTGGGCGCGCATCACCAGGCCCCCGGGGTACTGGGGCGCCGCCAGGCGTGCCTGCCAGAGGGGTGTGACGAGCGACGAGAGCAGCAGCGCCGTGGCGGCGGTCGCCGCCACGGCGCCGGTGACCGTCCTGGGACAGCGCCCGCCCGCTCTTGCGGAGGTGGTCTGCGGAGGAGGTGGGCCGGCCACGTCGACCGGGCGCTCGTGCGGGACGATCATTCGACGACGAGCGTCCCTTCCATCCCACCTTCGCGGTGCCCCGGCACCGAGCAGTAGAAGGTGTACTCACCGGCCTCGGGGACGGTGAGCTCGCCGGTGCCCGTCTTCGCCGCAGCGGCCGTCACCTTGAAGTCGATGTCATCGACCGTGAAGTCGTGCTCGACCGAGCCGGCGTTGACGAACTCGACGGTCGTGGGCTCGCCGGCCTTGATGGTCACGTCACCGGGCGAGAAGGCGAACTCCGTCGCCTCGATCCGCACCGCACCCTCATCGCCACCGTCGTCGCCACCCTGCTCGGTCTGCTCGGTCTGCTCGGTCTGGCCGCCGCCGGAGCTCGCCTGGTCGGCGTCGTCGCCACCACAGGCGCCGAGAGCGACCGCGGCGGTGAGCAGGAGGCCGAGCATTGCCAGCATTCGGGGGGTTCTCATGGGTCTGGTTCTCCTTGGTTGTTGTTGTCGATGGTCGGTGCGCGGTCAGGGCTCGACGAGTAGCCAGCCCTGCATCTCCATGTGCAGCGCCGAGCAGAACTCCGTGCAGTAGTAGGCGTAGTCGCCGCTCCGGTTGGCGGCGAAGTCGATGTTCACCACCTCGCCCGGGTCGATGCTCGCCTGCACGTTGTGGCCGGGGATGGCGAAGCCGTGCGTGGCGTCCTTGGTCGACTCGATGTTCGTGATGTGGAGCGACACGTTGTCGCCCTTCTTCACGCGGATGACGTCGGGCGTGAAGTGGCTGCGCATCGCCGTCATGTACACGTGCACGGTGTCGCCGTCACGCTCGATGCGCTCGTTGCCGGGCTCGGTCGCGTACTCGGACGGCCCCATCGTCAGCGGGTCGGTCCCCACCGGATACGTCTCCCAGGCCTTGATCGTGTCGGCCTTGACCATCTGGGCGTAGTGCGGCTCGCCGAAGCCGATCGGCATGTCCTTCAGGACTCGCATCTTCTCGCCCGTCAGGTCGATGAGCTGGAAGTTCTGCGGGTGGAGGGTGCCCACGGTCTGGTAGCGATCGATCGACCACTTGTTCATCGATACGAGGTACTTGCCGTCCGGCTCGGTCGTGTCGCCCCCGACATTGACGAGGTGGCCGGGGTTGTAGTGCACGGAGACCTTGTCGACGAACTTGAACGCCTCGCTCTCGGGGACGCCGGCCTTCGGGCCGAGCGTCCACTTCGCGACCGAGCTCTCGATGAACATGCACGTGTACGCGTTGCCCTCGGCGTCGAACTGGGTGTGCAGTGGACCGGCGCCGACCTCGACCAGGCCCACGAGCACCGCATCGAGATCGAGGATGGGAACGCCGTAGACGTCCGTGCCCTGGTACGTCTTCTCCTCGATCGCCCGCTTGATGAGCTCGATGTCGTAGGTCGACGTGGTCGGATCGAGCTTCCCGGAGACGACGATGTAGTTGCCGTCGGGGGAGACGCAGACGCCGTGCGGGCTGCGGGGCGCGGGCACGAAGTGCAGGATCCCCTCGTCGATCGCGGTCTGCAACCGGATCATCCGGACGCCGTTCACCATCTCGGTCTTGCCGGCCTCGACGACCTCCTCCGCCTTCCGCCAGTCGATGACGTGGAGGAAGTCGTAGTCGTTCTTCGACGCCGAGGTCTCGAGCGGCGCGCCGTCGACGGTCGACGCCGTCGCCAGCTCGGTGTTGAAGCAGGGGATGAACGCGAAGCCGTCGCTCGCCAGCTTGCCGGCGTCGGCGAGGTCCTGGGTGTAGGGCGGCAGCTCGATCTGGAAGCTCTCCGAGAGGTCACACTTTCCTGTCTCCTGGTCTACGGCCAGGAAGGTCGAGATGCCGCGGAAGCTCTCAGCGAAGTCCTCCAGCTCGACGAAGGCATCCGGGGCGCCGAGCGGCGCCCCCGTATGCGACGAGATGTGGACGTAGTCGGTGTCCGGCGTGGCGAAGACGCCGCCGTGGGACGTCTGCAGGTTCGGGATGTCGAGGATCTGCTTGGTCTTGAAGTCCCGGAGGTCGACCATGCCGATTCGCCCGTTCGCGCGGTCGTTGATGTAGATGAAACGGCCGTCGTACTTGCCGCCGGTCTCCGACAGGGCCGGATGGTGGCTGTCGCCCCAGCGCAGCGGCTCCGTCTTCGCCGGATCGCTGCCACCGTCGAGCACCACCTCGCCGGCGTCGGCGCCGTAGCCGTAGCCCGACCACGGGTCGGGTGAGAACACGGGAATCGTCTTCAGCAGCCCCATCGAGGGCACGCCGATGACGTGGATCTGGCCCGATTGCCCGCCCGACGCGAACAGCAGGTACTAGTCCCACTTGCCGGGCGGTGTGAACGTCGCCAGCGCGGCAGCCGCCTCGTCGCCGGAGAGGCCGCGCTCGTTGGCGATGAGGGACAGGTCCCCACCGCCGCCGCCCTCGTCCCCCACCCGGCCCGCGAGGACACCGACGAGGGCGCCGACGCCGCCCGCACCGGCGACCATGAACGACCTGCGTTTCATCTTCCGACCTCCAAGGGGACCTGTACGAGGCGTGCTCTGCGACAGTTCGGAGTTCATGAACCCGACCTAACTACGGACCCAGGGCTGCGTGAAAGGGCCTTTGGTCCCTTCATGCCGGTCCGCAAGATCCTGATCAGCCCGGGCTGAGGGTGCCCATCTGGTGTCAGTGCCCGCTCGCGGGGAAGGTCCGGCAGAGGCCGCGATCGGTGGTGTCGCGCCGTCGGCCTGTCCCCTGTCGGCCCGGCGACCGCCACCATCGACGGCATCAGGCATCTCCACGCGTTCCTCACCACCGGAGATACCACCGCGCTTGTCGCCGCTCGCACGGCAATCGCGCTGGCGCTCCAAGGTCCCGGAGGGTCCGAAGACACAGACTCGCGCTGGGTGGCGGCCCTGATGTCAGACCTTGGCGATGACCTGGCGGCATCGTCTGTCTTCATGGTCCTCCCACCGGACCTCCACCCGACAGCGCTCGCACTCGTGCTGTCAGAGCCGTCAGTGCTGATGTTCTGGCCTCCTCAGGAGCGGTTCCTACGCGGCGATCCCTCTCCGCTCGATCCGGCCACCCGACGGCAGGTACTCGCGTTCCCAACCAGCGCCGGGAAGACGCTCGTCTCCCAGGTCTTGATCATGAGCCACGTGCAGCAACAAGAGCACGGTGACGTCTGCGTCGTCGCGCCGACGCACAGCCCCTGTCGGGAGATCCAGGAGGCGCTAACACCGCGACTGAACCTGCTCAGAACGACGGTGGCCGATGCCGGCCCTCATGGGTCTGGTACCGCGCTGCCGACGGCGGGACGGGTGGTGGTGATGACCCCCGAGCGGTTGGCGGGGCTCGTCCGCAACGACCCCGACGGGTTCTTGGAGCGGTTCACCCTGTTCGTCATCGACGAAGCGCACCTCCTGGCGGAGCGGGAGCGAGGGTGGGGCCTCGAGGAGGCCCTCACCCTCATCCACCACCTGACCAGGGGAACAGCCCACCGACTCGTCTTGGTGTCTGCTGCGATGGGTGCCGATGCTCACGTCGTGAGCTGGATCCAGACGGACGATCCGCCGCTCGTGAGGTCGGACACCTGGCGTGGTCCGCGCCGTCTCTACGCCCTCTACACAACCGAGTTCGACAACGAGAACACCATCATCGAGGAGCCGCACGGCAACCAGCGGCCACGCCGTCACGTACCGGTGCTCGGACGGGTCCACCTGCGTCAATCCAGCACCCAGGTGGTCCAGGGCGGCATGCGAGAACCCGTGGGAACACACGTCTTCCGGGAGAAGAGGGACGGCGGTTGGACAACGGCGAAGGAGACCACGTCGCAGCTCGACCGAGTCCAGCCCCTCATCCACCACCTCGTCGACACCCGGAGAACACCGACGCTGGTCATCGTCGCCACCCGTGAGCAGGCCAGGGTCCTCGCATCCGCTGTCGCCGACAAGCTTCCGGTGGCGCCAGATCTCGCGGTGCTGGCCGATCGGGTCAGAGAGCGCGTCGGCGAGAACCATCTTCTTCCGGGCCTGATCAGCCGGGGCGTCGCCTATCACCACGGCGCCCTTCCGACCGATGTCCAGGCGGAGATCGAAGACGCAGCACGCGCCGGAAGCATCCGGTGCCTGGTTGCGACGGCCACGCTCACCGAAGGCGTCAACCTGCCGTTCAAAGCGGTGGTGATCGCCACCGTTGGATACGGCAACCCGAACGACCCCGAGAAGTTCGTCACGATCATCGACGCCCCCCGGTTGGTGAACGCTCTCGGACGAGCCGGACGAGCGTGCCGCGAGACCGAGGCCTGGCTGTTCCTCGTGCACCACAAACCCTTTGTGGTCTCGATGTTCGACACGCTCCGGCAGGAGGGCACGGACCTGGTGCTGCAGTTGAGGTGTGTCTGACTCTTCGCGACAGATCCGGTCGGCATTCAGACCACATCGGGGGGCGGGTCGCCGGGTGTGGGTGGTGTTCATGGTGAGGGTAGTCGGGTGACGCCGAATTGGTCGTCGGCGATGAGGTCGGACACGGCGACGAGCTCGTCGCAGTGGGGGCAGGGTGCGCCTGGGCCGAGTCGTCGGCACCAGGTGTTGCAGTCGTCGCAGCGTTGCTCGCCGAGGTAGCGGGTCTCGCACTGCGGGCACTCGTAGATGGTGTCGACCTTGGCGGGCAGGGTCGGTCGTGGCGCCGCTTGGCGGCGCCGCCAGGCGGCCTGCCGGCAGGCGTCGGAGCACCATCGTTGGCGTCCGACGGCAGCGAAGCCTGCTCCGCACCGCCCACACACTGTCGTCGCGGTGTCGTTACGCACGCTGGTCACGATAGGCCTGCCCGGTGAGCGGCCCGGCGGGCGGTGTCGGCGGCGGCGAGCCCGTCGCGGCGGGCCTGGCGGACGGCTTCGCCTCGGCCGGTGTGCTCGTCGTTGGGGGTGACGTAGCCGATGCCCTCGTGGAGACGCACCGCGTTGTAGTCGGACCGGGCCCGTTCGAGCTCGGCGGCGAGGACCTCGGGGTCGGTGATGGTGCACAGGTGCGGGTTCTCGGCCTTGACGTGGCCCCAGAGGGTCTCGATCCAGGCCTGGTTGGTGGGGGTGTAGGGGCGCCCGAAGTGCTGCCCGATGGTGAGCAACGCCATGAACGCCCGGGTCTCGCCTAATGGGATCAGACCGGGTTGAGTAAGACTTGGTTCCGAGCCCGCTGGTCGGTGAGCACTGCCTTCGCCTGAGACTTCGATCTCTAGTGTCAGAACGTGCCCCGGCCGGTCGGTGAGGGCTGCCCGTGAACACCGAT
>JAENWR010000055.1 GCA_016649895.1 Acidimicrobiia bacterium | reverse complement strand
GATGTCGGCGAGGGGGCGGTCGTGGTGGTCGGTGAACAGGACCCGCTTGCCGAAGATCTCGGCTTCGAGGGCGGCTCGGGCGGCTGGGCTGGTCCGCCAGGTGAGGCGCAGCTGGGTGGGCGTGTCGCCGGTGAGGGTGGTTGGAGTGCCCCGAGGATTCCGGACAGCGGATCTTGTTACGATTCGTTGAAAGGTATGGGAGACGATGGGGTCAAAGAGGTCGCGGTTCAGTGCCACGTTCAAGGATGAGGCAGTCAAGATGGTGATCGATGGTTCGCGTCCGATTGCTGAGGTTGCTCGGGAGTTGAGTATCAATCCGGGGACGTTGGGCAACTGGGTCGATAAGAGGCTCAGCGGATAGGGGAAGGGGGCTGTGACCAGCGGTTTCGCCAGTCGATGAGTTTGGCTGTGAGCAAGAATGTGACGGCCAACGCGAACTGGGCGAGACGGTGTGGAGTGCCCCGAGGATTCCGGACAGCGGATCTTGTTACGATTCGTTGAAAGGAATGGGAGACGATGGGATCAAAGAGATCGAGGTTCAGTGCCACGTTCAAGGACGAGGCAGTCAAGATGGTGATCGATAGTTCGCGGCCGATTGCTGAGGTTGCCCGGGAGTTGAGTATCAATCCGGGGACGTTGGGCAACTGGGTTGATAAGTACCGTGACTCGCATCCGGTTGAGGAAGAGCCGTTGAGTGTGTCGGAACGGATCCGGTTGAAGGAACTCGAAGTAGAGAACCGTGAGCTTCGGATGAAGAACGAGTTCTTGGGAAAAGCGGCGGCCTTCTTTGCCCGGGAGTCCGAGTGAGCTCGAAGTACGAGTTCATCGAGGGGGAGAAGGCCAACTATCCGATCGTGAAGATGTGCCGGTGGGCGGAGGTGTCCAAGTCGGGGTTCTGCGTGTTCTGGATGATGAACACCATGTTGAAGGTGATGATTCCCGTGCACCCGAGCCACCCGGTGATCAGCCCGATGGTCCGTGTCGACCGTGTCGATCGCAGCTCGTCGGGGAGGTTGGTGAGTGCACCCATGTCGTGTGCCGTACCCGAGGGTCTCCATGGCGACACGGCTGTACGCGCGCTGACCTGCGCGCGAGCGGTCGCGTGGCCGCTCTACTGGTGGTGCCACCGGCATTCGTCGGAGGGCTCAGCCGTGGTCGTCACCATGACGATCTCGGCGTTGGAGGCCACCTGCCATCCGTGCAACGACGTGCTGAGGACCTCGGTGAGCGCGGTGGGATCGTCGTGGTCGTGCTCGACATCGATGCATCCGGCGACGGCGCTCATGGTGACGGCGCGCACCAGCGGGCGGCTCAGGAGCTCGTCGCGCACGTCGTTCAGGCAATAGGTGCAGTTGGCGTTCTCGACGCGGACGAGCGTGTGCATGCTCGCACTCCTCTCACCAGTGAGTCGGCGACACCTCCGACCATACCGCCGGGGGTCGTCCGTGGCCTCGGTTGCGATAGAACGGCGAGAGAGGTGATGCCGTCGGCGGGGTGAGGGAGGAGTTCCGATGGGGCCGATCGACCGTGCTGCGAGGTGGTGGAGCGAGGAGGTCGTGCCGCGCGTCGTCGAGAAGACCTGCGGCCTCCGGGCGATCGCCCCACTGCGCGATCGGGTCGCCGAGGGCCTGTACGGCGAGGTGCTCGAGATCGGCTTCGGTTCGGGGCTCAACGTGCCGCACCTGCCGCCGTCGGTCGAACGCCTGCTGGCCATCGACCCCTCGGGCGTCGGTCGGCGCATGGCGGCGACGCGCCTCGCGGCGAGCCCGGTGCCCGTCGACTTCGTCGGCCTCGACGGCGAGCACATCCCGCTCGAGGATGCGTCGGTCGACAGCGCACTGTGCACCTTCACGCTGTGCACCATCCCCGGTGCGAACCGAGCCCTGCGTGAAGTGCGGCGCGTCCTGAAGCCCGATGGGCAGCTGCACTTCCTCGAGCACGGGCTCTCACCCGAGGCGTCGGTTGCGAAGTGGCAGCACCGGCTCACGCCCGTGCAACGCCGTGTGGCCGGCGGGTGCCACTTCGATCGAGCGATCGACCGCCTCATCACCGACAGCGGGTTCGAGATCGTCGAGCTCCGTAACCACTCCCTCGGACGCCCGAGGACCCCCAGCTACCTGTACGAAGGCATCGCCCGGGTCGACCCAGCCGCGGTGCCGGAGTCGACCTTCGGTGCCGAAGCAGGCGCCCAGACCCCCTCACGCGACAGATGGCGGTGACGCGTCAGGGGCTGTACGGGCTCTCGATGTAGTTGACCTCGCCGTCGGCGATCTCGAGGTAGACGCGTCCCGTCCAGTAGTACGGCAGGTCGCCCAGGCCGTCGGCGTGGTCGACGAACCGCTGCCACGTCACCTCGACCGGGCCGTCGTGCGGGGTGACGATGAGGATGAGGTCGTCGGTGTTCACGGGGAAGCTGACCGGCAGATCGAAGTCCGGGTAGATGTAGGTGCCGACACCCCACTCCGGCGTCCACCAGTCGTGCCCGATCGCCAGCTCGTCACCCGGCTCGGTCCCGGCACCTGCCACCGCCACCGCATCGGCCCGAGCCTGGGCGCCACTGCCCGGCGGGGCTGTCGAGCACGGGCCGTCCGCCGTGCAGTTCGGCGAGGTGCACGGTGTCCTGCACGATCTCCTCGGCCAGTTCGACCGATCCGAGCATCAACGTCGCCATCCGCACCATCGGCACCCGTTCGCGAGCGAACAGGGCCGTCACCGTGGCGACCGGTGCCGCCGGCTCGACGACCCCGTCTGCCGCCTGCGGCGCGGGGCTAGCGAACCTGACTGGTCCACTCGTCGTAGAAGGCCGGCATCGCCGACGCGTTCGAGTCGAACTCCGGATCGCGCTTCTCACGGAACGCGGCGACGCCCTCCTTGCCGTCGGCGAGGCTCGTGTAGAAGACGGCGAGTGACTCGAGCCGGTGTGCCTCGAGCGGATGGGCCGCGGCCGAGTTCCGGTACATCATCTGGCGGGTGAGAGCGATCCCGACGGCCGATCGGCGCTCGACGAACCGGCGCGCCAACGCGAGCGCCCGATCGAGGAGCTCATCGGCCGGGACCACCTCGCGGACGAGGCCGATCTCCATGGCCTCCTGCGCCGAGATGATGTCGCCGGTGTACGTGAGGTCGAGGGCGCGCTCGATGCCGACCAGCCGGGGGAGGAACCAGGTGGAACATGCCTCGGGGGTGATGCCGATCTTGCCGAAGACGAACCCGATGCGCGCGTCCTCAGATGCGATCCGTGCATCCATCGCCAGGGTCATCGTCGCCCCGATCCCCACAGCGGCTCCGTTGACGGCAGCGATCACCGGCTTCTTGCAGTCGAAGATCGCCAACGTCACGCGTCCGCCGGTGTCGCGGACCCCTCGTGCGATGTCGGGGTCGTCGATCCGCTCGACCATGTCGGCAACCATCGGCGACATCGTCTCGTCGAGCCCGAACACGTTCCCGTCCGAATCGAGGTCCATCCCGGCGCAGAACGCACGGCCGGCTCCGGTGACGACGACGGCGCGCACGTCGTCGTCGTCGCTGGCATCGCGGAAGGCGGCCTCGAGCTCGGCGGCCATGCGCACGGTGAAGGCGTTGAGCCGGTCAGCACGCGCCAGCGTCACGACGAGGACCCCGTCGACCCGGCGGAGCTCGATGGTCTCCCACGGTGTCATGCCACCACCTCTACTGCTGGCCGGCCTTGGCCCGTTCCTCGGCCTCCAGTTCGTGCTTCATGACCTTGCCCGTCTCGGTGTAGGGCAGGTTCGTGCGGAACTCGACCGTCTCGGGAACCTTGAAGCGGGCGAGGGCCTCGGCCACCCAGCTCTGAACCTCGCCGACGGTCAGCGTGGCGCCGTCGCGCAGGATGACGAACGCCTTGACCTCCTGGCCGAGCTCGGGGTGGTCGACGCCGATGACGGCGGCGTCGTCGATGTCGGCGTGTTCGACGAGGCGGTTCTCGATCTCGATCGGGTAGATGTTCTCACCACCGCGCAGGATCATGTCGCGCATGCGGCTCTCGAGGTAGAGACGTCCGTCCTGGACGCGCCCGTAGTCGCCGGTGCGGTACCAGCCGTCGTCGTCGATGCACTCGCGGGTCGCGTCGTCGTTGTTCCAGTAGCCGAGGAAGATCGCTGCGGTCCGCAGGTAGATCTCTCCGACGTCGCCCTGGGCGAGTGGCGAGCCGGTCTCGTCGCGGATCTCGACCTCGACGGTGACGTTCGCAGGGCCGACGGAGTCGGGGTATTGCAGCATGTCGTCGCCGCCGATGCGGGTGCCGATCCCCACCGTCTCGCTCATGCCGTAGCCGTTGCCGAGCGAGGCCCCTGGCATCCTGGCCTGGAACTCGCGGGCCAGCTCGGGTGGAAACACCGCGCCGCCGCCGCCGGCGGATGCCACCCGCGTGAGGTCGTATGAAGCGAACTCGGGGTCCCTCAGGAGGCGCCAGAACTGGGTCGGCACCCCGCTCCACGTCGAGACGCCGTGCTCCGCAGTGAGGCGGAGGTAGTCCGCCGGGTTCCACCGTCCCGGGGGTGCGAAGATCAGCTTCCCACCCATGCCGGATCCCATCATCAAGATGCCGAGCATCCCCGAGACGTGGAACATCGGGCTGGTCAGGATCGATGCAGGCTGGGAGCGAGCTGGTGGCCCTGTTGGGTCCGGTGCCGGGCCGGTCATCGCACCGATCGAGCCGGTGAACAGGTTCGCCCAGACGAAGTGGATGATGTTGCGGTGCGAGAGGGTGGCGCCCTTCGGCTTGCCCGTGGTGCCGCTGGTGAAGAGGATGACGGCCGGGTCGTCGGGGGCCACGTCGGCCACCGGCTCGACGTCGGGTGCGTTCAGTTCCTGGCCTGCGGCTCGGGCCTCGGTGAGCAGCACCTGGGGCACCCCGATGCCCCGGTCGGCGAGGCGGGCGAGCCGGGGACCGTCGCCGAGGACGACCTTCGGTTCGGTGAGCTCGATCCCGTAGTTCATCTCGGGCCCGGTCCACCAACCGTTCAGGCTGGTCACGATCGCGCCGAGCGAGAGCGTGGCGAGCATCGCGAACCCGTACTCCGGCGAGTTGGCGGCGACGATGGCCACCCGGTCTCCGTGGGCGATGCCGTGGCTGACCGCGAGGTACCTGGCCATCGAGTCGACCTCGTCGAGTGCCTCCGCGAACGTCCACACGCGGTCGTCGGTGACCAGGAACGGCAGGTCGGGCTGGCGCGCGACGGTTCCTTCCAGCAACTGGCGGAGGTTGCGGGGCTGGTTGACGAAGACCTCCCGCTCGAATCCGGCGACGACCTGACGCCGCAGCTCGAACGGCGCGCCGGGACCGGTGAGAGCAGCGCGGACCTCGTCGGGGAGGCCCTCCGGCTCGCTCCACTCGAGTCGTGCTGGTGACGTCGCTGACCCCGGCTTGGCGACTGCGTTCACGCTCATCTGACCTCCCTGGTGTTCCCAGTGTGACGGGAACCCGTACGTCCCATGTTGCGGCGATGCGTCTGCGCATGACCGGCCGACGCGCGAACTATAACTAGATTCTTATCACCGTGTCGGAGGGGGTAGATCCGCGTTGTGCACTGGTCCCGATGCATGCGGATGTGAGGAGCGTAGGTCCGGCGGATGGACGCGGTGTGCTCGGGTGATCTAAAACTAGACCCTAGTTCTACCCGCCCCCCGGTGGTGCTCGCCATCGCCCCCCTCGCCCTGGAGTGAGAGTGACCAGTCATGGTTGACCGGCCGATCTTCGACCACGTCGCCATCGCCGTCCACCGCTGGAGCGACGGGTTCGACCTGCTCGTCCACGAGCTCGGTGGCGTGTGGGGCCGCGGCGGCGATGCCGGCGAGTTCGCGCCGGGTCAGCTGTCCTACGAGCACGACATGAAGGTCGAGCTTCTCGAACCAGGACGTTCCGGGGTGAAGGGGTTCGTCGACCGCTTCCTCGAACGCCAGGGGCCGGGAGCCCACCACCTCACCTTCAAGGTGCCCGACATCGAGCGCTTCAACCGCGGATGCGAGTCACACGGCTTCGAGGTCATGCCTGGCAGCCTCGAGCTCGCTGATCGTCAGGAGACGTTCGTCCATCCGCGGCAGACCGGGTGGGGGACGCTCCTCCAGGCGATCCAGGACGACGGGACCTACGACGCTGTGACGCCACGGCCCGAAGGGTTCCCGGAGGCGACGGCACCCCAGCACGCGCTCGTGTGGGTCGCGGTGGTCATCCCGGACGTGAGCGATGCGCTCTCCCTCCTCACCCGGGTCCTCGACGGCACCGTCATCGCGCTCGACCTGGGGCCGGCTGGAGGGTGGGCGCTCGTCGAGTGGTCGCCGGCCCGCCGGCTGCTGCTCACCACCACCGGAGCTCTGGCGTCGATGCGGGGCCACGCCGGGGCCGTCGGCGTCGACCACGTCCTGTTCGGCCGGCCAGGGACCCCGCCACCCGACCCCGCGGGCTGGCTGGCGCGCCCACTGCCACCCGTCCTTCCCTTGCTCGGGGTTCCCATCGCGCAGATGGATGCCGGCGGCGAGCCGGACCGCGTGTTGCGATGAGCGTCGGACAGCCGGCTGCGCCCCCTCCCGTGGCGCCGGAGACGGCAGCGATGACGAATGATCCGACGCGACGCACCGCGAGCGTCCGCACGCTCTTCGCGCTGCGCGACTTCCGGAACTACTGGTACGGATCGGCCACCTTCGGCCTCGGCATCTGGGCGTTCATCACCGCGATCGGATGGACCGCGCTGGAGCTCACCGACTCCGCGTTCGCCGTGAGCCTCGTGAACGTCGTGTACTTCCTGCCGATGTTCCTCTTCGCGCTTCCGGCTGGCGTCCTGGCCGATGTCGCCGACCGTCGCCGCACCGCGATCGCCTCTCGGGCGGCGGGCGGGGTCGTCGCGATGATCCTGGCGTTCCTCGCCGGAACCGGTGATCTCACGTTCGCCTGGCTCCTGGTCCTGTCCTTCCTGGTCGGCGTGTCCATCATCTCCGAGATGGCGTCGCGCCAGGCGTACGTCGCTCAGATCGTGGCGCCGGCCCAGCTGACGAACGCGATGGCCCTCAGCGCGTTCCAAGGTGGCGTCGCTCGGGTGGCCGGTCCACTGCTGGCAGGGTGGCTCATCGGCCGCTTCGGCGACGCCGGGGGCTACGGCCTCTTCGCCGCGACCAACTTCGCGTTCGTCTGGTTCTTCATGCGCATCCGCACACCCGCGAAGGCGACCCAGCGCGACGGTCGCAGGCTCGTCGCGGATCTCGCCGACGGCTTCCGCTACCTCGGCCAGAACCGCGAGGCGAGGGCGGTCGTGGTCATCAGCATCCTCTCGGGCGCCGTCGGCTGGGTCTACTTGGCACTCATGCCGATCATGGCGCGCGACGTTCTGGATGGGGGAGCAGTGCTCCTCGGCGTCCTCGGCATGGCGGTGGGCGTCGGGTCGGTCCCCAGCTCGCTCTACCTCTCGGTCCGAACTCGCGTTGGTGGTGAGGGGCGACTCTTCGTGTCGGCGCTCATCACCTGGGCCCTCGGCATCATCGTCTTCGGAGTGACTGCATCGGTCCCGCTCGCTGTGGTCGCGCTCTTCGCGTCGGGCTTGGGCTTCGGCGTCCAATCGGTGCTGGCCCAGACCCTGCTCCTTCGCTTGGTCGAGCCCGAGTTCCACGGCCGGGTGTTGGGCCTGCTGGCGCTCACGTGGGGCGCCAACATCGTGGGCACCCTCACCGCGGGTTCGCTCGCCGACATGCTCGGAGTGGGCGTTGTCGTCGCGGCATCCGGCGTCATCATCATCGCCGTCACGGTGACCACCGTGGCGAGGAACCCGCGCCTGCTCGCGGCCTGACCGGCGTCAGGCTCCCAGCCCCCCGTCGACGCGGATCACCTCGCCGGTGACGTAGCTGGCGGCATCGGAGCACAACATGGCCACCGTGCGGCCCAGCTCGATCGGCGCCCCCACCCGTCCGAGCGGCACCAGCGCCTTCGATGCCTCCTCGCCACGCATCTCCAACATGATCGAGGTCATGTCGGTCTCGAAGATCCCCGGAGCGACGGCGTTGACCCGGATGCCCTCGGCCGCGAGCTCGAGCGCCCATGTGCGCGCCATCTCGTTCACCGCGGCCTTGCTCGAGACGTAGGCCCCCTGCATCGGCGCGCCCTTCAGGCTGCCGACCGTGGAGACGAACACCACCGAACCGCCGCGTCCGGCGGCGAGGATGTGGGGAACCGCGGCCTTCACCGTGAAGAAGGCGCCGTCGAGGTTGACGCCCATGATCTTCCGCCAGCGCTCCGGCGGCGTATCGATGAGCGATATCGTGGGGTTCGCGACGCCGGCGTTGGCCACGACGATGTCGAGTCCGCCCAGGTCGTCGGCCACCGCCGAGACCGCCGCCGACGCCTCCTCCCACTGCGCCACATCGGCTCGGGCGATGACGGCGCGGACCCCCTCCTTCTCGATCTCGCGGGCGACCTCCTCGGCTTCGTCGATGCGTTTCCGGTAGATGATCCCGACGTCGGCTCCCTCCTTCGCCAGCGCGAGGGCGATGCCGCGGCCGAGGCCGCGGGATCCACCGGTGACGACGGCTCGCCGGCCGGACAGCGTGGTGGTGGTCATGGTGTCTCCTGGGTTGTCAGACATCGCTGGTCTGGGAAGGGGAGGGTTCGGGTCGCCACGAGGCGAGCAGCACCGCGCCGCTCGAGGCGACGGCGACTGCCGTGGCGACGCCGAGGGCGCCCCAACCGACGTACGTGGTCCCGACGAGCTGGTCGAGCGACCAACGGCCGGGCCCAAGGGCCGCCAGTGCGAGCGCGATCGCGATGATCATCAGGACGTACTCGTAGCCCTCGCCCGGACGGAAGATGAAGAACCCGTTGCGGATGTGGTTGGTGATGAGGGCGACGATCAGGGTGGCGGCGATCGCGGCGGCGGCCAGGGTGGTGAGGAGCCCCACCACCAGCGCGGCACCGGCGAGCAGCTCGGTCACCGAGGCGAGGAGGGCGTTGAGGCGCGAGTGGCGCATGCCGATGGACGCGAACCAGCCGCTCGTCCCCGCCAGGCGACCCCCGCGGAAGAGGTGGTTGTAGCCGTGGGCGACGATCGTGCCGCCGAGCACGACACGGATCATGAGGGCAGCGATGTCGACGTTGTCCATGGGAGGGGAGCCTTCCGGTGGCGGTTCGGGATCTAGATGACGGGCCGGACGGTGGGCTGTGCGACGAGCAGGCGGTGGCCGACGAGGAAGCCCGACATGGTGACGAGGATCGCAACTCCCATGCCTCCGAGGGTCGTCGGTAGGCCGACCTCGTCGGCGAGCAGGCCGAGGGGCAGCGCCACGATGCCGAAGCCGCTGAAACCCAGCATGACAGCGGCCTGGAGGCGGCCGTGGTACGCGGCGTCGCTCCGGGTGAGGACCATCGACTGGCTCGTCGTCTGGAACGCCAAGCTGGCACCGCCCACGACGAACAGCATGGGCAGGGCGGCGGACAGGCTGGGCGCCATCGCGGTGCCCACGAGTCCGACGCCCATCGCGAACCCAGCTGTGCCCATTCGGCGCCATGCGCTCGAGGCGGTGGCGCGGGCAGTGGCGAGTCCGGCGGCGACCGCGCCGACGGCCCCGACCGCCGACATCAACCCGTAGCCCTGTGGCCCGGCGTCGTGGACCTCCTCGGCCAGTGCCGGCAGGAAGGTGAGGTAGGGCATGCCGGCGATCACGACGAGGAGGGAGGTCCCGGCCAGCAGGAGCAACGGAGGATCGCTCTTCATGTAGAGGAAGGCGTCGTGTAGTTCGCCGAAGGGCGATCGACGTCCGGCCGTTGCGGTCGCGCGTCCAGGTGGGAGGCGCCGGGTGAAGACCGCAGACAGGGTGCACAGTGCTGCCCCGGTGAGGAACACGCCTCCCGGTCCGAACCACGAGACGCCGATGAGCACCCCGGCCGCCGCTGGGCCGACGACGCGCGTCGCCTCCATGCTCACCTGGCCGAGCACCACGGCGTTCGCCAGGGTTCGCGGTTCGACGAGCTCTGCGGTGAACGCCATCCGGGCGGGACCGTAGAACGCGAACGAGACAGCCTGGATGGCGCTGGCGCCGACGAGCATCCAGTAGCTGAGCACGTCGAACACCACTGCGAGTCCGATCCACGCCGAGCTCAGGGCCAACGCACCGGTCGCGGAGAGAAGGATGAGTCGCTTCGGAAAGCGGTCCGCCGCCACCCCGCCCCATGGCGTGGCCACGAGCATCGCCAGGCCGAAGCCGAGCATCACGCCACCGAGGCCGGCGTTCGTCCCCGTGAGCTCGAAGGCCAACCAGCCGCGTGCGATCGCCTGGGAGGTGACGGCGAGGAAGATCCCGACGCTCGTCGTGAAGAGCAGCCGGTAGACGGCCGTTCGGAGCGACTCGAAGGTTCCGCCCGACGCTGGTGGGATGTGGGAGTCGCTCACTCAGGTTCTTCCAACGGATTGTAACTAGAATCAAGTTCTGACTATAGTTCGACCCAGTCGGGGCTGTCACCTCTTGCCCGGGGACGGAGCCGGCTGGACCGTTCGATTCGTGAGATGGCGCCCAGCGCCGATCGGTGGTGGCCAATGGACTTCAACGAGAACCCAGAGGAAGCGAGCTTCCGGGCCGAGGCGCGAGCCTGGCTCGAGGCCAATGTCGCGAGCAGCGAGCGCAGCGGAGCCCGCTCCGGTGGCCTCACCGATGCCCACTCCGAGGCCGAGGCGGCCCATGTCGCGCGCGCCAAGGCGTGGCAGCGCACCCTCTACGACTCCGATTGGGCGGGCATCACATGGCCGACCGAGTACGGCGGCCGCGGTGGCACCGGGATCGAGCAGGGGATCTTCAGCCAGGAGGAGGCCCGGTACGGCGCCCCCGCCGGAATCTTCGCCGTGGGTCTCGGCATGGTGGGTCCGACCCTCATCGCCCATGGCACCGACGCCCAGAAGAAGCGCTTCCTCGACCCCATGCTGCGCGGTGAGGAGGTCTGGTGCCAGCTGTTCAGCGAGCCCGGAGCGGGCTCCGACCTCGCGGGACTGGCCACCAAGGCAGTGCGCGACGGCGACGAGTTCATCGTGAACGGTCAGAAGGTCTGGACCTCGGGCGCCCACTACAGCGACTACGGGATCCTGGTCACCCGCACGGATCCCGATGCACCCAAGCACCGCGGCATCACCTACATGCTGGTCGACATGCGGAGCGCCGGCATCGAGGTCAGGCCGCTCCGGCAGATCACCGGGGCCGCGCACTTCAACGAGGTGTTCCTCACCGACGTTCGGGTGCCGGTCGACCAGGTCGTCGGGGAGATCGACGACGGCTGGCGGGTCACGCTCACCACCCTCATCAACGAGCGCACGCTCATCGGTGGTGGCGGTGGCGGCGGCGACCTCTTCACCGACATGCTCGACACGGCCCGCAAGTTGGGGCGCACCGACGACCCGGTGGTGCGCCAGGCTCTGGCCACCGTCCACACCCGTCTGCAGCTGATGAACTACCTCGGCATGCGAGCGCGCACGGCGGTCAGCCAAGGGAAGGTGCCCGGGCCAGAGAGCTCGGTCATGAAGTTGGCCTACTCCCAGAACTCGGCGCTGTTCGCCAGCCTGGCCCTCGAGATCGAAGGGGCCGGCGGCATGCTCGCCGAGGGGTCCGGCGACGAAGCCGACTGGCACGACTACTTCCTGGGCCACTGGGGCAGCCGGATCGGTGGCGGAACCGACCAGGTGCAGCGCAACATCATCGGCGAGCGCGTTCTCGGCCTGCCGGGCGACATCAGGGTGGACAAGTCGGTCCCGTTCCGGGAGGTCCCTCGGTCATGAGCATCCAGCGTGACCCATCTCGGACGCCGGTTCTCATCGGGGTCGGTCAGCGCAGCGACCGTCAGCCGGATCTCGATGCGGGCACGACGCCGCTCGACCTGCTCACCGACGCCGCCCAGATGGCGGCCAGCGATGCCGGGATCTCGAGCTTCGCCTCGGTGGACACCATCGCCATCATCCCCGTGGGTCAGTGGCAGGCCGAGAACCAACCCGGCGCCTTGGCGGCACGTCTCGGAGCGACGCCCTCATCCCTGGTCCAGACCACCTACGGCGGCGAGGTGGGGGTCAGGGGCATCAACTGGCTGGCCCAACGCATCGTCGACGGAGAATCCGGCGTCGCACTGCTCGCCGGGGCCAACCAGATGCGCACGATCGAGTTGGCCCAACGGCTCGGGCAGACGGTGCACTGGGACGACGACGCTCCCGGCACCCCCCAGCAGATCGGCGCGCCGCGCGAGGGCACGTCACCGCTGGAGGACGCAGCGGGGCTCGATCTGCCGCCCTTCGTCTATCCCTTGTTCGAGAACGCCCTCCGACACCACCACGGGCGAGACCTCGAGCGGCACGTGGGGATGGTCGGCGATCTCTTCGCCAGGTTCACCCAGGTGGCGGCAGCGAACCCGCACGCCTGGTTCCCGACCCTGCGATCTGCTGCAGAGCTCATCACCCCCACCCCCGACAACCGCATGGTCGCGTTCCCGTACACCAAGTACCTGAACGCCATCCTCAACACCGACCAGGCTGCTGCGGTGCTCGTCGCATCGGTGGAGCAGGCTCAAGCCATGGGCGTCCCCGAGGATCGGTGGGTTCACTGGTGGGGTGGCAACCATGCCCAGGAAGAAGCGTGGTTCCCGAGCACGCGCCCGGACTTCGCGGCGACCCCGTCGATGCTCGACAGCCACGCCGGTGCGCTCGACAACGCCGGCTGCACGATCGACGACGTCGACCTGATCGACTTCTACAGCTGTTTCCCATCGGCGGTCGAGATGGCCTGTCGCATGCTCGGGCTCGATCTCGACGACCCCCGTGGGTTCACCGTCACCGGGGGACTTCCCTACGCGGGCGGTCCCGCGTCGGCCTACACGCTGCACTCGCTGGCCACGATGGCGATGCGGCTGCGGGAGCGCCCCGACGCGCGTGGTCTGGTGACGGGGAACGGGATGTACCTCTCGAAGCACGCGGCCAGTGTCTGGTCCTGTCAGCCGTTTCCCGGCGACCGGCTGCGTTCGACGAGCGACCTGCAGCCGTCCTCTGCGTTCGACACCGCACCCCGCGAGCCGGTGGCCCGCGCCGGGCGAGGCACGGTCGACACCTTCACCGTCATACACAGCCGAGATGGTGCCCCCGAGCGGGGGATCGTGCTGGGTCACTACGACGACGGGGCACGGTTCCTGGCGAACACACCATCGGACGCCGAGGTTCTGCGCAGCATGGAGGAGGGGGACTTCATCGGGACCGAGGGTGAGATCTCACCCGCAGAGGGACCATGCCTGTTCGAGCCGACATGACCCGGCATCTCGTCGAGTCAGCGACGACCGGTCCTCGCAGCCGATGATCGCCCCGTCCGGATCACTCGTGGGTCGAGTCTCGATCGTCACGGGGGTGGGCCCCGGGGTCGGCCGGGCCACCGCTCTCGCGCTTGCGACCGAAGGCTCCGACGTGGTGCTCGCGGCGCGTAGCGCTGACGTGCTGGCGTCGGTCGCAGCGGAGGTCGAGGCGCTCGGGGTCCGCGCGTTGGCCGTGCCGACCGATGTCGGCGAGGTCGACCAGTGTCGCCGGCTCGTCGCCGCTGCAGCAGGTGGGATGGGGCGGATCGACGTCGTCGTGAACAGCGCGGCTGCGGGAGGAGGCGGGCGGATCGTCGACACCGAACCCGAGGACTGGCACACCGGGTTCCAGGTCAACGTCGTCGGCCCGGTCGAGATCTCGAAGGCAGCGGTCCCGCATCTGCGCGAACGCGGAGGCGCCATCGTGATGGTGTCGACTCTGGCCGTCCGGGCGATCAACCCCCGCCAGGGGGTGTACGCGGTATCGAAGGCCGCGTTGACGGTGGCGGCCCAGACGATGGCCCGAGAGCTCGGGCGTGACGGCATCCGCGTCAACGTGGTCGTACCGGGCTTCGTCGACGGTCCTGGCCTCACCCGTACCTTGGAGGCCTCGGCGGAGCGTCGAGGGATCACGGTCGGCGACGCCGTCGGCGAGATCACCCGCGAGGTGCCGCTCGGCCGGCTTCCGACGTCGGCTGACATCGCCGACGCCGTGGTGTTCCTGGCCTCGGACCGGGCCCGATCCATCACCGGCCAGACGCTCGACGTCAACGGCGGCCGCTGGTTCGCCTGACCAAACCGCACTTTCCACCCACCAATGATGGAGGCACCATGCAGCACTACCCCGAGTACACCCATGTGATCGTCGACCGGCCTGCTGACGGCCTGAACCGGGTCACCCTGAACCGGCCGGAGAAGCGGAACGCGCTGAACCACCCGTTGCGTGGACAGATCCTGCAGGCGCTGCGCGAGGGCGACCAGGATCCGGACGTGAGGGTGCAGATCGTGCGCGGCGCCGGGCCCAGCTTCTCGGCCGGCTACGACCTGGGCGGCGGCAACGAGGGCGAGGAGATGCCGTTCTACACCGCCGCAGGTGAGGGGTCGTGGCCCCGCCACGTCACCGAGGGGTGGATGAGCATCTGGGACCTCCAGAAGCCCGTCATCGCCCAGGTGCACGGGTACTGCCTCGCGGGCGGCAGCGAGTTGGCCACCTGTTGCGACCTGGTCTACATGGCCGATGACGCGCAGATGGGCTATCCGGCTGTCCGGTTCGGGGTACCCGACATGCACTTCCACTCGTGGTTCCTCGGCATGCGCAAGGCGATGGAGATGATGCTGACCGGGAACTCGGTCTCCGGCGTCGAGGCGGTCGAGCGTGGCTGGGCCAACGCCTCGTGGCCCGTCGACGAGCTCGAGGGACACGTGCTCGAGGTGGCCGAGCAGATCGCCTCGATACCGTCCGACGTGGTCGCGCTCAACAAGCGGATCGTCCACCGGGGCATGGAGGTCATGGGCCTGCGAACGGCCATCCGCCAGGGGACCGAGCTGTGCGCCCTCGGCACCCACACCGAGTCGCTCAAGAGCTTCGTCGCGTCGGCTGGCACCAAGGGCCTCACCGCGACCCTCTCGGAGCGCGATGGCAAGTTCGGCGACTATCGCACCGGCGAGAGCCAGCCCAAGGCGGTCGAGCCGACGTTCGGCGAGACGCGGTCGCCGATGGGTGCCGACGGCAACCGCGACACGGCGACCACCGGCTACGCACGGCCATGATCGGATCCGGCATGTGCTAGCCAGATCGGGAGGCGGCCCGAGCCGGCCCGTGGGTCACCACCGGGTGCCCGTCCGAACTATCGTTGAACGACGGCGAGCTGCACCTAGAGGAGCATCGAGTGGCAAAGGCATCAGCGACGGGCGAGGTCGCAGACGACGGACCGCCTGCGCCGGAGACGCTCATCCCGAGCCAACTCGCCCGGCGGCGGCGCATCGTGGTCAGCGCCCTGCACCTCCTCGAGGAGTCCCACTACGAGAAGATCCAGATGCGCGACATCGCCGAGAGCGCCGATGTGGCGATCGGCACCGTCTACCGGTACTTCGCGTCGAAGGAGCACCTGTTCGCCGCAGTGCTCGTCGAATGGAGCGGGATGCTCGAGTCGCGGGTGCAACGACGTCCGCTGAGGGGCGACGACCCAGCGGCGCGGCTCAAGGACATGATGTCGCGGGTGCTGAACTCGTTCGAACGGTGGCCGCAGTTCTTCGCCGTCGTGATGGTGCTCGAGAGCACCCCCGACGTCCACGCCCGCGAGCTCTACGGGCAGTTCAGCTCCTCGACCACCGACACCTTCCGCGAGGCGCTCGATGGCTTGTCGCACGAGGATTCGTTTGCGGTGATGCAGGTCACCAACGCCGTGCTGTCCGGGCTCGTCCGAAGCTGGATCCTCGGCCTGATCCCGATGAGCGAGACACGCGCTCGGATGGAGCGCAGCATCGACCTCATCTTCTCCCCGCCGCCCGAACTGATCGCCGAGTCCAGTTCGGCATGATCGAAGGCCGGGCCGCTCCGATTAGGATCGGATGTGGTTTCGGATGTCCCCGCCGTGCGGCGGGCGTCGGCTGCGGGGGGAGAGGCACAGCGTTGACGTCACCGAGCGAACACGCCGTCGGCGCGGGTGTCGTCGCCGCGCGCGGGCTGACCGACCGACAGGCCGGGCGAGATCTCTCGCCCAAGCAGGAGTCGAGGCGAGCCCGAGTGATCGGGGCTGCCATCCGGCTGGGCGCCGCCGGCGGGTACGAGGCGGTCCAGATGCGCGACGTGGCGAGGGATGCCGATGTGGCCCTCGCCACCGTGTACCACTACTTCACCTCGAAGGATCACCTGCTGGCCGAGGCCATGGTGGTGCGCACAGCGTCTCTTTCCGACCGGGTCGATCGTCGGCCGCTCGAGGGCACGGCGCCCTCGCAACGGCTGTGCGACTACTACGACCGAGCCTGTCGGGCGCTCGAAGCCGAGCCCGAGCTCACCGCGGCCCTGGTCACCGCCCTGGTCTCGAACGACCCCGCGGTGGCCCGTTCGGTGACGACGGTGACCGCGCGGGTCGGCTCCGAGGTGAGCGAGGTCTTGCAGGGGCACTACGAACCCGGGGTGTGCGACGCCATCGTCGGCGTGCTCGGCCATGTCTGGTTCTCGACGCTCATCTCCTGGGCATCGGGCCGTCGCGAGATCGGCGACGTCGGCCTCGAGTTGCGGCGGGCCATCGCCGTGTTGTGCACCGACGGTGGCGTGGTGTCGTCCTAGCTGCCTGTCGACCTGACGGCGTGCGGGTGGTCGTTCGCCTGTTCCCTGTGGTCGAGAAGGAGGTGGGCCGCCTCACCGAGCGCCTCGTACACACCTGCGATGGTGGTCCGGTCGTTGACCCACGCCACGAGGTTGGCGCACCAGACCGAGTTGACGACCCGGAGAATTCGGGTCGTCTCGGCGACGTCGAGGCCGTCGAGCGCGCTCCTCGTCACATGGCCCACCCCGCTGGCGAGCTCGGCGTAGGTCTCGCTGGTGAACGGGTCGGTGGAGCTGCCGGTGATGATCAGCAACCGGGCCATGTGGGGGTTGCGCTGAAATGGCCGTGTGCCCCGCCGGAGTGCATCGGTGAGCCGCTCCGCCATGGTGTCGCCGCCGAGCGGCCGGCGCGACACCTGGGTTTCGAGTGATCTCGCCCATTGGTTGAGCGCCGCCGCGAGCAGGTGGTCCTTGCACGAGAAGTACCGGTAGACGGTGCCGAGGGCAACATCGGCGTGCTCGGCCACGTCGCGCATCTGCACCTCGTCGTAGCCGCCCTCGATGACCAGCTCGAGGGCCGCGGCGACGACACGCTCCGCCGGTGCCGTTGGCGCTCGGTGAGCGATTCGAGAGAGGGAGGCGGTTCTGGCGGACGCGGCACGACCTGACGCTACAGGTCGTCCTTGGTGCGAAGCAGGGGGATGGCGGCTGCGGTGGTGGGGTTCCCTCCGATGCGCCTTGACATCCCGTTCATTAGATCTAGAATCCGGTTCTGGCACGCAGAGGTACCGAGCCTCGCGGCCGAGAGGAGCAGTGGATGTCGAAGCCGGATGGGATCGGGATCATCGACACGATGATCGGGTTCCCTACTGATGATCCGAGAGCGCGCTACGAGTTCATCGCGAAGCAGACCAAGGACCGCGAGGCCAAGGAGGGCTTCACGTTTCCGGCGCAGTACATGTTCAAGGCATCGCCCCAGAACGACCTGAACGATGTGGCGGACCCGATCGCGTACACCCTCGAGCAGATGGACAAGTGGGGGGTGGAGAAGGGCCTGATCGGCGTCGGTGAACCGGGGGATCAGGGTGCCCTCGCTCTGAAGCGCTACCCGGACCGCTTCATCCCCTCGACGAGCTGTGACCCCAACGAGGGCATGGAGGGCATCCGCAAGCTCGTTCGCTTGCACGAGGAGTACGGGATCCGCGCGGTGGGAGCGTTTCCCGCGGGCACGTTCCCGCAGGTGGCGATCAACGACAAGCTGATGTACCCGATCTACGCGAAGTGCGTGGAGCTCGGTGTCCCGCTGTTCTGCTGCGCGGGAGTTCCGGGGCCTCGGCTCAAGATGGCTCCGCAGCGCGTCGAACTCATCGATGAGGTCATGTACGACTTCCCCGATCTGGTGTTCGTGACCCGTCATGGATGCGAACCGTGGCAGGACCTGGCCGTGAAGCTGATGCTGAAGTGGCCGGGTCTCCACTACTCGACCAGTGCGTTCGCACCGAAGCACTACCCGAAGGCGATCATCGACTACGCGAACAGCCGCGGAGCCGACAAGATCATCTACGCCGGCTACTTCCCGATGGGGTTGTCGCTCGATCGCATCATGACCGAGCTCGACGGTGTCGGGTTCAACGAGGACGTGTGGCCCAAGTTCCTGCGTGGCAACGCCCTGCGCGTCCTCGGCCTCGACGACTGACGCCCGGCGTCGGTCGGTGACATGAGTGCCGAACTCAACGAGAACGCGCTCTATCTACACGGTAGTGACAAAGCGCCAATAGCTTTTCGGGCTTGTGCTTGCTGGGCTAGAAGGCATCCATGTGTCGTTTGACACACACTAGAATCTGTTCTTGAATAGGACGTGTTCTACCAACGACCGGACCGAAACCCGGTCAAGAAGGGGGCAAGCATGGCGAAGTTCCGTTGGAGCCTCATCGCCGCACTCCTGGTGCTGGCTGCATGTGGTGGAGGCGGTGATGGGGACGAGGGCAGCGCCGCCGCTGAAGGCGACGAGTTCAACACCCCGGTCACCGAGGACGACGCGGGTGACCCGGTCGCAGGAGGCAGTCTCACCTACGGGACCTACTCCGAATCGATCGGCTACGACCCGACGAAGCGCAGCACGTCCTACGGCAACCCGGCGATCTATGACTCGCTGATGCGCTTCGACGACGCCGGCGAGGTCGTGCCCTACATGGCCGAGTCGATGGAGAGCGACGACAACGTCACCTGGACGCTGAAGCTGCGCGAGGGCGTCAACTTCCACGACGGCACGCCGCTCGACGCCGAAGCGGTCATCTTCAACGTCGAACGCCACCTCGATCCGGCTCTCGCGTCCGGGGCGTTCGCCCTCGTCGAGCCGATCGAGTCGATGGAGGCGGTCGACGATCTCACGGTGGCCTTCACGCTCAAGCGGCCGTTCGCTCCGTTCGCCGCCTCGTTCGCCCAGTCGAACGGCATCGGCATCATCGCCTCGCCGACGGCCATCGAACTGCATGGCGAGGACTACAACCTGAACCCGGTGGGTGCCGGGCCCTTCACGTTCGTGGAGTGGATCCCCGACGATCGCCTCGTCCTCGCCAAGAACGAGGACTACTGGCAGGAGGGACTTCCCTACCTGGACGAGCTCATCTACCGACCCATCCCCGATACCCAGACCAGGCAGCAGGCGATCCTCAACGGTGACGTCGACCTCACCTACATGATCACGGCGACCGAGATCATCCAGGCGCAGGAGCAGCCGCAACTCACGGTGCTCAGTGCCCGGGCCAACGGTGGTGAGGGCATCGTCCTCAACGACAACATCGCGCCGTTCGACGATCCCCGGATGCGCGAAGCCTTCGTGTCCATCCTCAACCTCGATGTCATCGCCGACGTGCGCTACTCGGGGCAGCGAGATCTGGCTGGAGCCATCGGCCTCATCAGCCCCGACTCGCCGGTGTACGCGCCCGAGGTCGAGGACATCTGGCCGGCCCAGGACGTCGAGCGGGCCGTGGAGCTCATCGCCGAGTACGAGGCCGACGGTGGCGATTCCAGCTTCACCTTCGTCCTTCCCAACACGCCCGACCGCCGGGCCTTCGCGGAGATGGCCGGCCAGTTCTTCCGCGATGCCGACTGGGACGTGACCACGGAGTTCCTCGACATCTCGGAGTTCGTCACGGGCATCCTCCAGACCGGCGACTTCCAGGCGGCGATCATGTCGTACCCGGCCTTCGTCGGCGAGTACCCGCAGATGTGGAACGCCTACCACACCACGGGGCTCTCCAACTGGGCGCACTTCTCCGACCCTGATGTCGACGCAGCACTCCTGGAGGCCGTCTCGGCCACCGACCCCGAGGTCGCGACGGCAGCCTGGCAGGAGGTGCAGGTGCTGGTGGCCGAGAAGCTCCCCTTCGCCACCTACGGTCGCCCGCCGTCGGCGATCATCACCCAGGAATGGGTGCACGGGGTCGACAAGTACGCCGACAACACCCTGTTCCCAGCGACGCTCTGGACGAGCGAGTAGCCGACACCGCGATGACGGGTCGATGTGGCGCTCCACGCGCCACATCGACCCGTACCTCCCCGTGCCTGGTCTCGTCCATGGCGTGGGCCCACCGACCAGCCGACGTCCCCCACGCGCCGTCGTCGCTCACCTCTGAGGAGTTGTCATCTCGTGCGCAACGTCGCTCGACAGGTTCGTCACCTCCTGATCGTCCTGTTCATCGTCACCGTCGGCACCTTTCTCCTGCTCGACTTCCTTCCGGGTGATCCGGCAGCCGCGCTCCTGGGCGAGACCGCCCAGCCCGAGCAGATCGAGGCAGTTCGCGATGAGCTGGGCCTCGACGAACCGATCCTCACCCGCTACGCGAAGTGGATCGGCGGCGTCGTCCAAGGTGACTTCGGGCGGTCGTTCCGCACCAACCAGCCCGTGCTCGACAACCTCGCCAACCGCGTACCGGTGTCGCTCGAGCTGATGTTCCTCGCGCAGGTGTTCGCCTTGGCGCTCGCCATCCCGTTGGGGATCTACACCGCCTACCGGCCCGGCCGTCCGTTCGACCAGATCACCATGACGCTCGGGTTCGGGCTCATCGCTGTTGCCCCGTTCATCTTGGCGCTGCTGCTCATCTTGTTGTTCGCCGGCTGGCTCGACCTGCTACCCGCCACCGGATTCGTGAGGTGGAGCGACGGCCCCCTCGGCAACCTGCGCTCGCTCATCTTGCCGACGCTCACCCTGGGGCTCAGCCAGGTGGCCATCATCTACCACCAGTTGCTGCGCTCCGACACCATCGCCACCCTCCAGGCCGATCACGTCCTGATGGCCAAGTCGAAGGGCCTACCGACCTGGCACATCCTCGTGCGCCACGCCCTCCGCCCGTCATCGTTCTCGCTCGTCACGCTCACCGGTGTGAACGTGGGCCGACTCATCGGCGGATCGGTCATCGTCGAGGTCATCTTCGGCATACCCGGCATCGGGCAGATGCTCGTCCAGTCCATCTACAACCGCGACTTCATCGTCCTGCAGGGGGCGCTCCTGTTCACGGCCTCGGCCTACGTGATCGTGAACATGCTCGTCGACCTGATGTACGCGTTCCTCGACCCGAGGGTTCAACATGGCTGAAGACCAGGACCTCGCCACCCAGCCGGCCGTCGAGATGGACACCGTCGCCCCCGACGTCACGACGGCGTCCGAGGAGCACCTCCCTGGCGGTTCGCCGGCAGGTGCTGTCAGCACGGGGGTGCTCCAGGAGGACCCGACCCAGCCGAAGGCCCGTCGCAAGAAACTCGCGATCGCCTACTGGTGCGCCATCGTGTGGGTGGTGCTGGTCGTCGGTTCGGCGGCACTTGCTCCCTTCCTCCCGCTGCCCGACCCGATCGAATCGGACTTCAGCGCCATCGCCAAGCCGCCATCATCCAGCCACATCTTCGGCACCGACGAGGTCGGGCGCGACCTCCTGTCACGATCGATCTTCGGCGCTCGGATCTCGCTCGCCGTGGGGCTCGCTTCGGTCGCCATCGGGCTCGTGGTCGGCGGTGCGTTCGGCCTGATGGCCGGCTACCTCCGTGGGCGCATCGAGAAGGTCATCATGACGGCCACCGACTCGCTGCTGGCCCTCCCGGCCCTCATCTTGTTGCTCACGATCGCCGCGGTGCTCGGCCAGAGCTTGCGCAACATCATCCTTGGCTTGGCCGTCCTGACCGTGCCGACGTTCGTCCGTCTCACCCGGGCGAGCTGCCTCGTCATCTCCCAGCGCGAGTTCGTGACAGCGTCGCGGTCCTACGGCTCCGGGCCAATCCGTGTGATGCTCCGCGAGATCCTTCCCAACGTCTTCCCACCGATCGCCGCGTACTGCTTCATCATCATCGGCGTTGTGATCGTGGCCGAGGGATCTCTGAGCTTCCTGGGGCTCGGCGTCACGCCTCCCACCGCGAGTTGGGGCGGGATGATCGCAGGAGGGCGCATCTCGTTGACGCACACGCCGCACATCGCCATGGTTCCGAGCGCGGTGATGTTCGTCACCGTGCTGGCGTTCAACGTGATCGGTGAACGACTGAGGAAGAGGTTCGACGTGAGGGAGAGCTCGCTGTGAAGTCGCCCAGCTCGGCCACGCCCCGCGAAGGCCCACTCCTCGAGGTCGAGGACTTCTACGTCAGGTTCGACACCGACCGGGGCCGTGTCCACGCCGTCAACGGCGTGTCGCTCAGCCTCGACCAGGGGGAGACCCTCGGGATCGTCGGTGAGAGCGGGTCGGGCAAGACGGTGTTGTCCCGTGCTGTCATGGGCCTCGTCGGCGACGGTGGCCGCAACCACGTGACGGGGACCGTGCGTTTCGACGGCCGGGAGATCTCCTCGTTGAGCCCCCGCGACCTTCGGAAGTACTGGGGGACCGAGATGGCGATGGTCTTCCAGGATCCGATGACGTCTCTGAACCCCGTGAAGCGCGTGGGCGCGCAGTTCACCGAGGCCTTGAGGTACCACCTCGACCTCAGCCGCCGAGAGGCGACGGAGAGGGCCGTCGACCTGCTGAGGTCGGTGGGGATCCCTGAGCCGCAGCGGGCCGTGGGCCGCTACCCGCACGAGTTCTCGGGCGGCATGCGCCAGCGCGTCACCATCGGCATCGCCCTGGCGTGCAACCCACGTCTGCTGTTCGGCGACGAGCCCACGACGGCACTCGACGTCACGGTCCAGGCGCAGATCCTCGACCTGCTCAAGGTGCAGCAGGTGGAGCGTGACATGGCGCTCATCCTTGTCACCCACGACCTGGCGGTGGTGCGTGGGCGCAGCGACCGGATCGCCGTGATGTACGCGGGCAAGGTGGTGGAGACGGCACCCACGGCCACCCTGTTCGCCCACACCCGCATGCCGTACACCGAGGCACTGATCAACGCGCTGCCGCGGCTCACGGGCCCCACCCACGTCCGGCTCCGGGCGATCCCGGGCCGACCTCCCGACATGATGAACCCACCCGACGGCTGTCCGTTCAGCCCTCGCTGCCCCTACGCCCAGGAGCGGTGCCTCGTCGAGGTGCCGCCGCTCATGCCGAGCGAGGACCCCGAGCACCAGTTCGCATGCTGGTACCCCGTCGGGACCCCCGAGTGGACTGAGGCGCGCGACCGCAACACGCATCGCGGCGAGACCGCCGCGGGAACCCAGATCGTGAAGGAGATGGTCTGATGGCCGGGTCAGGAACGGCTCACCTCCGCGACGACGACGACATCGTCCTCCGGGTCGAGGATCTGGTGGTGGAGTTCCCCGCAGGTGGCAACCGGAAGGTGCATGCGGTCTCGGGCATCAGCTTCGACGTGAAGCGCGGCGAGACGCTGGGGCTGGTGGGTGAGTCGGGCTGCGGGAAGTCGACCACCGGCCGCGCCATCATGCAGCTACCTGCACCGACATCAGGATCGATCCGGTTCATGGGCAAGGACCTCACGTCGCTGCCCCGCGCCGAGCTTCGCGCGGTGCGTCGCAAGGTGCAGATGATCTTCCAGGACCCGATCTCGTCGCTGAACCCCCGGCGGAAGGTCGCCGACATCGTCGCCGATCCCCTCGTCGTGTGGCACGAGAAGGAGGGCAAGGACGAGCGGGTGGCCGACATCCTGAGCGCCGTCGGCCTCGATATCGAGCAGTCCGGTGGTCGGCGTCCCCACCAGTTCTCCGGTGGCCAGTGCCAGCGCATCTCGATCGCTCGCGCCCTCATCGTCGATCCCGAGGTCATCATCTGCGACGAG